>MFYY01000243.1:0-4274 GCA_001787855.1 Candidatus Riflebacteria bacterium GWC2_50_8 | reverse complement strand
TGCACCAACGACCGCTTATCTGCTCTTTGATCGTGGCTGTATTGGCCAATGTTCATTTTGTTCGCGCGCGAATGGTAACAACGCCTCAAAACAACTTTCAAGAATTATCTGGCCTGAATTTGAGCTTGCCGAGGTTATTCAACGACTGACTACTCCTCCCCTGCCCTTTGCGAGAATCTGCCTACAGACTGGCTATAACCCGGAATCAGAAATTGAACTCAAAAAGCTCGCCAGGAAAATGGCAGAAACCGGGATAGCTACGAGTGTCACGCTCAGCCCATCTCAGACTATTCTTGCCGGCGAATTGCTTGACCTTGGCCTTGATCACGTTGGTATCGGCCTCGACGCCGCCAACCCGCGCACCTATGCCAAGCACAAAAAAAAAGACTGGCAAACAGACTGGCCAGCCCTGCAGAATCTTCTAAAACAGCATGGCAGCAAAATAGAAGTTCATTTGATTTTCGGCCTTGGTGACAACGAAGAAACCTTTTGCCAGAGAATCCAGGAGATCATTGATGGCGGCGGTCAAGTTTCGCTGTTTGCGCTGACCCCGGTCAATGGTGGTAAAGCGCCGGAACTCGCTGAGTATCGGCGCATGCAGGCCTTCAGATTTTTGAGCGAGAACCGCAAAATCAGATTTGAAAACTGCAGGTTTGCCGATGGCAGACTGGTTTCGCTGCCATTTGCAGATACTGAGCTGATCGCAGCATTAGACAGCGGTAACGCCTTCAGAACATCAGGCTGCGGCAACTGTAACCGGCCTTATTATAACGAAAGGCCCGGGCAGATGTTTTTTAACTATCCAAGGCCCTTATCTGCAGCCGAATTTGCTGCAGCTACAGCTGCGACACAGCTCCTGACCGAAACCGGCTGTTCCGCCGAAAGCAATGGAGTATCCCACTTTGGCTGATAAATTTCCGTTAAAAGGAAGCATTAAATGAGCAATCTGCGTGATTTTTTTCTGCAGCTCGAAACATCGATGACGGCAGGGGTTACCCTGGCCAGAACGTTGCATCTCCTCAGTGAGAATGTCAGCGGCTTCGGCATGAAAGCCAAAGTTGCCAGGATGGCAAAAGAGGTCGAGAAGGGAACGGCATTGTCTACCGCCATGCAGAATGCTGGAAAGCCATTTAGCAACATGCAGATCAGCTTTGCAAAATTCGGTGAGCAGACAGGTACTCTGCCGGAAGTGTGCGGAACTCTTGCTGAATATGCTGACAAGGAGATGAATCTCGAGCGTGAGCTTATCTCTTCTCTTGCTTATCCGCTGTTTCTGCTTTTCCTGGCGCTGATGCTGCTGCCGATTCTTGAATCGGTAATATCTCCAGATCGGGGAATTTCAATCGCCTGGGGCATTGCGAGATCTCTGGGAATCTACGCGTTCATACTTGCCTGTCTTTATGGCGTTTACAAGCTGTTTTCGACTTCGGCGGTTGCTTCTATTCTGGTTCAGATTCCGCTTTTCGGAACAATTGTCAAAAAACTGGCGCTCTGCCGCTTTACCAGGACCTTGGGCGTCGGCCTTCAGGCCGGGGTTTCAATGGAACAATGTCTCGATACTTCGATCGGCGTCACCTCCAATGCCTGGCTGGAAAAAGAGCTTGCGGGCCTCAAGACCTCGGTTCATCGCGGTGGCTCTCTTGCTGACGGCTTCAAATCGGTCAACGCCCTTCCCTCGACCATGAAAGAAATGATCACCGTCGGTGAGCAAAGCGGCAAATTGCCGGAAATGCTGAAGAAAACCAGTGACTATCTCGAAGACGATGCCCGCCACAAAATTCAAGTCATCAGCAAGCTGCTGCCAATCCTTTTCTTTCTACCAATCGCGGCATTCGTGGGCTATGTCATAATCAGCATGGGCACCTCAATTTTTTCGGGCCTGGAAAGCATAAAGTAGCGCCGTGATTCTTGAGCTGTCACGCAAGCTCCTCAAAGAAACCACCGAAAAATACTGGGGTCACCGAATTAAAATACAATCTGTTTTTCAGGAGCTTTTGATCTCTTTTGTCAGGCTTTTCACCGCCGATAAGGATGAAGCGGTCGACAAGACGGCCGTCCTGGCAAAAAAGTTTCTTGAAGCCTATCCCGATAAAAATCTTGATCTGGAAGAGCTCGCCGATAAATGCGGCGTTTCCAAAAGTCATTTGTGTCGAGTGTTTAAAAAGGCGACCGGGCAGACGGTCAGCCAGTATCTCAACCAGATACGAATCGAAAGGGCCTGCAAATTGCTATCAGCAACCGATGTTCCGATCGAAGAAATCGCTTTCGCAGCAGGATTTAACAATGCCAGTTACTTTTTCAGGGTTTTTAAGAAACAGATTGGCAGGTTGCCACTGGAATGGCGAAAAAAACATTCTGTTGCTGCTGAAATAGCCGCTTAACAACTAACTCAGGGAGTTCAAAATGAATAGAAAAACTTTGTTTCTGGTTCTGGCGATTTTACTGACAGTATCTGCTTCTTATGCAGATTCTGGCGAGAATCTGGTGCGAAGCCTGGTCTATAAATGGTTCTCACTGTTTGACAGAAACGCTCCGGCCGCTGAATTTCTGCAGCATCTGCCCGGCAGTGGCTTTAAAATGGTGTTTCCTGAACAGCCTATAAACAACCATGCAGAGTTTAATGCCTGGTATAAAGGCGTGCTGGCAACAGTAAAGACTGCCAACCATACAATAAAGAAGCTCGACATAGCCAAAGTCGGCGAGATCTATCATGTGGAACTGGTTGTTCTCTGGCGTGCTACGACCCATGATGGCAAAGAGCTGGCTTTTGATGCGTTTCAAACCTGGAAGGTCGCCATAAACAGCTCGAATCACCCGGTAATAACCGAGTATCTGGTTTCTGATGGCAAGGGCTTCAACAACCCGACCATATATAAACTCAGAGTCAAAAAAGAGCCGGTTTTTGGCGGATTTGTAACCATAGGTAATCACAAGGTTATTGAAAATCTGACCCTGGCCGGAAAGCTTGATTTTGTCTGGCTGGAAGCTGAGCATACTGAATTTGACCCGGAAACAGTGCAGAATCTGACCATAACTGCCGAAAACGAAAAAGTTTCACCTGTTGTCAGGGTTCCGGCGAACGACTTTAACCTGATCAAGAAATACATCGGCACTGGTGTTCAGGGCATCATTGTGCCGTCAATCAAAACGGCAGATGACGCCAGAAGCGCTATAAATGCGATAAAATACAGTCCGCAGGGTAACCGGGCGTGCGGCGCTGAGAGAGGCAATCGTTATCTGGGGCGATTTGCCGAATACACAAACAGCGCCAACGACGAAATTCTGGCGATTTTGATGCTCGAGACCAGAGAAGCGGTCGACAATATCGAAGAAATTCTGCAGGTGCCCGGCATCGATGTTCTGCATGTCGGTCCTTATGATCTGTCGCTTTCATACGGCGTTGACATGAAAAGCGAAAAGCTTGCGCTGGCAATCAAGAGAGTGGAACTTGCGGCGCAGAAGCATGGCGTTTTGCTAGGCTGCGCTGCGCCAACAATGGCTGTAGCCAGAGAAAAAATCCAAAAAGGCTACAAGTTTTTTACCATTCCTGGCGACATGGAAATGTTGCAGAACGGCGTAAAATCTTACTTTTCTGAATAACTGCCGGCCAGCAACTGTAACAAAGAACTGCTTCGTTAATTGAGAAGGGGTCGCCGATGCGACCCCTTCTTGGCGAGATGGCGCGTGCTTACTTTCTAACCAGTATGATCAGGGTCAGGTCGTCCTGAGGCTGATTACTGCCAAGCCATTTTATATATCTGCTGTAAATATTGTCATAGTATTTTCTGGCATCTGCATCATAGCACTCAAGCAGTATCTGCTTAAAGCCTTCATAGCCAATTTCACGGCCATCCGGGCTCATCGTCTCGATTATGCCGTCGGTGTAAAACACCAGCGCCTGGCCTGATGCGATATTCAAATCAATGTTGGAAAATTTTGATTTCTTAAAGCCGCCGAGAACTGGCGCCTGCAAAGTTACTTCACCTGTCTCGCGCCGCTCATGATCGACCAGAATCGGCGAACAGGCCCCGGCATTAGAGTAGACTGCCGTTCCAGAATCTGCATTAAAATAGAGATACTGAAAAGTCATTATCTTTCTCTGTACCTTGCTGCGCGTTTCGTGAATGATCTGATGCAGTCTTGTCAGCACGGGGGCCGGGTCGCCCAAACAGTCGTTGCAGCGCATAACCCCGGCCTTGGCCATGGCCATGATCAGTGAGGCGCCAACGCCATGACCGGCGACATCACCGGCCATGATTTCATAATTGTTGCTA
>MFYY01000242.1:18312-18588 GCA_001787855.1 Candidatus Riflebacteria bacterium GWC2_50_8 | reverse complement strand
GCAAAAAACCTGTTGATCAGGTTGTGCTCACCCATAACCATTTTGATCATGCCGCCGGTGCCAGGGCAGTCAAAGAAAAATATGGGGCGCGGGTGCTCGCCTGGCTTCCTGGTGCTGATGTGGATCGCCGTGTAAATGACGGTGAGATGCTGCGTTTGGGTGACGCCTATTTTGAAGTTATTCATGTGCCGGTACATTCTGAAGATTCGATAGCTCTGTATTGTCAGGCTGATGGCGTGCTTTTTTCGGGAGACACTTCGCTGCGTGTGCTGACCG
>MFYY01000242.1:10902-18285 GCA_001787855.1 Candidatus Riflebacteria bacterium GWC2_50_8 | reverse complement strand
AGTTAAAAATGGTTTACAGCGGGCATGACCCGCCGGTTAAAGAGGGCATTGACACGATGCTGGCTGCCAGCATCAATCTGGTTCGAAAAAGTTTGCAACTCGGGAGGGCGATTTAACTGAAATAGAACTGTGTAGAGCTGGCTGAGTGAAGGAATCAGGCTCTTGTGGGCTTCTGGCCTCAGCAAGTCATGAAATTGAGCAAAGGGGAGAACAGTATGCTTGAAAATTTGACCCTGGCAAAAAAGTTGATGGGCGGTTTTATTACGGTAGCCATCATAACCCTGATTGTCGGTTATGCTGGCTACAATGGTGCCGAAACTCTGAGCGGCCATCTTGTCGAAGTGAGCGACGTTCGACTGCCGAGTATTGAGAATCTTCTCATCGCGGAAAGAGAAATCGAGTCTCTGCGCGTTGCCCAGAGAACACTGCTCAATCCAAATTTGAGCGATGAGGATTTCAAAAACCAGTTTGACATCATCGCCAAAGCCCGAGAAAAATACCGTGCTGCTTTGGCTATTTACGAGCCATTGCCGCAGACCAAGGAAGAAGCAGAAGAATGGGCCAGATTTCAGCCTCTATTGCAGAAGTGGGCCAACATCAATAATGAATCGTTTGCTCTGGCCGAACAACTTAACAAGCTCGGCATGAGAAACCCGGTGCAGCTTGAGCGTGACATTCAGCGCTTTCGCGGGGATCACCTTAATCTGGAGATGCAGATGCTCGAGCTCATTACCGGCACTGAAGATTCTACCGGTGGCGAAGACCATACAGCCTGTAATTTTGGCAAATGGCTGCAGACGTTCAGATCGACAAATCCGGAGGTTACTCGTATCCTGAATGATATTCGGGTGCCACATCAAGGCTTTCATGCCAGTGTTAAAAAGATCAGAGAGTTTATGAAAACTGGCAACACTGATGCAGCCAGCCGCATTCATGCAAATGAAATGAATCCGAATTGCTTGAAGGTTTTTGCTGATTTTGACGAATTGCTTGCCATCGCTGCTCAGGCTACCGAAATCTACGAACGCCTGAATCACATTGCGATGGTAGAAGTCCCGGTAATTCAGAACGAAGCGCAGGCTTCTCTCGCAAAAGTTCTTCATATTAACGACGTAGTGGCTGCAGACGAGACAAAAGCAGCTAAATCAGCTGCTGGTCAGGTGCGTTTCATAACAGCAGTCGGAATGCTGATCGGCTTCGTTCTTGCTCTGTTTGCCGGGTTTTATCTGAGCAGAAATATTGGTGGCATTCTTGAAGCCTTTACTAACGAAATGAATATACTCATTCAGGCCGCAGTTGGCGGTAAACTGGCTACTCGTGGCCGCACCGAACTTATTAATTTTGAGTTCAGGCCGTTGCTGGATGGTGTTAACAAGACTCTAGACGCGGTAGTAGGGCCTTTGAACGTTGCCGCCGAATACATCGACCGCATCAGCAAGGGTGACATACCCAAGAAGATCACTGATAACTACAATGGTGACTTCAACGAAATCAAGATCAACCTTAACAACTGTATCGACAACCTGAACGCACTGGTTGGCGATGCCAATATGCTGGTTAAAGCAGCAGTTGATGGTAAGCTGGCTACCCGCGCCGACGCAGCCAGACATCAAGGAGATTATCGCAAGATCGTAGAGGGCGTAAATGCTACTCTCGACGCGGTAATCGGGCCTTTGAATGTTGCCGCAGACTACGTTTACAAGATCTCACTCGGAGAAATTCCGCCAGCGATCACAGCCGAATATAATGGCGACTTTAACACAATCAAAAACAACCTTAACGAATGTGTCAAAAACCTCACCAGAGTGGCTACTGAAATCAGAATCGCTACAGATAATGTTGCTAATGGCAGCAATGAACTGTCTGCTAGCGCTGAGCAGCTGTCCAGCGGCGCCAACGATCAGGCTTCGGCTGCGGAAGAAGTATCTTCGTCGATGGAAGAGATGAGTTCTAATATTCAGCAGAATGCTGACAACGCTGCGCAGACCGAAAAAATTGCACAGAAAGCCGCTGCTGATGCCAAGGCTGGCGGAAAAGCCGTTGCTGAGACAGTCTCTGCCATGAACGAGATTGCTTCCAAGATTGCGATTATTGAAGAGATTGCTCGACAGACCAATCTGCTGGCACTTAATGCGGCGATTGAAGCCGCCAGGGCCGGTGAGCACGGCAAGGGGTTTGCTGTAGTTGCCTCTGAAGTAAGAAAGCTTGCTGAACGCAGTCAGCTGGCAGCTGGAGAAATCCGCAATCTGTCTGCTTCAAGTGTTGAAGTGGCTGGCCGCGCTGGAGAAATGCTTACCAAGATCGTTCCGGATATTCAGAAAACGGCTGAACTGATTCAGGAAATCAGCGTAGCAAGCAAAGAACAGAATGCTGGCGCCGATCAGATTAATAAAGCTTTGCAGCAGCTTGATTCGATCATTCAGCAGAATGCCGGTTCATCTGAAGAACTGGCTTCGACTGCAGAAGAATTAAGCTCACAGGCAGAGCAGATGCGTTCAGTTATCAGTTTCTTCAAGATTCAAGGTATGGAAATGCAGCAGGCAACCCATAGAAAGACACAGGGCAAGGGTGGTCACGGGCCAAAACCGCAGGGGGCTCCTGCTGATAAACATGCGAAGGCAAAAGCAGCGACTGCTGGCGCAAAATCTGGCGTAAAGATCAATCTGGATGCAGATACTGACAGTTACGACGCCAATTTTGAGAAATTCTGATATTTTGCACCCTTCCGGTTACAACCGGGAGGGTGCCGAATTTCCTTGATCTAAGGAGAATAACATGACTATCGAAAACGTTCAGAACGCAAATACTCCGGTTCAGTATCTTGCTTTCAAATTGGGCGACGAGGTTTATGCCGTTGATGTCGCCAAGGTCCGCGAAATACTGGATTTCCCACCCATTACCAAAGTGCCAAGAACTCCAGAATTCATGCGCGGTGTCATTAATCTTCGTGGCAGCGTGGTGCCGGTTGTTGATATGCGCTTGAAGTTTGGCATGCCGATGACAGAACGGTCAGTAAATACCTGCATTGTAGTGGTTGAAGCCCAGCTTGACAACGAATTGACAACCATCGGTGCTCTGGCTGATTCGGTGCAGGAAGTTATCGAACTTGCGCCTTCGAATATTGAACCACCGCCGCGTATTGGTTCGCGACTCAAGGTCGAATTTCTCAAGGGTATGGGCAAAATCGGCGAAAATTTTCTGATGATTCTTGATATCGACAAGGTATTTTCGAGCAGTGAAATTACGATGGTCAAAGAGGCAGCTAATGCCGGCAAAGATCTTGTAGAGCCTGACAATTACAAGGACTGAAGATTTGGAAAAACGCTCTGAAAAATCGGTTTCGGCTGCGCTGTTTGCACCCAAAATGAGTCATGATGACTTTATTCGCATGAGCAGCTATGTTTCGGAAACCTTTGGTATTAAGCTGCCTGAGGCCAAGAAACTTATGCTCGAAGGCCGTTTGCGCCGCCGGCTTATTCAGCTGCAGATGCCTTCTTTCAAAGAATATTGCGAATATCTGTTCAGTCCAGAGGGCCAGCTGAATGAAGTGCAGCCGATGATTGATCTGGTGTCGACCAACAAGACCGACTTTTTTCGAGAAGCTGATCATTTTAATTACCTTGCCAACAAGGTTCTGCCGGAGTTTGTCAGCACCGGGAATTCTGGCCGGACACTCAGCGTCTGGAGTGCCGGTTGCTCTACTGGCGAGGAATGTTATACACTGGCCATGATTTTGAGTGAATTTTTTTCAGAACATAGATCTTTTGATTTTACAATTCTGGCAACCGACATTTCTATGCGCGTTCTGCAGGCCGCCCACCTGGCAATTTACCCAGACAGCAAGATCGCTCCTATTCCGCTGGATTTGCGAAGAAAGTATCTGTTGCGCGGGAAAGGCGCAGAAGCTTCCAGGGTGCGATTTGTTCCTGAAATCCGTCGCAAGGTTAAGTTTGAGCGTCTGAATCTGCTTGAACTAGGTGAGATTTCTCAGCGCAGTTTTCAGATCATATTTTGTCGGAATGTTATTATATACTTTGACCGACCGACCCAGGAGAGGCTGATCGGCGGTTTTTATGAGCGTCTTAAGCCAGGTGGCTACCTGTTTCTTGGTCACTCTGAAGCTTTGCCTGGTCTTAAAATACCGCTGCAGACTGTTGCACCGATGATCTATCGAAAGGTTTGAGCAGATATATATGAATGCCGATCGCAAGCCCGTCAGGGTTCTTATCGTCGATGATTCAGCTGTTGTCAGACAAGTATTGTCTGAATTGCTGGCTGGCGACGATGAAATTTCGGTTATGGGCGCTGCTGCCGATCCGTATCTGGCTGTGGGCCGAATAGCCGAAGAACGGCCGGATGTAATCATCCTCGACATCGAAATGCCGCGGATGGATGGCCTTACCTTTCTTGAAAAGCTGATGCAGCAGCATCCAATTCCGGTGATAATCTGTTCAAGTCTCATCGGAGACAGTTGCGACCTGACCATGCGCGCGCTGGATCTTGGTGCGGTTGAAGTAATTGCCAAACCTCAAATTGGTACGCGCCAGTTTTTTGAAGAATCGAAAATTCGCATCTGCGACGCGGTTAAGGCTGCTGCCCAGGCAAGACCGCAAAAGCAGGTTAAAATTAGTGTGATGCAGAAGCACTCTGCCGATGTAGTGTTAAAGAAGAGTGACAAAGAGGTAATTCTTACTACCGACAAAGTTATTGCAATTGGCGCTTCAACCGGTGGCACAGAGGCTTTGCGCGTAGTGTTGCAGGGGTTGCCTCTAGATTCCCCAGCGACTGTTATCGTGCAACATATGCCGGAACGTTTTACCGCTTCTTTTGCGAAAAGACTCGATGAGTTGTGCGCGGTATCGGTAAAAGAAGCGGAAAATGGCGATTCCCTGATTCGGGGCCGAGTTCTAATTGCACCGGGCAATCGCCATCTACTGGTTAAGGCAAGTGGCGCCCGCTATTTTGTCGAAGTGCGAGATGGTCCGCTGGTTTCACGACATCGTCCGTCGGTCGATGTTCTGTTTCGTTCAACTGCGCGTTATGCCGGCAAAAATGCGATTGGGGTTATTATGACCGGTATGGGCGACGACGGTGCCAAAGGTCTGCTTGAAATGAAAGAAGCCGGCGCCAGGACAGTAGCCCAGGATGAAATGACGTCGGTAGTTTTTGGAATGCCTTTTGAAGCGATACGGCTAGGGGCTGCCGACCTGATTCTACCCCTTGAAAAAATTGCGAGGGAGGTTATAAAGCTTTGTCAACGCTGAAGGAAAAACACTCGCATCATTCAGTCGTAAGCCTGAATATCGGTCAGTATTACGCCTGCAAAAGTGGCGAGGTTATCAGAACCCTTCTCGGTTCATGTGTTTCAACCTGCCTGTTCGACCCACAGGCCGGGGTTGCCGGCATGAATCACATTCTGTTGCCACATATAGCTGACATGCACAAGTTTGATCTTAACGCCAGATATGGTATTCACGCCATGGAAATGCTGATAAACGAAATGATTCAGCTGGGAGCCAGGCGAACGCGATTGCAGGCCAAGGCCTTTGGTGGGGCTAACGTTCTGACTACTGCCACAGCCGGATCTACGCCCGGAACAAAAAATATCGAATTTATCAAGGAATATCTTGAACTGGAAAAGATACCCTTGCTAGCCAGCGATTTTGGTGGTAATTTCACGCGGGTTCTGTTTTTTCATACCGATACATTCGAAGTTTACATCAGAAAGACGGAGCCGGCACTGAGAAATCTTGCCATGCAGCAGGAAGAAGAATTGGTGCGTGCTGTTTCTGACGAAAAAGATTATTCTGGAGATATCATACTTTTTGATGAATAGAACAGGGAGCAGAGGATGGATGCAAGCCTGAAAGATCTTTTCAGAGAAGGGGCGAGCGAGTATCTTCTTGAACTCGAAGAAGCTCTGCTGCATCTTTCCGAAAACCCCGATGATTCAAAAGAGATAGATCGGGTGTTCAGGGTTATGCATTCTCTCAAGGGTTCAGCGGCAATGGTTGAACTTGACCGGGTTGCCAGTTTTGCCCACGCCCTTGAAAGTGAGTTCGATTTTATGCGTCGCGGCCTGGCCAAGGTTAGCAGGGCAGTGATAAAGCAGACGCTCATGGCCCACGATGCTTTAAAAGATATGATTCACGATGATTCTGAGGTCGCTGAAAGCTGTATCAAAAAGATTCTCGAAAAGTTGCAGAAAGCAAGAATGGAAACCATGGCTGACGATTCCGGCTTTTGCATTGACCATGCGTTTGTCCGCACAGATCAGTTAATTGCTGATATCGCGGCTTTTTCTGACGATATCGGCAATCGTAATTTATTTGCAAAAATAAGCCAGCATCTGGCATGGTTATATATCTTTGCCATGCGAAACTCCAACGAGAGCATTGCAGAGTTTGTCGGAAATTTTGACTGCTTTGTCCGGCAGCTGGTTTTGAAGCATTTGCCGGTCGATAAAGATTTGCCAGGGTTGCTGGCAGGAGTAGCCGTAGAGATCAGGAAAATGCTTAGCGAAATTTTGCGGCCCGAAGAGCAGTCTTTTGATCCAGACTTTATAATGGCCGCTATGCAGCGGCCACTGGACTTGAAGGCTCAGCTCGAAACGATCATGGCGGGAACCAGTTATAATGACGCGGCTCTACCCGCAATAGACGAATATATTGTTACGCTTACTCTTGATAAGAGCGGTGTTGGACCATTTTCTTCCGGCGCGGCTGTCATCAGCCTGCTTGCCCGTTTTGGTGAGGTGAGCGCTTTTACTGCTGAAGAGATTGAGGACGACAAATAGAGGCCAGCATGAAAAAAAACAGATTTTCTCTAAAACTGCGCTCCAGTCTTCCAATCGAAGCGCTCAGTGAACTATTGGAGCTGATAACCGGAAAAAACGGCAAAGCATGCGTTTCTCTGACCGGCGTTGTCGAAGAAGAAAAATTGCAGCCGCTTGGCGAAATTCTGGTTGAAAAGGGTGCTGTCTCGCGAACCGATTTAAACCGTGCCTTGAAAGAGCAAAAACGCATCGGAGAAGTTCTGGTCGAGGCGGGGGTGACTACTCCCGCTCAGGTTCTGGAGGCTCTTGAAAAGCAGAAGAAACAGAAAGAAGTCGTTGAGAACAAGGTCAGAATCGAAAAATTTTCCAATATTCGAGTAAGTTCTGATCGCCTCGATAAGCTTTTTAACCTGATTGGCGAACTGGTTACGGTTCAGGAACGTCTTTCTCAGGTTACCGGTATGATTCGAAAAGTTCAGGCCGAAGATATTGCGCGCATTCTACAGGAGTTCGATCTTGAAGGGATATCAGAAGAGATCAGCATGCTTACCAACAGTTTGCGTGACAATGCGTTGAGCATCAGAATGTTGCCGATTGAAGCCACTTTT
>MFYY01000242.1:1063-10891 GCA_001787855.1 Candidatus Riflebacteria bacterium GWC2_50_8 | reverse complement strand
AATCTCGGTAAAGAAATCGATCTTACCATGAGTGGTGCTGAAACCGAGATCGATAAAACAGTTATCGACAAACTTGATGAGCCGCTGATGCATATGATTCGTAATTGTGCCGACCACGGAATAGAAATGCCCGAAGTGCGGGAGTCGGTTGGCAAGCCGCGTCGGGGCCTGATTCATCTGTCGGCTGAACATGTTGCCGGCAACGTCGTTATTCATGTGCGTGATGATGGCGCCGGACTTAATCGTGAACGGATTCTGCAGCATGCCCTGGAAAAGGGACTGATAAGCCCGGATGCTGGTCTGACCGACCGCGAAGTGTATAGCCTGATTTTTCTGCCGGGCTTTTCGACGGCCGCCCAGGTTACCAATGTCTCCGGGCGCGGGGTCGGCATGGATGTTGTTAAAAAAACCATCGAAGATCTCAGGGGCAGTGTTGAAGTTTCTTCTACGCTGGGACAGGGGACGCAAATTGATATCGTGCTGCCGTTGACACTTGCCATAATAGATGGTCTGCTGGTCAGCATTGGAAGTCAGGCCTTTGTGCTGCCACTGTCGGTGGTTGAAGAATGTGTCGAACTTCGTAGAAGCGTTCAGGAAAAATCAACAACCGGTGGTAACCTGGCAAACGTACGTGGAACGCTGATTCCATATATCAGATTGCGCGAAGTTTTTAAAGTGCCCGGCCAGGCGCCGGAGATCGAACAGATCGTCATCAGTCGCGTAAAAGGCCAGAAAATTGGCCTGGTTGTTGATACTGTAGTTGGCGAACATAAAACTGTGATCAAGTCGCTGGGCAGGGCTTACCGTGATTCAGTAGAGTTTTCAGGGGCAACCATCATGGGGGATGGCTCGATCGCCATTATCATCGACGTTACCCGTCTCGTTTAATACGAACTTGATAGATAAGCCTGCTCTGTCTCTGGAAAATTGCTTCTGAGGACAATTGGGGTCTTTTTAAAACTTTCATAAGCACGACCTTGTGCCTTCCGACGAATTACCACGAGGTGGCATATGAACCAAGCGATAAAAAGGGATCAGGACTACCTGCATTTTTTAGAAAGCCTGGATTCAGTTAATCATGCTATTCAGGGAACGAATGATATTGAGCAGATGATGCAGAATGTTCTGGACACCATATTGTCTATTTTTGATTGTGACCGTGCCTTTTTGTTGTATCCATGTGATCCAGAGGCGACAACGTGGCGGGTGCCGATGGAACGAACCAGGCCGGAATATCCCGGCGTCCTGAAATTGGGACTTGAAATACCGATGGACGAAGGTGTTGCAGAGACGTTCCGCTTTCTGTTGGCCTCTGATAAACCTGTAAAGTTCGGTCCGGGAACTCCCAATCCATTGCCCACTGCCGCGTCAGAACGTTTTGGCTTCAAATCTTTCATGTCGATGGCCTTCCACCCAAAGATCGGAAAGCCATGGCAGTTTGGGCTACACCAGTGCTCCTGTGTCCGTAACTGGACAACAGAAGAAGAGCGCCTTTTTGAGGAAATTGCCCATCGGCTTGCTGATGCCCTGTCGAGTCTGCTGGCGCATCAGAACTTGCTGGCAAGCGAGGAAAGATATCGCCTTGTTTTTGAAAACTCACCAGTCTCTATCTGGGAGGAGGATTTCTCGCTAGTAAAGGCTATCTTCGATGACCTGAAAAATCAGGGAGTCACTGACATCGAAGACTACTTTGATCGGCACCCAGAAACGCTTCAGCATTGCGCTGAGCTGGCAAAGATTGTAGACGTCAACAAGGCTGCTCTCGCCCTGCACGGAGCAGCAGACAAAAAGGACCTGCTGACGGGTCTCAGCAATACCTTTTTAGCGGAATCATTAGTCACTTTTCGTCGAGAATTGGCTTGTCTGTGGAATGGCATAACCGACATGTCTGTAGACACGATTGTTAAGACATTCGCGGGGGAGCGGCGAAACGTGAGCGTCTATTTTTCCGTGTGCCCAGGCCAGGAAAAAACGCTATCCAGAGTCTTTGTTTCGCTTATCGACATTACCGAACGCAAGCGAGCAGAAGAAGCTTTGCTGGAGAGTGAAAGGAAAGTCCAACGAAAACTCAATGCCATACTTTCACCTGAAACTGGCATCGGGGCATTGGAGCTTTCTGATATTATTGATGTTGATCAAATTCAGAAGCTGACGAATGAATTTTATCGACTTGCGAAGATTAGTGTCGGCATTATTGATCTTAAAGGCAGGGTGCTGGTTAAAACCGGATGGCAGGATGTGTGCACCAGATTCTACCGGGCTAATGAGGAATCCTGCCGGTTATGCCTGGAAAGCAATGTTGAGCTTAGCCGTAATATTCCGGTTGGCACCTTTAAGCAGTATAAATGCAAAAACAATATATGGAACATTGCCACCCCGATAATGCTTGGCGACCAGCATGTTGGCAATATCGTTCTTGGGCAGTTTTTCTTCGAAGATGAAGACCTTGATTACGAGATCTTTCGAGGGCAAGCCCGGAGGTTTGGATTCGACGAGACTGAATACATTTCTGCGCTGAACAGGGTGCCGCGCTTCAGCCAACAAACTGTTGACGCTGCGTTGTCTTTCTATACAGTACTTGCCAGGATGATGGGAGATCTGAGCTACAGCAATATTAAGCTCGCCAAGGCATTAGATGATCGCAAACGAGCCGAACAGAACGCCATCCTTCTGGACTTCGCTCTGAATAATGTGCGCGAAGCTGCGTTTCTTATTGACGAATCGTCCCGCTTCTGTTTTGTCAATGAGGAGTCCTGCCGTATTTTGGGTTATACCCGTGAGGAATTGCTTTGTCGAAGCGTATCAGATGTTGATCCGTATTTGCCTTTGGAGCTTTGGTCCAATCATTGGGCCGAACTCAAGGAACGGCGCTCATTGTTGTTTGAAGGCCATCATCGGGCAAAAGACGGGCTGATTTTTCCGGTTGAGATCAGTGCCAACTTTCTGGAGTTTGAAAATAAAACATACAACCTCGCCCTCGTGCGCGACATCACTGAGCGTAAACGCGCGGAAAAAGCATTGCGCGAGAGCGAGCAAACGCTGAAAAGCTTGATCAATTCAACGCCGGATATCATTTGCTTTAAAGACGGAAAAGGGCGCTGGCTTCAGGCAAATGACTCGGATCTTGAATTGTTCAGTTTAACAAATGTTGATTATCACGGCAAGACAGACTCAGAACTGGCTGAATTTACCGATCCTATTTATCGCTCGACTTTTCTAAACTGCGAATCTACAGATGAAAAGGCATGGAAGTCGGGCGGAATAGTGCGAGGTGAGGAAACTATACCAAAACCTGACGGAACTCATAAAGTTTTTGATGTTATCAAAGTTCCGATATTTGAATTTGATGGCTCAAGAAAAGGGTTGGTCGTTCTCGGCCGGGATATTACTAAACGCAAGCAGGCCGAAGAGTTTTTGAAAAAAACCGCCGAACGCCTCAATGAAGCTCAGCGCATTGCCCATATAGGGAACTGGGAATTGGACCTGACAAATAATGTTCTAATCTGGTCTGACGAAATTTATCGCATATTTGAAATTGAGCCCGCCAAATTTGCCGCCACCTATGAAGCCTTTCTGGCTACCGTTCATCCGGATGATCGCGAAGCCGTTCAATTGGCCTATTCCAGCTCAGTAGAGACCAGGAAGCCGTATGCTATTGAGCACCGGCTTCTGTTTCCCGATGGGCGGATCAAATACGTTTACGAGAGATGTGAAACATGTTATGAGGACGACAAGCCAATTCTCTCAATAGGAACGGTACAGGATGTCACTGAACGAAAAAGACTTGAAGAGCAGCTTCGGCAGAGTCAAAAATTAGAGGCAGTCGGACAACTGGCCGGCGGTGTGGCTCATGATTTCAATAACATGCTTGTCGTGATCACCGGTTACGCAGAGGTGGTTCTTGGCAAAATGCCTTCGAACGATCCGTTGCGCGAGCATCTTGTGCAGATCAAATTAGCAAGTGAGCGTTCAGCAGAAATTACTCGACAGTTATTGGCTTTTGCACGCAAGCAAGACATAGAACCGCAGACTCTTAATCTGAACCAGACTATTGAAGGCATGATCAAACTGCTTCGACGACTTATCGGGGAAGATATCGACCTTGTCTGGCTGCCATGCGAGAATATATGGCCGGTTAGGGTGGATCCTTCACAGATTGATCAGATTCTAACCAATCTGTGCGTTAATGCTAAAGATGCCATCGTTGATGTCGGCAGAATTACAATTGAAACACACAACGTCGATTTTGATGACATTTCATCTGGAGAATTACATGGGGTTTCTCCAGGTGAATATGTTCTGCTGACCGTAAGTGATAATGGCAAAGGCATGAGTAAATCAACAATGAGCAAAGTATTTGAACCGTTTTTTACCACCAAAGAGATGGGAAAGGGCACAGGACTCGGCCTGGCCACGGTTTATGGCATAGTCAAGCAAAATTCAGGATTTATCAATGTATACAGCGAACAGGGTTGCGGTTCGGCCTTCAAGGTTTACCTGCCTCGGCACGAGGACAAGAATGAAAGTATATTAGAAAAAAGGCCTTCAGACACACTCACGCATGGATCTGAAATCATTTTGCTGGTAGAAGATGACACTTTAGTTCTCGGTCTGGTAAAAATGATGCTGGAGAATTGTGGATATCAGGTGTTGGCCTCATCAACACCTGAAGAAGCTATTCATATTGCAAAAGAGAATTCCGGCGAGATTGCCTTGCTGTTAACTGATGTGGTTATGCCTGAGATGACAGGTCAGACTCTTGCTAAAGAACTAAAATCCTATTTTCCGAAGCTTAAATGCCTGTTCATGTCGGGCTATACAAATAACATAATTGCTCGCCACGGCGTTCTGGATGAAGGCACTAATTTCATTCCCAAGCCGTTTTCGATTCAAAGTTTGACAGCCAAGGTGCGCAAGATTCTTGACGTAAAATGAAAACCGCCGAAACTGAAGACGTATTCGGCGGTTTTCGGTTTAATGCCAGATTAGTCTGTGATTATGCGAAGTCTTTTTTGGGTTCAGGGCCGGTGAATTCGTTGAAAAAATTGTAGATGTCGTCAGCGTTTTCGCTGATTTCGATGCCTTTTGTCAGTCTCTGCATGTTGGAAAGAGATTCCTTTTCTGAGTTGCCAGCGTTTATAGTCTGGGTTGCCGTAGAAAAGAACTGTTTGAGGTTGTCGCCCTGGCTTACTGCTGAAGCTGAGTAATCTGCATTTTCAACCTTGCTGAACGCCTGATTGAAGGTTTTAAGACCCGCTATGCCGGTTTTTTCTACTGTAGAAGT
Organism: Candidatus Riflebacteria bacterium GWC2_50_8; assembly: GCA_001787855.1. Classification (GTDB taxonomy): domain Bacteria; phylum Muiribacteriota; class Ozemobacteria; order Ozemobacterales; family Ozemobacteraceae; genus Rifleibacterium. The sequence goes on along the minus strand of MFYY01000242.1, from coordinate 5,607 downwards.
AAATGCCTTGTTAAAACCATCAATCAGGGCTGTGTCGTTCCGACCCTTGGATCTTGCCAGCCCGGCAAAAGAATCGTTGAGCGCCACCTGGTCGTTATTGGCAGCGAAACTGGCGCTGTTGACAAGTCTGGTCAGCTGCATTGGGTCGGATGCTGTGCTGGCACGCTGTATAGCCGTCTGAAACCCTTCGTATGCCTGCATGTCACCACCGTTTCGTATTGTTTTGCTTACATTGTTAATTTTGTTGCCGGCTGCCGAAATGGTTGCGTTGCTGTTTCTTGCAGTCATCGCAGAGTTCAGCAATTGGGCAGAATCTTTGAGCTGGTTGGGCTGGATGGTCGACGATGACAGGTTTTGGAAAAGAACCTGTTGCAGATAAGGATTTTTTATTGAGCCGATAGCCATATTACGCCTCCATGCGTGTTCCTTTATCAGATCCCTCTACTGTAAGAATAACCGGTACACAGGCTTTTGTCCAGAAGCTCGGTGAAATTCCGTGTTAATTCAGCGCGGGGAAGTCTACATGCCGAGGGCTTCGGTTCCGGCCAAAATAAACTGATCGAGTTCGGCTTTAAGCACATCGTAAAGTTCGGGAACTTTAAAAATTTCGCCGCACTTCTCTTTTTCGGAAGCAATTTTACTGACTCTAGGCGCACTCTGTGAGCTTTTTCCGGTTATGGCCAGAGTGACATTCTTCATTTTGCGTTCCTCGGCGAAAACGGGCAGATATTGTTCGTAAGGAGTAAATGGCAGACCTTCGATATGCTGGTTCAGATAGCCGTTGGCAATCATAACCGAAATTATCAGGTGGTTGTCGAAAGGTACTGTCCGGTCATGATGTCTGGCCATAGCCGGCCCCAGATAATCGGGCATAGCCAGTTTCTTGGCAAGAAGCGTACCTAGTTCCTGGTGATCTATGCCAAATACTTCGAGTTCGGCTTCGCATACTGTTTTTTTATTGTTGCGCACCAGCATGGTGGCGCGTGCATATTCCTGACTGTCATAAAAGCAGAGCGCAAGGGATCCAATGTCGTGCAAAAGCCCTGCTGAATTGATTCTGCTCATCATATTCATGTCGGCGCCAATCAATTTGCCAATATATGAGGCCAGGTGCGCGCAACGTCTCATGTGCGCAAGTTTTTCGCGTTGATTGGCAAATACTTTGGCTAATCCCTCGAAAGTTTCCTGAACAATAATCTCTCTGATGCCGTCGAGACCAAGAAAGGTGACGACAGATTTGAGATTCTCGTAGGGCATGCGCCGCATAAAATGTGCACTGTTGGCTATTTTAAGCATACGCATGACGAGCTTGGGATCTTTGCTGGTAACTTCTTCGATGTCTTCGAAAGTTACAGCAGGATTGCGCAACATAGTGAGAAGCTTGTTGGCCGAAGACTGCACCAATGGCAGGGTAGGAATTTTTTCAAGAATTCTTGCGATGTTACGCTCGCCTTCGACACGGTTCTGTGCCGCCTGCAATTCGGTGAAGCGTTTAGCCTGATGCAGATCAACCTGAATCTGATCATCTTCGTGGGCAACCACCAGCAGTTTGCCGGCCGCTGACAGCTCTGCCATAGTATCGGTAAAGCTGGGATGCAGCGAAGCGGTTTCCTTAAGCGAAAGAATTACAAAATCGAATTTTTTCAGCAGTATGCGCAGAGCTTCAGCGACTTTGTGCTCAGGTCCGATTACATCGCCGACGATCATTTCTATTACTTTGTCGCCGTGATCCTTGATTTGAAATGGGTATTGTTGAGTCATTTTAATCGTCCAGACTGGTTTAAATAAGCTACAGACCCTGCGAATCGTGTGAAGCCATAACTATGTTGTCAAACTCTTCTTTGAGCAGCGCGCAGACCATTGCAGAACCGAATACATCCTGATTCGGTTCCTCGCCTTCTGCTGGCGATTCTTCAGAATCAACGATTTCTATAGGTTTTGCTGCCTTTTTCGGGGGGTGCAGGCGCAAATATTTAGCACGTTCTTCGGCAAGCACGGGCATGAATTTTTCGTAATCGGTGAAAGAGATCTGTTCGATCTGTTCGTTTAAAAATCCATTCGCCACCATAACCGAAATCGAAATCAGGTCATGCTCGGCAAATTCAACGTTATGGTGATTACCCGCCGTAAGCGTTATGTAGGGTGGTAAAGATAATTCCTTTGCCAGTCTTTCGCCGATTTCCTGGTGATCGATACCAAAAACATCCCTTTCGGCTTCGCAGATGCCAATACGTTCGGAACGAACTCGGCGCGTTACCCCGATATACTCGGCGGCATTGTGAAAGGACAATGCCATGGCACCAATGTCATGCATGAGACCGGCTGCCGTTATTTTTCCGATAAGGGCCATGTCAGCTCCGATAAGTTTGCCTAAATGTGCAGAAAGAGCTGAACATCGCCGCATATGTGCCAGTTTGTCTGACTGGCGCACGAACACTTTGGCAATTGTGTTGAAGGTTTCTTGAATGAGAATCTGGCGAATGCCTTCAATGCCAAGAAATTTGACAACCGTTTTGAGGTCGTCGATTTGCACGCGGCTGCTTAATTGTGAATTGTTGGCAATCTTGAGCATGCGGTTGACCAGCATCTGGTCCTGGTTAGTGACCTCTTCGATCTGCTCAAAGGTTACTTCCGGGTTGAGCAGCATGCGCAGAATCTTACTGGTGGATGATGCAAAGCTCGGCAGCGAGATGATTCGACTGACTATTGTTTCAATCAGGCGATCGTTGCGAATTCTGGCACGCGCCGCATGAATGTCGCTGAACGTTTTGATTCCATGCAGAACAAAGGGTATTTGCACGGTCTCGGGTGCTACAATGAACAGAGACCCCAGTAGCTGGATGTCTGGAATCCTTTGCTCAAGAGCCTTGTGCAGAGATGCTTTCTCGCTGAGTGTAAAGATTACGTATTGGAACTTCTGCGCCATGGCCTGCAAAACCGCAAAGGCTTTGTGATCAGGTGTGATTTGCTCTGTGACGATGATTTCAAGAGCATCGTCGGCATGTTTTTTTAGCTGAAAAGGGTTGGCCTGCGAATTCACTGCGCTACTCCAGAAAAGTGTTTTACCTGTCAGATTCTAACACATTGCCGGCGCGCTGTTAAGAATTATCAGACCAGCACAGAGAAACCATGTTCTGGCTCGGGAAAGTCCTTGCGGATAAGTTCTGGAACGCAGTCGAAAAGGTCGCGTTGCAGCAGAAAGGTGAGGTCGTCAGCAAGTCCGATTTCGGTTACCGCTTTTCCAGCACCCGACATGTCGAGCAGGCGACGGTCGTCACGGTAATAGCCATATATGCCCAGTGCTGCCTGCGCTCCGTCACCGAGTTCAAAGCTGTTTTGCGCCGAAATATGTGCCATCAGTTTTGTAACAAGAAAACCAGCACAGTAGGCGTCATCGATGGCAAACTTTTCTTCGCGCCCGGCGCAGACCAGCAGAATATCCATGCTGTTGGTGTTGGCAACAGAATAGGCTTTCTGAGTTACGGCGGCGGCATTGAGAAAACAGCCGAGATAAACATGCGGCGCGATTACCAGGTCTGCTACTGCTCTGGTGCCATTGCTGGAAGTAAAGATCAATACGCGATCCTGCAGGTCGGCGTTGAAATACTGGCGCGGACTGTTGCCAAAATCGAACCCCTCTGGAGCCACACCTTTGCGTTCGCCGCACAGAAGAGGGTGTACTGTCTGTTGCGATGCAAATTTGGTGGCTTTCTGGATGGTCGTTGTCAAAATTACCTTGCGTGGCTTCTTTGACATGATGACGGTAAGGCTGGATGTAGCTCGCACAACATCAATGACAATGCAGACTTTACTGGAAAGTGCCTGCACTTCGCCTGGTGTAAAGGCAACGTCAATATGCATTTTTACCTCGTGAGCGTCAGTTAGCTTTAATGCCGCGTTGAATAACAGTCTGGCAGAGTTTTATCGTTTCGCGGGTTTCGTGTCGGCAGCGTGTAATCTGTTCGAGCAATTCGTGCTTCTGCTCTGATGGCTGGTTTTTGAGAAGGCTTACCAGCAGTGTATCACGATTTTCGTTGTTGCGGCAGATGTGGTCAAGTCTCTCGAGGACTAGATGCAGCATGTGTTCAAGGTTTGCGTTGTTCTCGACAGTGGTTTCGCCTGATACATGGTCGGCGGAGCATCCGACTCGGTTAGGCTCGCCAAGAAGTTCTCTGGCTTTTTTTATGCTGACCTTTTCGTCTTTAAGCAGCCTGATTATGCGGCTGACCGTTTCGAGATGGTGTTTGCGATAAATGCGATGCCCGCCCCGGGTTCTTTCTACGTCAAGCAATACTGGGAACTGCTGTTCGTAGTAGCGCAGCGTGTGAGCCGGCAGGCCGGTAAGGCGGCTGATTTCGGCGATAGAGTATTGTTCAGCCATTTTTGATGTGGTGTTCTCTCAGAAAGTTTGCGCATTTTTCCGGCCAGCGTTCAGGGTGGGTGACAATCACTATAAACAGTAACAGAACAGCGGTCAGTGCCAGAACAAACATGCTTTACCTCCTGATTAATTTGGAAAACTGGCAAGGGTGCTCATAGTATCG
>MFYY01000242.1:0-941 GCA_001787855.1 Candidatus Riflebacteria bacterium GWC2_50_8 | reverse complement strand
ATTCCTGGTGAGGTGGATCTCGGCGCTGGGACCGGCCGCGAAGACGTAGCGGTCGTTTTCGATCCTGACGAGCTCGTACGAGCCGTCCAAGCGGACCCATTTCTCACCGAGGGCATAGGTCGGTCGTTCCGCCCGCGGCTTCGACGGCGGGGCACCCCCGACCTGTCGCGTGGAGACGCCCACGTCCGAGGCGGTCGCGCAGGCCGACAGCGCCAACCCGAACAGAAGAACCAGCGCGCTGCGCAATTCGTTCATCCTAACGCGCCACGTCGTGGCATCGCGGTCTCCCCTCAGGCCCGGGGAAATCCCCGAGAAGCTATCACCGCGCGGAGCTGCTGGAGATGGTCCCCATCGTGCCGCGCCTGGAGCATCCACCACTGAGCGAGGTTCAGCTCCCCGAGCGCGAAGTGTTTCCAGGTGAGGGCGCGGGCATCCACCGAGGCCAGCCGCTCGATGGACTGGCGGCTCCTCTCGCGGGCCGATTTGATATCGGCCAAGAGCTGCGCAATCGGATGCCCCTTCTCGGGCCTGACCACCGGCGGCGCCTCCATCGGGCCGGGCGTCGGCGAAGGGAGCGGCGCGAACGCCTTCAGGTCCGACGGGTACGGGGCGAGCTTGCCCGCCGCGTCGGCTTCCTTGATCAGCTTGGAGGTGAGCTTGCCGGTGTTGATCTCGGCCAGCGTGAGGTGATGGAGAATCTCCCCCACCGACCAGTCCGTGTCGCTCGGACGCCAGTCGGCCTGCGCCTGGGAAAGCCCCTCGGTCTCCTTCAGGACCTTCTCGCGCACCGTTTGGAGCTCGTTCCAGAGGGTCTCCACCGCCGGGGACAGTGCCATCGCGCAAGCCTCCTCTTGGTAGGACGATTATAGCCGGGGAGAGTTGCCCGGGTCTAGTTAGGAAGTACAGGGCTTCCTCTTCCCTCTGCCGGTCGGGCGTGATAG
>MFYY01000241.1 GCA_001787855.1 Candidatus Riflebacteria bacterium GWC2_50_8 | reverse complement strand
CGTTTTCACTGGCGATTGATCATTCAATTGCAACTGCTCATCTGATGCAGAACAAGCTTGATGGTCTGATGACCGGAATTTCAACTGCCGAGCTGAAACAGCTGGTCGATAGCGGAAATAAACCGACAATCCTCGATGTTCGCGGCTCAGAAGAATATGAAGTCATGCGCCTCGGTATCGGCGAAAAGCTGATTCCACTCGGAGCCCTGCGCAGTCGGCTCAGCGAAATGCCTGCCGACAAGAACGCGCCCATCGTCTGCTACTGCAAAATTTCGCTCAGAGGTTACGAAGCTGCCCGTGTTCTGGTTGGCCATGGCTACACCAACGTTAAGGTCATGGAAGGCGGCATCATGGCCTGGCCTTTCCCGAGAGAAAAGTGACGAATGCTTATGCTGCAGCGGCACTGCTTGTCGGTGTCCGCTGCAGTTTCATTTTAGCTTGACGGTCAGGTGATATGTTGATAACTCTTAGAGAGGAGATGAGTAGAAATGCTCAAACAGCCTCTTAAAATCAGTTTTCTCGTCGATGACAACCCGGGACCCGGTTGCCCGGCCGAACACGGTTTGTCGATTTTTATCGACGCCGACATCAAGATCCTTTTTGATGCCGGACAGAGCCGCCTTTTTCTGGAAAACGCCGCCCGTCTTGGCGTCGATCCTGCCTCTGCCGATTGTCTGGTGCTCAGCCACGGCCATTATGACCATGGCAACGGCTTTGAATACATGACCGGTAAGAAACTGATCTGTCACCCAGGCAGCTTTATCCGCCGTTTCCGCAGCCAAAAATCTGCCTACATCGGTCTAAAATACGATCAGCAGTTTGCACAGAAAAATTTCGAGCTGGTTTTGAGTGCACAGCCGCTGAAACTCTCAGAATCAGTGCTGTTTCTCGGCGAGATCCCGCGCAGCAATTCATTTGAATCAAAACAGACGACATTTGTCAGGGAAGACGATACTCCAGACTTCGTTATTGATGATTCGGCGTTGCTTATCGATACGCCAGAAGGCCTGATAATTATCGCCGGCTGTGGCCATTCAGGCATCTGCAACATCATCGATTATGCCAGAAAACTTACCGGAAAAAGCAGGATTGCAGCAGTGGTCGGCGGTTTTCACATAAAAGAAGGCAGCCCGGTGATTCAGCCAACCATTGATTATCTGCTGGCTGCCGACATTGGTATGCTGATGCCCTGTCATTGCGTAGACGCAGCTGTGATCAGACTTTTCTATACAATTTTTCACTGCGAAGCCATATTTGCTGGAAAGGTCAAAGAATTCTGACTGTGCCATGCTGTTTTAGATCACAAATTAAGGATTAACGAATGAAAATTTTGCTGGATTGCGTTCCATGCTTTCTCAGACAGATGCTTGATGCTGCCAGAATGGTATCAGAAGATCAGGCTATCCACGCGAAGGTTCTCAGGGAAATGTTGCAATGGGCTGGCAGCATAGATCTGTTGCAACCGGCACCAGTGATCGGGCAGCTTATTCATCGGCAACTGCGCCAGATTCTCGGTGTTGCCGATCCCTATCGCGCGGCCAAGGATCGGCAGAATCACATGGCCAGGGCCATGCTGCCTGACTTGCAGAAAAGACTGGAATCGGCCGCTGATCCTTTGAACATGGCCATGCGTCTGGCAATTGCCGGTAATGTTATAGACCTGGGTATGGCCGCTTCGGTTTCTGAGGAGCGTGTGAGAGAAAACATCGAGAAATGCCTGTCTGAACCGCTGGTTGGCAAAGAATACAAGTTCAGTGAAGCGGCTGCAAAAGCGCAAAAAATTCTTTATCTGACCGACAACGCCGGTGAGATTGCTTTTGACCGTCTGCTTATCGAACAGCTGGGTCCGGACCGGGTAACCGTGGCTGTTCGTGGCGGTCCGGTTATAAATGACGCTACGCTGCCTGATGCTTTTGCCGTTGGCCTGAACGAAATAACAGAAGTCATTGACAACGGCTCAGATGCCCCGGGAACGATACTTTCTGATTGCAGCTCTGATTTTCGCCGGCGCTTCAATGAAGCTGACATGATAATTGCAAAAGGGCAGGGTAACTTTAAGACTCTCGGCGAAGAGCCCGGCAACATTTATTTTCTATTTAAGGCAAAGTGCAAGTTGCTAGCCGAATATGCACAGGTCGGGTTCGGCGATCATGTCGTAATCAACCGTGAAACTTCACCATAAGTTCACTGTAGCGATTAAGCCATAGATTAAAAGCCTCCCGTGAGACTCAATGGTGGTAGAACTCACGAAACGCAATTTAATCAGTGCTCAGCACATCAAATTCTTCGACCCAGCCGTGTCCGCTTTCGTCTATCCAGCGGATATCTTCGTTGCGAACCAGTTTGACCCTGGCAGGAACCATCAGCTCGGGATATTTCTGCTGAACCGCGATATTCTGCGGTTCGCCGCGTTTGCCCGGCACGCACAACCAGTCGGTGTAGACTTTCCTGGTCTGTGTCTGGTCAAGAATATTGGCCAGCCAGGTTCCGTAAGTATGTGTGCCATACCAGTTTCGCGACCAGACATATTCAACCTTGATGCCATGGGCCAGCAGAATGTCGGCGACAAACGATTCATTCTCACACAGGCAGTAAATCAGGGTCAGCGTCTTTTCTGAGCCCCAGACACGTAGCTTGTATTCGAAGCATTTGCCGCTGTAATCGAAATTGTCGCAGATGCGGTTTGGCTTTTCGAGCCGTGGCAATTCTCTGAATTCAATGACTTCAAAGCTGCCATGTATGGCGCAGTCTTCCGGGTCCAGGTCATGCCCTGCCGAAAATTCCTGGTAAAAATTGACATCAGTGTGAATATACAGGTCCGGTTCGCTCTGCAAACTGGCTTTGTCACCAGATTTTGCTGGTGGTACCGGCACGCCTTCGACTCTTTCGCTCCAGAGTTTGCGTCCCGAAGCAAAGTAGTCGATATCGCTTAAATCGGTGCCAGAAGAGGGATAATAACAGATGCAGCTGTAATGTTTCAGTTCGTCTGCCAGAGATTTTTTGCTCGTCATTCTGATTCATTTCCTTTCGGCAAGCCTGATAATAATAGCAAAAGCCGCTTCTTTGCAGTAAATTATTCTTCGATCAACAAACCGCTCTTGTTTCTTGTGTTTGTGGCATATGCTATATATTATTACATCTGAATTGCATAATGCAAGCTTGCTTTTGCAATAAAGTTAACAGGAGAAAAATATGAAGGGGTTGATAATTGGCAAAAGCCCCTCAGAAAATATTCTGCTGGGCTTTTGCCAATTATGCGTTCAGGGTAATGCTAATCAACAGTTCCTGGTTTTACTATGTAGCGTATAAACTTGCCGCGCACCTGGCCGGGCATGACTGGTCCAAGGTCACCCTGATCGCCCGTGTCGTAGTTTTCGCCGACTCTGGTGTAGTTTTCTTCGGCAAGCAGTTCAAACTCGGCAAATCCGGTAACTCTGACGGAAGAACCGAATGGATAGGTTGTGGAGGCGATCGCTCCGCCCGGATTGTCGGTGGCGTCGAGATCGTAAATGGTTGTTGCAGTAGCGTTGGCGGGGTTGTTTGTCACAATTTCAGGTGGAATTTCAGTAATCGGAACTATGACATTTTTAGGAGATTCGGCATTGTCCTCCAGGCGATATGACACTGCTTCTGCAGTCGGTTCAGATGCATTACCATTTTCGGGCAGAACCATCTGGCCGAATTCAACAGGAGCACTGTAGCCATATTTGAAGTTGTCAAGATACTGCGTGGTGTCCGTGGCTACGTTGTTCGGGTCGATGCGACCGAAGCTGATTTTAAGCGTGCCTGATGCGTGATCGACAGCATAATCGCTGCCCATATATGTGCCTGTTACGGTTGCATTATTGCCTGATCCACCAACCATTGATAAACGGAAATTAAGAAAGCCGATGACTTCGACCGGATCACTCTGCCCATTGGGAAAGCTGGGAACTACCGGAATCCTTATGTCAAGCAGGTTATGTTCGATACGGTATTCAACCCCGCGACGAGTATCTCCGGCCATGTTACCGGTTTCTGGCAAAAGCAGGTCGCCAACCTTCAGGGTTCCATCCCAACCATATTTAATCCAGTCTCCATACATGTTGGCACCACCGGCATGTGTAAGGATGTTAACACTGTCCAGATCAAGCGCGCCGAAGTTGCCATTCAGACCCTGTCCAGCGTCTGTCTGTGCGCCGCTGCCATACTTGATTATGTAAATTGAGCCAGTAGCAAAGCCAAAGTCTATTGTGTCGTTTATGTCTTTAGGAATCACTCCCCAGGGTGCATCGCCGGGTTGTGGTATTGGGTTTTCGCCCAGTTTGATAATATATTCTTTGCCGACGGTGAATTCCTGGCCTGGATCAAAGAGATCGCAGCGGTATTTGGTGGGACTGACGTCTTTGGTCGGCCCGTGCGGAATACCAATCGGTATTATTGTGCCAAGATCTCCTGCGTCACTTCGTGTGGCACCTACTTCGCCCGACTTTATGTCGATAACTTGAGCGAAGAAAAGTCCTACCTGCTTGTTTGATTTGACAAGAAGCTGGTTATTTGGAAAGTTGATTTCCACTGCGTCCGCCTCTTCGTCTGAGTAACCGTTTGATTTAATTACATCACGAACGTGCTGGCGAATTAATTCCTTCTCTTCTTCATCGAGAACGTGCTTGCCAGCGTTTTTGGTTTGCATCATTCTGTCGAAGCCAGCTTTCCATCCGGCATTTACGGCAGTCTGGAGTCGTGATTGCTCAAGATATAAATAACCGATGTCTGTGACCAGAGCTGTTACTCCCAGAAGAACAACTCCAAAAAAAGCTGTCATAACCAGAACTGACCCTGACCGGGCTTTAATTCTATTTCTAATACTCATACCAACCTCCAATATCCACACCAACCTTTAGAAACTATTCTTTTTGTGCTTTCATGACAGAAGCGTGTATCGTGATTGCCCCGCCATTATTCGCCCCGCCGACCAGTGCGCCTAGAAACGGTGTCATCAGGGTCATATTGTAGGAAGCAGAAATTGTAACTTCTTTTGCATCTGTGCCAACGCCTTCAAATAAAGGAGGTTCGTAATTTTCGCGCGGCATTGCCGGTGAGCGATATTTCCAGAATTCGCTCTGAACACTGTATACATCAGGTTGCGCTTCTGTTCCAAGTTGCACATGTGTTTCAGGGGTAAAAAGGTTTCTCGCGATCAGTGGGCTGATTCTTTTGGTAGCTGCCCTGGATGCTCTGGTGCATTGATAGTTGAGAGTTGACCAACTGTGCAGCGCCCGGCCAAAGTCAAAGATGCCAATAATGACCAATATGAAGATGGGTAGAACCAGAGCTATTTCGACCACAGCCTGCCCTTTCTTTTCTTTGGGGGGTCTCATAATTTCTCCAAATTATTTCTTGGTATAGACGTGCTCAGGTATTTTGTATGAAGCGAGAGCAGCCAGCTTAATGCTTGGAGCGCCTGTGATGCCAGAAAGCATCGTTTGATAGAATGGCGTATATGTCGGCGAGTCATATTTGATCCGGATTCTCAGAACCGTTCCGCCGCTTGGCAGGGCGACTTGCTCAGCGTTATCTACGGTAAATGAGTCTTGCCGCCACCAGGCTGGCTTTCGCTCAGCAATGAAATTGTTGATGATCTGATTCGACGTGATGCTGTTGTCAGCGGCCCATTGAGCTGAATCGTTGGCAAGTTGCTGCAGCGTAATAGAGTTGTAAAAAGCAAAACCAAAGTCAACAATTCCGCCAACAATCACCAGGAGAAAGAACGGAAACAGCAGAGCCATCTCAACAATGGCCTGCCCTTTTTTTCTTTTCATCTGCAATCTCCTAACCTATATTATCTATATACAAGCAAGAACCGTTCCATTAAAAAACGATGATGCAATCAGGGTTTAATCAAGTTTTGAGGTAAATTTACCTCGCTTTTAAATGAGGTATAAAGACCTCTCATGGTAAAATATCACTTGTCGGCATTTTGAAAAGTCTTAAAATGTCGCAGGTGGCTCAGACCATTTGATTGGTATATTGTTCCGGAGATCGAGCAGCTTCACAAGAGGTTCAGGCGAGAAAACAGACCGTTTTTAGAAAAAATACTGGCAGCGCATCTCAATGCGGTCGGAACTAAGTTTCTGGCCGTATTCGCTGTTGTGATTGCCCAGATTTGTCGTAAGGCGCAGGGTGAAGATGTAGTCAGTAAGGCCGGTGTAGCTGACTTCAACTGTGTTTGAATGGCTTTTGTCAGCGAGATTGACGATCGAAAAGAATGCGCCGTTCATGTACAGGTGCCCGAACAGTTCTGGCTTGGAAGCCTTGAAATAAAGATAGTCGCGCATAGCGAACTGGCGGTTGAGATACTGGGTATAATTTTGCGCGGCCTGGCGCATGACTGCTTTGTTGGCGGTCGACAAGGCCAGGTCGGTTGCGTCGAAATAATTCTGCATGTCTGACTGATGCAGGCCGGCGCCGTTGTGCAGGTATTCAAGAATATAGGTGATGTCGCGGTGATCGAGATAGCGGGTGCCGGCGAGAAAGTTGCTGCGCCCATTTTCTTCGGTAATTATCCGACCATTGGCTGCAATGCCGTAGCTGCTTTGTTCGCTCTGGTAAGCCAGTTCGGCATGAATCTCATGATTGCTGCTCATATTTTTGCTGAAATCGGCGCCGACCTTGTGGTTGCCGGCAGTGCCGGCCATCAGGTAGAGATCAACATCAGTGTCGCCAAGCAGCATGTAATATTGCGATATAAAATTCAGACTGTCATTTTCGGTGAAATCGTCATTCAACCCTTCGGTAACCGGCAGCAGCGCCAAAGTTAGCGTGGTGTTCGACAGATAACCCGACAGGTTGCGGGTAAACTGCGTGAACAGCATGCTGTAGCCGGCGATCGCCTGATCGATATCGTTGAGGTCTTTCTGGCGGCCACCGAAATTAACCGGGTTCCAGGCATAACCCTTGCCCCACTTGAAGGTCTTTTTACCGATTCCGGCCTGCAGGCTGGTGTTGATATCGAAGCGCAGCCAGGCTTCATTCAATACCTGCGTATCGCGCGTCTGGTCAAAAAAACGGCTGACTGTCAGCAGCCCGTCAAAGATCAGGGTTGAGTTGTCGCCGGCTTTGTAACTGCCGTAGGTGGCGGCCAGGATGCTTGAGTTGTTCTGATGACGACGGGGATTGTCAGCCGCCAGGGTCAGGCGATACTGCCGGCTGTCTTTTTCGAGAAAGCTGAAGCCCGGGCGCAGATCGAGTCGATAATTGATTTCAAGCCGTTTTGGCGCAAAAGCCTCGACGTCGAATGAATAATCATCGGCCGAAGCGCCGGCAGCAGACAGAAGCAGGCAGAAAGTCAGCAGAAACACACAATACTGTTTCACCGCAGCTCCTGATATTTTGCCATGTTGTTGATATTGAACAGCGATTCTTCGAGCTGAACGCGTTTCATCTGCGAATAGATCATGATCGACTTCGCACCTTTGAACAGCGGGCTGTCGGTTTCGACCACTGACGGCCGTTTAAAGCCTTCTTCAAATTCGACGATATTCTTGAAATGCAGCGATTTGACCAGCATGCCGCTTGATGTGTAACAGTCGATGCGTTCTGGTGTATAAGTTTCGGTATCGGCTACGACAATAAGTTTTTCGTAAGCGACCGAACCGGTTTTGGCTTTGAGTTCGAGCTCGTATTTGCCGTCTGCGAGCTTGATATCGATGCAGTCATATTCATCAGAGTAATCGAGGCCCATGATGTCGGAATTGTTAAAAAGACCGCCAGTAACCGATTGCAGGCTGGTAATGCGCACTGGTTTCTTGACGTTCGGGATATAAAGCCACATGTTGTCGCCAATGCGCAGGGTGGCGCGGCCGACTTCGGTTTTGGGCGCGAGAAAAGAGCCAAGCACCTTGTCGGCGCCAAGTTTTCCGACATACATGACAAATTCTTTCTTAATGCCCTTGGTATCAATGTTCACAATTTTTTTGTAGGAAACATAGGACTCAGGATTCAGTGAGCGGTCAATCTTTTCGAGCGCTTCAGCCTTGTCAGGAAGCGCGCCATCGGCATTTGCTGCCAGACCGGCAGTTTCAGTGCCGATGTTGCCTGCAGTCGCGGCAGAAGAACTGGTGGTTTCAGTGGCGGCACTGACTTCAGGCATAGCAGAAACGCTTGCATTTTCAGCGTTTGCCATCCCGGCCATGTTGCACATGGCCGCGATTGCCAGCAGAATCAGACTTTTATTGATCAGTGTTTTAAACATATTGTCTCCTTTGTCTTAATTGCGCAGCGCTTCGACCGGGTCAAGCTGCGAAGCTTTGTAGGCCGGTTCTATCGCGCCAAGCAGGGTAACCAGAATTACGATAAAGGTGGTTGCCAGCATTGTTGATAACGAAATCTGTGGTGCCAGCAGAATGTTATCGCTCTGCCCGAAGCTTATCGTCATTTCGGCGGCCTTAACCGCCTGCACCAGCACCCAGCCGGTTATATTGCCGACAGCCGCGCCGGCTATTCCCAGAAACAGGCCTTCAAAGATGAAAAGACTCATGATAGACGATGGCGGGGTGCCGATCGCCGCGATGGTGCCGATCTCCTTGGTGCGCTCGTACACCGCCATCAACATTACGTTCATGATGCTTATCAATACTATTGTCACCAGGATGACCTGAATGAAAATCGTCATCAGATCAATCATGTTGGCGATGTTGTTGAACGGGCTCAGTGCTTTCCAGGGGTGAACCTCGAAAACCGGCTTGCCTTTGTCGTCGGTAATGCCTTTGAGGGCTGTCTGCAGTTTATTCATAACCAGCGTCAGCTTTTCGGCGTCTTTGAGACGTATGGCGACTTCGCTGACCTGCAGGCTTTCCATGCGCAGCAGTTCGCGCGCGTCGTCGATGTGAATATAACCGTATTTGCCGCTTGGGCCGACCGCGGTTTCGACAATACCACTGACTATCAGTGAGGTGCCATTAACCGAACCGTCGACATTGGTCGCTATGACCACTACTTCTGAGGCAACGCCGAGGTCAAGGCCGCGCGCGACCAGGTTGGGCAGCAGAATCTGACCTTTTTCGAGAAACTTGCCCTGAGTGATGCGGCCGGGCAGCAGCGGAGTGACCAGCTTTTCGTTGCCGGGTTCGATTGCCGAGAGCTTGATATTGGTTGTGTCGGCGTAATTGCTCAGCAGCGTTCCCAGAAGAATGCGCAAAGTATAACCTTCGATTTCGCTGATTTCAGCGAGAGCTTTTTTGAGCTGGTCGATATGTTTTTCTTCCATGATCATGTTCAGCGGCATGGTGTCGAGCGATTCGACATAGCCGCTGCGGTGAACCTGCAGATGCCCGAGCATTGAGTCGGTAATCTGGCTGATCATCATGTTCTTGAACGAGCCGGCCAGCGACGAGAAAAGAATGACTGCGACCACGCCGAAAGCGATGATCGAAACGGTGAGTCCGGTGCGGCGCTTTTGCCGGTAGAGGTTGCGAAAGGCGATTCTGGCTGATTCCATTACTTGCTACCTCCGTGACCCATTGTGTTTTCGGCGGTCGGGGTCTGTAACTGGCCGTCTTCGAGTACATAAATAACATCGGCATGGCTGACCACGCGCGGGTCGTGTGTCGAAAAGATAAAGCTGGTACCAAGCTGGTTCTTAAGCTCCTTCATGAGATCGATGATTCTGGTCGAGGTCGCCTTGTCAAGATTGGCGGTTGGTTCATCAGCGAGAACCAGTTTGGGAGCTGTCGATAGTGCTCGGGCAATGGCGACACGCTGCTTTTGCCCGCCAGAAATCTGATTCGGGAACTTTTCGGCCTGCTCGGTGATACCAACCTTTTCCATCAGTTCGCTGACTATTTTATGACGTTCGGCCGCCGGTGTCGGTTTTACCATGAGCAGCGGGTATTCAATGTTCTCGCGCACTGTCAGCACCGGAATCAGGTTGAAATCCTGAAAAATTATGCCGATGTTGTTGCCACGAAAATTGGCACGCTGCCTGATGTTGAGCTGATTTACCGCCTGCCCGGCGACGATGAGTTCGCCGCTGGTCTGTACATCGAGGCTGCCGATAAGGTTGAGCAGCGTGGTTTTGCCACTGCCGGAAGGCCCGGTAAAGCTGACAAACTGCCCTGAATCTATCTCAAAGCTTACTCCCCGCAAGGCTTTGACTTCGACCTCTCCAGCCTGGTAGATCTTGACCAGATCCTTTGCTATGACCAGTGGTTGCATGTATTCACCTCAGTATTTAGTATGTGTCAATGTTAACACAAAATAATACTATGACAAGGCCAGCAATCGCGAAATGACAATGTTTCTCTTATCCGATGCGGTTCGCCGAAGAACTCTCATGAAGCCACATTGCCACGGGACCACAGATCCGTCGTCCATTAACAGCAGTAACCCGCAGTGGGGCGCATATGTGATGGCTTATCAATCCCGGTTCGCGCGTGCTGGCCAACCTCAATGTGCCAGGCATATCATCTAAATTGCTTTGCATTGCGTTGGGTCTGTGATAATCTTTCCTGGTTATTAGCATATGCTATAGTGGAAACGGCAGAGAAATATAGAAAAAATGAGACTGCTCATTGTCATAATGGCGATGTAAAGTTTTGCCAGTTCGTTGCAGTGAGATGAAGATTCTGCGAAGATGGCTTTGTTAAAGTCCGTGGACAATTAAATAAAAGGAATCTGACGATGAAAATTCTGATTGTTTTTAATCATGCGCCTTATGATGGCACTGATATAACCTGGAACGGCCTGCGCCTGGCCGGAAAACTACTGGAAGCCGGTCAGGAAGTCAGAATATTTTTGATGAACGACTCGGTGGATATGGCCCGCGATACTTGCAAGAAGCCGGAAAGCTACGATCAGGATCTTTCGCAGATGCTCAAGGATCTGATTGCTCAGGGAGCCATTGTTAAGGTCTGCGGAACCTTCATGGCCCGTTGGGGTATTCACAAAAACCAGCCGTATTTTGATGGCGCAGAAAAGTCGACAATGCCAGCTCTTGCGCAGTGGGTAATCG
>MFYY01000240.1:3121-13335 GCA_001787855.1 Candidatus Riflebacteria bacterium GWC2_50_8 | reverse complement strand
ACCGCAGTCCATTTTTTCAGCTTTGCTGCCGGTATGTTGAGATTGCCAGACATTTCAAGGATCCCTGTGTTGGCAGTAAATCTCATGGCATTTGCTACCTCTCGTGCAACCATGGAAGCGCCGGCGATGTTGGCGGTTTCGACTTCGTGTGCCAGCAGCAGGTTGGCAGCCGCAATTGCCAGAGCTGTTTCATGCTGGTTTTTGCTGAAAAACCATCGGCTCATAAGATACCAGTACCGCGAAGTAGTGCTTAGTGTTTTTAAATCCGGCCTGGGAGATGACATCGGCAAAACTTCCGGGATTTCAGGTGCTTGGGGCATAGTCCTCAGTCTTGCCATCAGGCGCGCCGGCAATTCCTTCTCAAATTTCTGTTCTATTTCAGGGCTTACTTCCTTCTCGACCAGAGCAAGAGAGTCTTCAAGCGGAATGATGGAACGCTCTCGTAACGGAAAGAGGCCAGATATATTTTTGCTGGTAATTGGCGGCCATGTCTGCTGGCGTGTCAGTCCAGTAATAAGATCTGGCAATGGCAGGCGTGAAGAAGTAGTGCCCTCAGAAGTCGATGCCCCGGTGTCGACGATCGCCGATTTTTTGGCAGAAGGCGATCGAAACAGCATTATAATGCGAGCTGTCTGAACAGCCAGGGCAAAACTCAGCAGAGCGCCAACAGCTAAAAGTCCTTTTGTAGCAGATTTCATTGTTTTACCCCTCCCTTGCGGGATTACTTTCATCTTGTTCAAATCTTCACTGCATTTTTGATTTGAGCTTGATTTGGTCATCGGCAACAGTGCAAATTTTCTCATGAAGCACTGCACATACAATAATATGCCGGAGCAGGATAATGCCAGCAATTTCGCCTGAACTGATTGCGCATTGTTTAACTGGCTTTTACTTTTCAGGCATAAGCAATATACCTGAGGTCAGTTATTAAAATCATCTTTGACAAAGGTCTAGAATCGCGATTCAAGGGCGAAGATATACAATTAAAGCTCATGTTCTCTGACGGAACACCTGCATTTTGCGATGTGGCAGACGCGCAATTACTAAGGTTATCACGCAATGCAGAATGCCAGAACCTACTAGTTATATAGGGGGTTCTTACGATTTCCCATCTGGTCTTGAACAACTACACTGCTGTTTGTCTCGATCATAAGTTGTGAAAGAATAAGGGGAATAAGCGTGAGAATGAAAATCAGGTCCTTGGTAATGGGTATAATGGTTGTTGTTGCTCTATTGAGCGTTATCACAAGCGTGTCTGCTTCGGAAAACATGCGTCTTACCAGTTCGTTGGACAAGAGTCCGTATGACCAGTCCGGTCGGTTCGAAGTCGGGCCATTCGTTGGCTATCACTATTTTGAAGATAAACAGAACCTCGAAGACAGTTTCAGTTACGGTGGCCGGCTTGGCTACAATTTTACCAGTCACCTGGGCGCAGAGATTACTCTCGGAGTAGTAAACGCGCATGTCGATGACAAATCGTTGGTTGGTCTGGTAAAAGGCCAGTATCGAAGCCCAACCGATAGCGTTGACGTTAAATACTACCAGCTCGATGCGATCTATCAGTTCAGCCCTTCGAAAAGATTATCGCCTTTCGTGACTGCCGGCATCGGCAGAAGCCTTTATAGCCCGAACGTATTGAGTAACGATACCAACACGATTAATCTGGGTGTCGGTGCAAAATACTGGGTAAAAAGGGATATTGCTGTAAGAGTCGATGTCAGAGCTTTTGAGGAAAAATCTTTCCGAAATTACTGCGGCACCGTAGAGCTCGTTTATGCGTTCGGCAGCAGAGCAAAACGTGAAAATATCGTAGTTGCCGAACCAGAACCCAGCTTTGATCCAAAACCTGAGCCGGTTGAGGTTATTGTTGTGTCTGAAGAATCTCCGATGGTTGAGGAACGAGTGCGAACTGTAGCAGCTAAGCCGGGAATCATTGTCCTCGTCTTTGAAGACATTCACTTCAATTTCGACAAGTCTACCCTGACCAACGCCGCTAAGATTATTCTGAAAAGAAGCATCAAGATTTTGAAGGATAATCCCGAAGCACAAGTTCGTATTTCCGGCTATACCTCTGCATCTGGATCAGAAGAGTATAATCAGAGGCTGAGCGAAAGAAGAGCCGCATCGGTTGAGAAATACCTGATCGAAGAAGGCCTCATCTCGCCTGACCGTTTATCCACCGTCGGCTATGGTGAAAGCAACCCGGCTGAGTATGAAGCAAGCCCGAAACAGCTTTATTCAAAGGCTGCCATGTCAAACATGCGGGTTCTTTTTGAAACATACCTGAATAATTAACCGAACCAAAAAAGCCCACCGGCGAATCTTTCGTCGGTGGGCTTTTTTCACCTTCTTTCGTTCACTTCTTGTAATGCATCCAGCATAAGGATTATAGTGAACATTGCTGAGGCCCGCGCTAAAATGGCTGAAACAGATCTCGCACATTAACCTTAACGGTTGCAATTCTGTTTGTGAATGCGGAGCCTGGCAATATAAATGTAGCTATTGGCGCCAAAGATGCCGGGATAGGGAGTTCAAATGAAAATCAGGTTTCTGGTCTTTCTCATAGTTTGTTTGTTTTCTGCTGGTTGTTCAGGCGAGAAAGAAATTCAGATTGGCGAAAACCTTTCTGCGGAAGAGCAGAAGATTGCCTTTCGAACTGTCCTTGAAGGGCCGTATAAAGACGGCGATTACCAGACGGCTTTTGTCCGCTTTGAAAAAATCGCAGCTCAGGGCAATGACGATGCCGCTTTTTTTGTGGCCTTAAGCTATAACAAGGGCCGTGGCGTCAAAAAGGATGCAGATAAAGGCCTGCAGATGCTAAAAGTTCTGGCGGAAAAGGGCTATCCTGCCGCCAGCGACATGCTGGCCCGTGAGCTGAAAGCGAATGCTGGTAAGAGCGGCGGCTACATGGCAGAATGGCTCAAAGTTACCAGAGCAAACGCTGACAACGGTGACCGGCGCGCCTGGGAAGCCCTGGCCGATTATTATCAGAAATATGGCGACACGAAAAACTATTTTTATTACAGCCTTGGTCTGGCCAGACTGTTTAAATTCAGCAAGGCTGATCCGGTGGTCGCGCAAGCCTTTCTTTCTGGCAGTTCTGGCACAGAGAAAGATCTTGCCGAGGCCATATACTGGATCTACAACCAGCAGAAACTTCTCAATGCCAGCGAAACTCTCAATGTAGCTGCCCCTGAAGACAGAAAAATCATCAACTTCATTATTACGCAAAAACTTGCCGAAGAAACACCCCGTAGTGAAGATCTAAAGTCTTTAACAGGGCTGGCTGTGGCACAAAACCATCTTGTTCTTGAACTGACCCCGCAGGAAATTCATTTTGCCATGTCGGCTACTGCAAGCAGACAGCATGATGCTATTGCGCTGTTAAAGCTGTTTCTCAGGCTGAATTTTCAGAAAAAAAGACAGGATCTGGTTCGGGAGAAAGACGCAAAGGGCCTTTATGAGCTGGCAATAGAGTCTTACCAGCTTAGTTTTGTCGTCTTTGACAGCAAGGAACACGCTCATGAAACCTTGCGAACTGCCGCAGAAATGGGCAGCACTGATGCCATGCTTGAGCTCGGCGATATGTATTGCAGCAACAAAAATGACCCTGACGCTATCAGAACAGGCTTAAGCTATATAAAAAATGCCGCCATAGCAAAAGATGGCCGTGCTTACACCAAAATGGCCGAACTTTTCGATGGTTTTGCAAACTTTTCACCGGCGATACGTGAATCGGTTGAGCGCGCAATCCAGGATAGTTTCGAAGTGGGAATCGCTGCCAAAGACCCCAAAGCCATGCTGGGTCTGGCGCGGTTTTTAATAAAAAAATCTGGTGACGAGAATCTTGACAGAATTATTGAATTGTTGGAAAGTAGTTCAAACAGAGGCGAACTGGAGGCCTCTTATGAGCTGGCGAATATCTATTTGTTTAAAAGCCAGCCCAGTAAGCGGAAATATGCCTTTTCCGTATTGGAAGAGTCTGCCGCAAAAGGTCACTTTGCCAGCCTCGCGCTTCTGTTCAAAGAGACCAACAAAGACTGCAGCAAATATCCGCCGGAAAAAATCAAGGAATGGCTGAAAAATGCTGCAAAAAGCGACAGGGGCAAGGCACATATTTTTCTGATGCAGCATTATTTCGAGGCCGGAAAATATAAAGATGCCTATCGATGGGTTGCCGCATCATTTCTCGACGATCTTAACGATTCTCAGCAAGCGCAGAAGAGTGAACTGAATGCGAAAATTTGCAAAAATCTGTCCAGTGCTGAGATACAGATTCTGATGACTGAAGAAGTTGCCAACAGTGATGAACTGCTAAAAGCAAAAAAACTTGCAGATATAAAGAACAGTATCAAGACAGAAATCGGGCTTCTGGTGGCTCTTTTGCGCTATGGCTTTTTTGAAAATTACGGCGATTTTAAAAGTCACGTTGAGTACAGGCCCGTTCTGGCGCGCCTGCAGGAACTGGCCGCCAAAGACCCCGAATTCTACGGCTTTTTTCTTGGAGCCGTTTATTCGAGATCGTTTTCGACATACTATGATATCGATGCTGCAATTAAGACTTTTCAGGCCAGTGCTGCGCGCGGCAATCCATATTCCATGTTAAGGCTGGCGCAGATTTATCAGCGTCGCGCGAAGACGCTCTTTGGCTCTGCAGAAGCTGACGCATTATTTGCCGATGCGGCAAAAAAGGGCCTGGAAGAGGCAAAGCTGCAGCTTGGCTACCAGCAGTTGAAAAAAGGAAATTTCTCGCAGGCTCTGGCAGTCTTTTTAGAACCTGCCAGAAACGGTAACCCCTGGGCCATGCTGGCGCTGGCCGGCCTCTATGAAAAAGGACTGGGAACAGACAAGGACCTTTATCAGGCTCTGGTTCTTTATCAGCAGGCGGCAAAAAGCTACCTTGCTCTTTACCCCTTTTATGAAAGAGTCCGGGCAGAATGGGCCAAAAACCCTCAGGCAGAAGCTTCCGGCGAATTCACTCTTGACCCTGTTGACCCCGCTCAGGCCGCAGCAGATTCAATGGCCAGCCTCGACACCTTTTTGCAGGAGATTCTCAAAGATTAACTTCTGGCAAAGCAAAAGCCTTTAAAGCGCACGAGTATCTTTAACAGAAGTCGTTAATAGCGTCGCCTGAACAGCCTGCGCTTCAGTTTTTTGCGGGAAGTTGGCTATTTCATTTTTGATTTCAATTTGACGTGGTTGCCGGCGACCATGAAGTTTTCTTTGCCGAAATGATGAATGGTCTGCGGCTTTTTGACTTTGGTGTCGACCCAGGCCTGCACTACTTCAGCGATAAACATACCGTATTTGTTGACGTTTTTGGTGTCAACAACGCGGCATTCGAGACTTGCGTAACATTCTTCGATAAGCGGTGCCTGCACCTGTTTAGCCGGACTGGCAGTGAGGCCAAAGGTCGCGAACTTGTCGATTTTCTCGCCCGAAGTGTTGCCGCAACTTACCGTCTGTTCAGCGATTGCCAGGGTGGGAATATTGAGCACGCATTCTTTTGTCGCTTTCAGAGCGCTGAACGAGTAATTGCGGTCGCTGACGATAAAGCTGACCAGCGGCGGTTCAAAGTCTACCATCATGTGCCATGACATGGCCATGATGTTGGGACGTCCTTTGCGGGCGGTGGTGACCAGCACAACCGGCCCGGATTCAAGCAGACTGTAAACCTTTGCCAAAGGAAAAGACTTTTTTGCCATTTTTATAAGCCCTTCACGGTTGATTTAAGACTTGTTTCAGTCATTACTAATTGTAGAAAAAGCCGTGTCAGTCGTTCTTGCGACTGATTACATTCGCAAGGCCTTCGGCGTGAATGCCGGCTTCAAGCTCTTTAACCAGCGGGCAGTTCTCGTCGATTCTGCCGTTGACTACCGGCTGATACTCGCGGCCATTATGCTTGACCGTGATTGTCAGTGCCGGGTCGCATGGCAGCGGCTTGATACCGTCAAGACCGAGTTCGAAAGGAACGATCAACTCGTTGCGGCGCGCAATAAGCTTTTCGATGGCCAGATGCTGCACGAAAAGAGGCCAGCCGCTTTCGGCAAAGCAGCGCTCGAGATCGGCCCGCGAAAAATTTGCGATGCGCAGGGCCATCCAGCGGGCATCGGCCCAGGTGCATGCTTTCCAGGAAGCTGGCACGTAAAGAGGTTTCATTGAGAAGCCAATGCCATTGATCAGGTTTTTAACAAAGGAACTTTCAAACGAGTTGATTTCGCCGGAGGGCTTTAAATGGCCGAGCGAACAGCCGAGATCACTCTGAAACTCGACCATGCGGTCGAATTTGCCGGTCTGCGGGTTGTAGAGCAGTGCGGCCCGCGAGTTATCGTCTTTCATGTCCTTGTTTTTGATCCAGGTGTTGAAAACTATTGAAGATCTGGTTACGCGGTCTTCGGCTGCACCAACGCTGCCTAAAGATACGCCACCAAAGCGCTTAACAGCTGGGTTAAAGAAAGACAGCTGGCATTCTTTGAACAGCACATAAGGTGCGCCGAGATACTTTTTATCGATTGATTCACGCTCGAGCATTGCTTCATCGACAATGCCATGACAGAGAATCTCGCCATTAGTGCCTTTTACCAGATCCTTCGCTGGCAGCAGGTAGCGATCGGCATGAAATTCGAATTTAGAATTCAGCAGGTTGGCTGCGAGTTGCGCAAAAGATGTTACTGCACCTTCTTTGCTTTTAGAGGGCGGATCAAGCACCAGAATGGTTTCGCCCGGGCCTGAATAAAACTTCGGATCGGTATAAGAAGCGCCAAGATCAATGGCCAGGCGAGTCAATGCTACGTCGGTATGTACTTCATCGCCCCACTTGAGGCCCCACTTAATGCCAAAACGGTCTTTAACCCTGATTTTTGGTGAGGTCGCGTCTTCTTTCAGCTCGTCATAAAAGACTACGCGTTGTGCATACTGAAAATTGAAACGCTTCAGTTTTTTGTCGCAGACCTGAATGAGTTTGGTCAGGCTTTCGAGAAAGTCTGCGTAATTATCACCCGGTTCTCTGCCGCTCAGAGCCGGATGATCAGCCGTCGGCTGCAGCCGGGAAATTTCAAGGGCGGACATATTCGCCAGCTCTTCGCGAGAAACCAGTTTGTCACTGCCGGGCTTGAACAGGCGCGCAGCTTCAAGTGCAGCATCTCTGGCGCCGATTGGTGCCTGTGGGTCTTTAACATCTGGAACATTGAGCACCAGAGACTTGCCTATCATGTTTTTCAACAGTTTCAGGCCGCGTTTCAGCTTGGGTTCTATGGCGCCATCATTACGGTCTGCCAGCAACGTGTAATGCATTCTCTGCAGACGTATGAAGCTGTGAGCAAGTCGTTCTTCGTCAGCAGAGGCATCTTTCATGCCATTTTGCAATTCATCAACCCCGGATAATATATGAGAATAGCCAACTACGGCGGCATTTTCCTGTATTTTTTCAGGTTTTTCTGCGTATTTTTTGCCGAGTTCCGCCAGAACTTCACTCTGTTCTGCAAGAATCATGGTGCGGAAAGCCGTAACACTGGCAGCTGAATAGCTTAATACCTCATATTTATATATGGCATCCTGGGCGGCGTATAGCGGGCTGGCAAGCTGCGTTGGAGTCAGCATGGTTGCGGATGCCAGCAGAGCAACAAGGGCACTTCCCTTTAAAAGAGCATTTAATACTGGGTATCTCATCGTTTTCCTCCGGGTAAAAAATCTATTGTTTCGCCATCTGACAGAAACTGGATTTCGCCGAGTTCGTCGGTCAAAAGCACTCTGGCACCCAGTTCTTTGAGAATTCGCATAATAGAGCCTTCGGGTGGCTCGCCGGCATTTTCGTCGCTGGTTATCACAGCATATTCAGGTCTGACTGCAGTGAAGAATTCGCGGGGTGAGAAGCCGGTGAAGCGGCCGTGGTGTGGCACTTTTAAAACGTCAGCGCGCAGATTTATTTTACTTTTGAGAAGATCTGCAATCGATTCCTCAATGGCATCAGCAGCAAAAAGAACGGCGATACGGCCAAATTCAAGCCTGGTTACCAGCGAATTGTCGTTTTCGTCCTTGTGGGTCTGCTCCGGGCCAAGTGCCGTCAGCTTCATGCCGCCTGCCTCGAACAGTTTTGTGCCTGGTGTGACCAGTAGTTTCTCGGGTTCACGCGGGTCGTAAGATTGAATTACTTTATCAACCGGAATAGCCTCAAGCAGATAAGGAAGCCCTCCAACATGGTCTTTGTGGTGATGAGTAAGAATCAGCATGTGGATCTTGTCGACCCCGAGCGTCTTCAGGCTATTGATCAAACGCGGAGCTGTTTCAGCATAGCCAGTATCGATCATGATAAAGCGGCCATCGGGAACATGCAGAAGTATTGCGTCGCCCTTGCCAACGTCAAAGATGCGGACTTCAAGCAATCCTGGAGCCCATTTGTCGGGTACGGGCTGGTATATCTCGGGTTGTGTGATCTTTTTTGCCAGCCCGCAGTTCGGCAGGAACAGCACAGCTGCCATTGTCAGAATGCAGCAGAAATGCCACAAAGAACGAAATTTAACGCTCATTTTGTACCTGCTTCGCAAAATTATCTGTCAATTATAGCACAGCTGACCGGCAATTTTTCTCAAATTTTCAGCAGCATTGTGCTAAAATGCCTCTAGTAAAATCACTTTGATGGTGATTGATAAAACTGCTGTCACCACAACATATCTATATCCGGCAGTGGAAGTTTTTGCATCGGATTTGTCTGCAGGAATAAATCTGTGAATTTCATACAGAAATTAGGAATGTTCATCGGTGTTCTTGCCGGGCTTTCTGGCCTGGCGTTCGGTCTCTATACGCATTTTTCGATGATGGAAACGGCGGTTGCGCAAGCTGATCTTGTCGCGAAATGCCAGCTTGAAAAGCCTGTCTGCATAATGGCAACAGCGCGGGCGGCGAGTGAATATGGTGAAGCAATCGCCATCGCCGAAAAACTGCACGCCAGCGCGCAACGCCTGGTTTTCGATGTTGATCAGCCCGCTTTCCTGCTTGAAGAACTGGTTAAGACGAAGCCTTACTATGCGCTGATCTTCATCTGCCCGGACGAGTTTGATGTTAGCGTCGCCTGGAAATGGCTTCTGGCAAGCACAAAGCTAGATGACGACCCGTTCGTCGATATTCGTAGCGGTTATATAACTGGCACGACACCGGCCGCCGCAAAGGCTTTCATGCAGCGCATCGTCGCTGTGCATGAAGGCCGGCTGAAACTGCCGGGCAAGATGATTGACCAGCTCGGCGGCAATACCGAGATGGGCAAAAGCGACTTTCGCCAGATGCCAGGCAGTTTCATGATTCCGGTTTATAGCGACCGTTTCGGTGTCGAAACCATCAGTCACGGTGTGCAGGGCTTTTCGCAGCAGCGCTTGAACAGCCTGAACGGCGCCGGTATTCTGCATTTCGGCGGTCATGGCTATCCCGACCGCATAGTTGATACGCTCAACGGCGTGTATGTGCGCAAGCTTGCCTTGTCGCCATGTGTGGTCTTCAACGGTGCCTGCTACACAGGTGTCACCGGGAACTGGTTTGATGTAACTACCGGCAAGCTCGTCGAAAGCCGGGTTGCGCCGAACCTCAGCTTTTCTCTCGGCATGCTCGAACAACCGGTCGTCGGCTATCTTGCCGCTTTGCACCCTGACCACGGCATTCCGGTATATCAGGAGATGGAATATCTCGCATACAGCGGTGCCACTCTCGGTGATGTTATCAAGCATACTTATGACGGCGTGGTGCTGGGTAATGGCGGCAAGATGCCAGATCTGGCGCTGTTGAGCGCCGGAGTGCAGCTGGCCTGGAGCCCGAAAGACATCATGCTCAAGGGCACAGCAGCACGAATTCTTTTTGGCGACCCGACGCTGGCACCACTGGCATCGTTTACCCGCGCGCCTTTTGCCATCGCAACAACCGCCGGCGAAGCAGGTTCCTTTAGAGTGGTTGCAACCCTGCAGAACCCGGTGCTGAAAGCGACTTTTACCAATACTTTCGAAAACAGCCTTTCTGGCAATAACCCATTCAACGACCGCGCGCTGCTGACTATAGAGTTGCCAGAAAGACTGTCGGCAGTCTCAGGCGTAAGGCTCGACAAGATTGTAGCCGGCGGCAGCACGCCGAACGGCCGGATTGTCGGTTATGCCGTCGAACAAGATGACGGGCGCAGCTTTCTGCACGTTCATATTGATCTGCCGGGCACCGGTTACATGGCTGGTCCGCTCCGC
>MFYY01000240.1:2382-3105 GCA_001787855.1 Candidatus Riflebacteria bacterium GWC2_50_8 | reverse complement strand
TTGAGCTGATTGTTGACCCCTGATGGCAGTCGGGCCAGCGCCAATCTACAGAATGCATCGATTACACCTGGCCACGCCGTTCTCGTGGCAAACGAGAAGGACTGCATCCGTGTGGGCACGATTATGATTAGGATTACCGCTTCTCTGAGCACGATTCGAAGAAAGCTGCGTACAAAATCCCGGGCATGTGGTATCTTGTTTTTCGTATTGTGTTCGCCGCGCAGGATATAGAGCGGCAGCTTTGCCTGCGAGTATCTAAAACAGTCAGCGGCGCAGAGGGAGAGAATAATGATTGAAAGTGGCTTTGCCTATATTGCGGTTCTGCTGTTCATTGCTGCCGTAATAGTGCAGCTCGACAAGAAATTCCGCAAATTTTTTGATTATGTGCCGGGTATCGTCGTGCTTTACTTCGCGGTCATGACCTTTTCGACAATCGGCCTCTGGAAACAGACCGACGAGATCAACTTTTACTACACCCAGCTCAAAAACAACGTTCTGCCGGTAATGATTTTTCTGATGCTGCTGCATTGCGACCTTAAGAAGATTCTCAAACTTGGCCCGCGCATGCTGCTCGGTTTCTTTTCGGCTTCGTTTACCATCGGCGCCGGCTTTGTTGTTACCTATTTCCTTTTCAAAAGCCATTTTGAGCCGCATACCTGGAAAACCTTCGCTGCGTTGTCAGGCTCCTGGATGGGTGGAACCGGCAATATGGCAGCGATTCAG
>MFYY01000240.1:1573-2332 GCA_001787855.1 Candidatus Riflebacteria bacterium GWC2_50_8 | reverse complement strand
CTATGCAAAACACTTTAACCAATGGACCAAAGCCGATACCAGCCAGATTGATGACGTCGGAGCCAGTTTGCTTGCCGACCACGGCGACCGCCCGCAGAACATGAGCTTTTCTGACCTGATTCTGCTGCTCGGCAGTGCTTTTGCGGTGGCAGCCATGTCACAGTATGTCTCGCCAATGCTTCCTACCAGCGACTTTGTCTCGACCTACAGCTGGACTGTCATTCTCGCAACGACGGCCGGCATTATTGCTGCCCTGACTCCTCTCGGCAAGGTGGCGGGAATCTCGCCGCTCGCGAACCTCATGCTTTACCTTATTGTTGCGCTGATTGGGTCGCGTGCCAATTTTGCTGAACTCTCCCAGGCACCGTTCTACATTTTCTGCGGTTTTGTTATTCTGCTAGTTCATGCGCTCCTGCTGGCTTTGATCGCGAAACTGTTCAAGCTCGATCTTTTCACCTGCGGCGTTGCCAGTCTGGCCAATGTTGGCGGTGTTGCTTCGGCACCGATTCTGGCCGCGGCTTACAGCGAGGTGCTGGTGCCGATAGGAGTGTTGATGGGAATGCTTGGCTATATTATAGGTACGGGTGGCGGTCTTCTGGTTGGCAAAATTCTTTCGATGATCTGAAGCTGGAGTATGAAACCTTATGACAGAACGCAATCATTTTCGGGCAGTTTTTTTGTTCATTTTTCTCGGCATCTTTTTGTGCTGCCAGTCCGCTTTTTCGCAATGCGCCGACCGGCCTGAGGTATTTGTGCAAT
>MFYY01000240.1:0-1510 GCA_001787855.1 Candidatus Riflebacteria bacterium GWC2_50_8 | reverse complement strand
TGATAATGCTGTTCTAATCTTTGAAGGCGGAAGACCTTTTGAGAAAAAGGAGCCTGCCCAGTCAGGAATTTTAGAAATTACTCTCGTCAAAAAAGGGGAGACATTTTTTGACTGCAGCCAGCAAGACCCGCAGCGGTTTCTCTCAATTTTTCCGTCACAAGGCCCCCTTCCATTTAACATCAAGGTTCCCCGTAGACAAATCGGGCCGGGAACATGGAGGGTAGTCACTGTCGCAAAACCTGATCTTTTCGCCAATTGAAGATGAGGCAACCCGCAACCAAAAGTCCAGGAATGCTGGTGGTAGATTTCCGCTTTTTGAGATTCCAACCATCGCCTAAGAACTTCATAGCCCCCATGCGGGGCTTTCCCCAAGATTTGATCGTGGCTTCTCTCAGGAAAAACTGGGTATCGATGTACGGAGAAACCCTGATAATTATAATCCTCTTCTTCCCTCCCTTCACGGGGAGCGGCTACAATACTTTCTATTCCGAGGGAGCGCAACTCACGGACAAGCCCATCTACATATACTTCCGTCCCCCCGATCGAATCCGGGAAATACCAACCTGTTGTTTGAAGGACCCTCAAAGAATATTTTCAACCTGCGCCATTCTAAATAAACCGGAATTCCTTCAAGCTCATCTTCTTCTGATGAATGGTTCTAAGCGTTCGGACGGCTCGCTTCAACTTTGAGAACCAGACTTTTTCAAGACTCCCGCTTTGCAAACGGTGTGTGACATCCTGCAAGGTTACACAGGGAAGGCGATACAAGGAGAGGTTCCAATGAACTTCTTCTTTGAAGATCGGGTCTTGATTGCGGTCTAGTGTCGAGTGGTTCTGATGGATCGCAGTGACTGCATCGGTTAAATCAATCACAAGGGCTTTTTTCTCAAGGGCATACTGCACGAGCCTCCAATCCCAGATCATTCTCCCTATCAAATAAGGTTCCAAACCCCGATAAAATCCTCTTGGAAAGATGAAATAATCCATGGCCTCCAAGCCTGCCAGAATGCCGTGGGAATCCACATATTCTCGGATCGCGTTTTCCTGTCCGGAAGCAAACCGTCTGAGGAACTCCGCAGAGACCTCGACATCCTTCCTTTGACCAACCCCCAAAAATGGCTGAGATAGCTTGTTAAGAAAATTGACTGCTTCCATCATGTCATTTAATAAAATTATGTCGGCATTCACGTAGCAAAGAAACCTATGTGTAGCGGCCTTCTGTGCTTTTTCAAACAGGCTTTCTACCAAGGGAACTCCGTTTTTGTTGGTCTCCACCTCCGGGAGATGAATTAAATGGAATGCACGACATACTTCAGGGATCCCCTGCCCTGTTCCCAGAATTAAAATTTCCGGACGGGGGCGGAGCCGAGTCCAACTTTGAAGTGAATTTTTCTGGATTTTTTCTGTATGGGAATCTCGAAAAGGCTTGAGAGTTGAGAAAAGGGTAATCAAGAGTTTTGGCTAGGAAGTGTTCCCAGATAACGGCCGAGCGGAAGATACTTAATTTTCG
>MFYY01000239.1 GCA_001787855.1 Candidatus Riflebacteria bacterium GWC2_50_8 | reverse complement strand
TGCTGTTCACGCCAAAAAAGCAGATGTCATCAGCTTTCTTCTCGAATCAAATGCCGACCCAATGTTAGGTGATAAAATGGATCTTCTGCCAATTCACCAGGCCGCTCTTGAGAATTTTCCTGAAGCGATAACACTTTTTCTGGCAGAGGGTGTGCCGGTTGATGCGCGCGGATTTGAAAGCGGCGATGGCCCAAGTGAATCTACACCACTGATTCTTGCTGCGCAAACAAATGCAATTGAAGCAGCGAGGGTTTTAATCGAAGGCGGCGCCGATGTTAATGCCATAACCTGCGTGGAGGGCGCTAAATTCAGGCGTTCTGCATTGTTCTGGGCAATCAAAAGTGGTCACAAGGAAATGGCGGCGTTTCTTGAAGCTAATGGTGCGTTAAGACTCCCTCCCGGGGCTACTGACAATTAATTCCCTCACTGGCGGGGGCTTTTATAATTGTATCAGGGCCATTGCCACACAATGTCAGCGAAGTATTTCGCAGGAAGCCTTGACGAAAACGGGCTGTTTCACAGTTTTGTGAAACAGCCCGTTTTATCAGATCAGATCAATATTTGCGGTAAGTGCGGGTCGGCCGGGGCGTAGCGGTGGTCGACTGCTGCGGGCGCGGCGTTCTGGTCGTGGCAGCTGGCTGCTGCTGAGTGCGCTGAGTTTTGGCAGCAGCGCGAGCGCGGCAACCGGCTTTGAAAGCACGAATTTCGGCGATGCGCTGAGCGATCGGTATTTCGAGAGCTTCGGCTGGTCTTGCGTTGTAATCAAAGTTTTCGAGTTTGACATGTTCGATGCGCGTTTTGATGGTGCGCTCAATCTGGCCAAAATCATACATTTCATCGGCAGAAACCAGTGTAAAAGAATAACCGGTCATGTTGGCCCGGGCGGTGCGGCCGGCGCGGTGAACATAATCATCAACGATGTGTGGAACATCAAAATTGATGACGTGTGAAATTGCTTCGACATCGATGCCGCGAGAAGCGATATCAGTGGCGACAAGAACTCTTACTTTGCCATTGCGGAAATCTTCGAGCGCCTTGGTGCGCTGCAGCTGGCTGCGATTACCATGAATGCAGTCGGTTGCTACGTTTTTGCGGTCAAGGAACTGAGCGAGGCGTTTGGCGCGGTGCTTGGTGCGGGTAAAGATGATTGCGCTGCGGATCTGGTGCTGATCGATAATGTTGATCAACAGTTCCTGCTTGAGGTTGTCAGCAACTTTAAAGGCCTTGTGTTCGATGCCGGTAGCAGTAATCTGCGGGCGTTCGATATCGACTGATGCCGGGTTGTTAAGCATATCTTTTGCGAGAACAACGATTGGTGCCGGCAAAGTAGCTGAAAACAACAGGGTCTGCCGCGGTCTGGCTGGCAGAACTTTCATTACACGTCTGATGTCGGGCAGAAAGCCCATATCGAGCATGCGGTCGGCTTCGTCGAGCACGAGATACTCAAGGTGCGGCAGTTTGCCGTATTCTCTGGAACAATGGTCGAGCAGGCGCCCTGGGGTGGCAACCATGATATCGACTGCGTGTCTGAAGGCTCTTTCCTGCGGAAGCATACTTACTCCACCGAAAATAGCGGCGCAGCTGAGGTCGCTGCACTGTGCCAGATCATTGAAATGCTGGCAGATCTGGGCGGCCAGTTCGCGGGTTGGCGTGAGAATCAGCGCCCGGATTTTCGGGGTGATGCGGCCGGTGGTTTGCTTTTCGTTTTCGCGGCTGGCGATGATGCGATGCATGATCGGCAGCAGAAAAGCTGCGGTTTTGCCGCTTCCGGTCATTGAACTGGCGAGAATATCGCGACCGTTCATGGCCAGCGGAATTGCGCTCTGCTGAATCGGTGTCGGAGTGGTAAAACCAACACGTTTGATTGCGTTCTGCAGGTCATTGTGCAAAGCAGTAAATATTGGAGCGATCCCGGTTATGGTCACAGTCTTTTCTGTTTCTGCAGTTACTGTGGTCGTAGCATGCGCAGAAGTTGCTGTGTGCGTATTCTCGTGAGCTCTTACTGGTGTGCGTGGGGCGTGATGAGTGGAATGAGTGGAATGGTTAGAATGTCTAAAATGCGTTGACGTGGTCATTAAAATATCCGTTCTGTTTCGGTGGAAGTCTATGCTCAAACCGATTATGCCGGCGAGCGAAGGGGTCTGGTTTTTTCGCCGGTGAAAAACCGCCCAGGCTGGCAACGATAAATCTACAAAATCGCAGAACTCGTTGTAGCTGGAAAGATCATACAGCAAAAGCTCAAATAACGCAACTATTATAATTTCAGACCACTCAAAGCATCATCAACAGACGACTTTCCGACACGCATCCATCTTCAGCTTCAGCAGATGATTTCAACAACAATCCAGATTTTTGACACTTTTAGACCATTGTTAATAATGGCTGCTGCCGTTTGCTGCGGTAAGATGGTAAAGCTTCATCGGTTGCGACTTTCCCTTAAGCTCGACTTCGCCGTGCTCACGGGCCAGAATATCTGACGGCAGCATATCGATAATTTTTTCAGAAGCCAGAATGCGCTGGTAACGCATTGTCTCGGCAAGTCCTTCAATTCTCGCGGTAACATTCACGGCATCGCCAATAACGGTAAAATCTCGTTTTCCGCCAACACCGAGAAAACCGGCAATAACCGAGCCAAAATTAAGGCCTGTCGCCACCGGAAATGGCAACGCACCGCGCCCCTCGGCTGCTGCTATCTGCAGAGCAGCATGGCAGGCGGCGACGACAGCTTCCTTACGGCTGTCACCAACATGGAAAACAGCCAGAATCTTTTCGCCGATGATTTTGTCGACATCGCCACCAGCATTCATAACTATTCG
This sequence comes from Candidatus Riflebacteria bacterium GWC2_50_8, assembly GCA_001787855.1. Classification (GTDB taxonomy): domain Bacteria; phylum Muiribacteriota; class Ozemobacteria; order Ozemobacterales; family Ozemobacteraceae; genus Rifleibacterium. Next base: position 7,993 of record MFYY01000239.1, on the reverse strand, counting down.
CGAAACAAGCGTCACCTGCTGCCTGAGGTCACTGAACAGTGATTCTGTCGAAACGCCAGACATCCAGGCTTCAAATGTTGGTATGCCGATGTAGAGAAAGGCAAATTCCATCTTGCTGCCGTCCATCTCTGATTCCTGCAACGAGAACTTCTGGGCGCTTTTCGACAGCATTCTGCCCATCAGCGCTTTTTCTTCGAGGCCTCGTATCATACTGTCAAATGAAGAGCACAGATCGCCAAGCTCATCGGTTCTGGCTCCAGAAATCCGCCATGAATAATTCTCATGGCCCACCTGCTGCATACCATAAATAAGGCTTCTTATCGGCATCAGAATATCGTCTGCAACGCTTCTGGCAATAATCAATATGCACAGAAGAATCCCGCCGAGAATCAGCTCAAAGGCAATCCTGCTGCGAGCCATGGCAGAATCTACCGGCGCTTCGGGGGCCATGCCGAGAATCAGCGAAGTAATCTGGGAAACTCCGGGGCGACCCTCGACCAGATACCAGGCCCCTTTGTGGCTGACCCGCCCGGATACCGGCAGGTTGGCCGAGGCGACCCATGAAGCCATTTTAACGATTTCATGCCGGTTTTTATAAAGCTCCCTTCTAACGACGCTGCCATTGCGGTGAGCTTCAATGGGCCAGAAAAGGTAATCCCCGCGATAATTCGCGGCGATCCTCGCCAGATAACTTTCGTAGTCAAACATGATCAGCCAGATAATAACAAACTCAGGATTTTCTATGCCCGGCACAGCGTGAATTATCAAGCCGGCGGTGCCTGCCACCACGTTCATCAGAACCGGCAACCCCACGCCATGTGCAAGTTTGACAAATACATCATCTCCAAACAGCGATCTGACAGTCTGCAAACCAGTATCAACGATCATTTCACCTTCGATGGCGGCACCGTCTATTCCTGTGCCACTTATATCCTGAACGCGGCTTTTCATGATGCTTATGGCAATCTGCTTGAGCATCACGCCAAAGGTGTTGGCCTCTTTCTGATCTTTACCTGACGCAACGTATTCCCAGCCATTTTTCCCGGCAATAGCAATATCACGGGGTGAAAAATTAATAATCATCGGATCAACCAGCTCGTGCTCGCAATACCATGAATTAATCAATGCAGCGAGGCGATCAAGATTTGCCTGACTCCCGTCTCGCGTCAGGTCAGCAGCTATTTTCTTTAATTCTGGCGACCTGGTGCGGTCCTGCACGAATTTCCAGGCCAGCGGGTCGACAAAGCTCTCGCGCAACTCAAACAGATCGGTATTCCTGTGCAGGTCAGCCCTGGTCTGCGAGATTTTTACGCTGTAATCCTCGTTCAAAAAAAGGTCGAACACGAAAAAGACCGTTATCAAAGGGATCACCGCTGACACGAGCAGCATCAGCCATAACCTGGCTGCCAAAGAACGGCTGACACCGGTTTCGCCGCGCACGGTTTTGAGCCAGAACCAGAGAATCAGACAGACTGCCATGGCCAGAAAGACGATAAACACGCCCGCGACAGACTCAGGCCCAGCTGCCGCCAGATGGCATACCAGCAGTCGATAATCTTTTCTGGCAATGTTGACTGCATCTTCATTGATTATGTATGCTGGATACTCCTGCGACAGTGAACCAGAAGCCAGATCAGCCGCCAGTTTCTGAGGGAAATTGCGCGAGAGTTGCATGCTGCCACTGCCATCAATAAGTGCTATTGCCTTGTCTGGCTGCTGATAGCTGTTAAGCAGCAGCGGCAGAGAATTTTTGATCTGGTCAATATTAACCGAAAGCAGAATAACACCCTTGACCCTTCGCGGTCGTGTCTCTGCATTATCAGCTTTTTGCGGATCATGGCCAGTTTCATCTGCGACCGTAAGATAATCCCAGTAAAAATATTCTGGATTACCATTACAGGGAATCTCTGAAGCTTTGCCGAACAATTCACGATGCAGAACAACCATGGAAATCTGACTGCCGAATATCTGCTGCAGAATCGGCTCGGCAGAATTCGGAACAAAGTGGTTCCATGGCTTAAAGTCGAGGCTGCGCCGGAACCCAGCCTCGACGCGTAACGCCTGCAGTTGCTCCTCGCGCCAGCCCTCTGCAGCCAGTACGGTTTTTACGACAGCATTTTCGCTATCAGCAGTCTTTTCATCGAATAGAAATACCGCTGTTTTGGTTGGGCGACCATTTTCGAATGACATCGTATGGAATCTTGCCTTCACGGCATCTTCCAGCGCCTGCTCAGATAATTTCGAACCCCGCTGTAAAATTGCCTCAATATCAGATACAATGCTAAAGCAGTTTGCTTCAAAACCCGTTCTTATTGCGGAATCACACTTCATCTGTTCGATAAGACGCAGATTTTCAGCGGCGGCACTGACTTTTTCCACGTTCTGTTTTGCCTCAAAAACGATCTGGCGGCCGAATACCATGCCGGCCGCTACCAGTGCGACCAGCAGCACGCCCAGCGAAAACGCCGAAAAAACCGACAAACCGCTGCTGCCTCCGGCTTCAACTGCCTGCACCTGTGCTCTGGCAGTTGTCACTGGCTTTTTCGACATATCGCCTTCCTGAGCTGGCTGAAGCTCAAGTGTCATCGCCTTAAGTGTTTGATCATCCATTTTTGCCAGGCAGAAAGCCACGAGATGGCTGCTGTTTTCGAGCCGCACAAATTTTGCCTCTTTCGCCGGCAGAACGCTCATCACAGCTTCATCAACGACTAAAGGGAATTGTGGGTTTATGGCAGATAAAGCTTCCAGCCGGGCGGCAGCCTTCAACGGTTCACCCAGAATTGCGTAATCAAGTCTGGTGTCAGAGCTGCCAATCGCTCCGGAATGCATCTGACCGTAGGCAAGCCCGACACCTATGCGGTAGGAAAAAAGCCGTTGGCGGGCACGGGCGCTGTTTATACCGGCAAGACACACAAGCATACGGCTGGCAGCCTTAAACGAGCGTTCAGCGGCACTTTCAGACAGTGTTCCGTCTTCCGGAAAAACCGCCTCGATGGCGTCACCAATAAACTTGTAAATACGTCCGCCATGCTCAGAGATTATTCCGGCCATCTGGGCAAAGTGCTCGTTCAGCATACCGGTTATCTTATCGGGTGAATACTCTTCGCAAAGCCCGGTAAAATTGCGGATATCAGAAACCAGCGCTACACCGCTAAATGTTTCCCCAGCCAACGTGCCAGTCAAACCTGACTTGGAGATAGCCTCTACAGCCTGGTCCGAAAGCAGAGTGGCGAGTTTCTCGCGGTCGCGCAGGCCGCGGGTCATTGTTGAAAACTCACGGCAGAGGACACCCAGTTCATCAAGACTGTCGCTGGTAATTTCGATATTAAGATTGCCGGCTGCCACTCGGTCAAGAGCAGCTCTCAGCCCGGTAATCGGATCAAGTATGATTCGCGCCGACAAAAAGGCACAGAACAGCACAAAGCAGGAGGCCAACAGCAGAACCGCTGCCAGAAAGAAAAGACGGTTGGCCACAGCCTTGTCAAGACCATAGTGACGTGTTGCGCCCACAAGAACGGTATTGGCATATTTTTTGGAAGGAATTGCCACAGCTGACAGGTTTTCGAAACGTTTTCCCGCATAACTGCCTCTGAAAGACGCCTGTTCAGCAAGTTGCTGAGCGCGGGCAAGAAATTCAGTATCAGCATCACGGCCGGGTGGGCCAAGAAATTCAAGTCCCTGTGGATTAACCCTGTATGCCAGAAAGATATATTCAGGGGAATTGACGCCAAAGTGATTAACTGACTGCCGGAAAGTCTTTTCATCAAGGGCCTGATCATCCCAAACCATGAATATGGCAAAGCGCTCACGCCCATCAATCTTGACCAGCTCATGAATTTGCGTGGCAACTTTGGCGCCAAGCTGGCGCGAAATCGGAAAAGATCTTCGTTTATCAACTTCTTCGACCAGATCATTTTTGGTCATTGATTTATAAGCTTCCAGAGAAGTCTCCTGGATACTCGACTTTTTCAGCGGAGAAAACTCGCGGTCAGGCTCATATACCTTGATCTTCCGGCGCAGCATTTCGACAATCGGGTATTTGAAAGCTTCGATAGCCGGATCAGCCTCAGACTGGGACTGCCCGGCGTAGTATCGGGTGCCCTGCCCGTTTTCATCAAATATGGCAAAGCTTAACAACGGCAAAGGATCTGAACGGCTTTCAAAAAAACTCAGTATGCGATTCCGCGCTTCACTGCTGCCAGCGCCTTGCTCGTCAAGAAGGTGACGCAGTTCAGCATCCTCAAAAACCTCGGCAAAAGCAGCGAGATATTGGTCGTTAACCTGTGACTTGCGGGCATCGAATAGTCGCAAACAAGACTGCAGACCGGTTACCGACTGAAAATGAATGGCGCGCCGATATTGGGTTACGTAGCCATAGGCCGAGATAACCAAAAGACTCACCGGCAAAGAGGCTACCAGCAGATAAGTAGCAAGAAAACGAAATCTGATACCGATTCCTGGCCACTGACCAAGCAACAGCCCGCGCACCAGCAGCAAAAGTAAAAAGCCTGATAAAAAAAGGCTGGTCAGAAAAAGCCAGGCCGGGTGCGCAGGGATCTCTATCGACGGCATCAATAAAAGAGTCAGGTGTGTATGACTTTTGCCAAGATAAGAATAAACGTTATAGCGACCTAATTCGGCAACCGGTGGCGTACCATCTTCCAGCCATCTCTTGAGATCTGTCTCAACTGGCGAAACTCGTTTCTTCGCCCAGTTCTTAAACAGCTGCGAACGCTGCAGAGGCGATTGAACTACGGCGCCGCCATACCCCGAATACAACGGAATAAATGCGCCCTTTGAGCTGCTGCGGTCGCGAAGATCTCTTAAAGCGAGCAGTTTTGCGGCAACCTTGCGCTCATCATCGTTGCGACTGAACAAAAAGAAACCAAAGCGGCCCTTGCCGGGCACCTCAAAGTAATCCCACAGAAACCAGTATGGGAAATAACGATAAAATGCGAACGAAGCCTTGCCGCGCTGGGTTGTGGCCATAACATCAGACCTGGCCTGACTTTGAATAATACGCGCAAGCAATTTTTCATTCTGCCGATCAATTTCTCCTGAGGCGCTTTCGCCACGATTTACCCGCACCAGGTGCTCAAACGCCCTGACATACTGGCGGCGACCGGGGCGCAGATCTGAATGCATAAACAGCATATCACTGCCATCGCCACTTTCTGGAATTTGAAAAGTATAGAGTTCATAGTGCGGAAAAGGCCAGCGAAAGACTTTCTCCGAAGCTTCCCGGACAAAGCTGCCGAGCCGAACATCTTTGAGGTCTGATTCGACTGCCGACTGAAAGCTTTTGGAAAACTCGCCCGCCAGCCTGGCAAACTGATAAGAAAATTCTGAGCCGGCCGCCAGCGTTTCGATTTCCTGATTGGCAAGTTCCTGCTGTTCGCGCGTCTTCCAGTAATGATCTATGCCTTCAAGAAAAGAATAACCGATGTTCAGCGCTATTAATGGCAAAAAGCAGAGCACAACCAGCAAAAATCCTGGTTGTCGCTGCTCATGACGCTTCTGACTATTTCTACTCATTATGAACTATCTGGTTGCCTGACCCGAAAGTCTTTGCAGTTGCCGTGACTGTGAGTATGATACAACAAAACATACAAACCGCCGCAATATTCTTGTGACTGTAGGACAAAAACCTCCCCCTTTTGTGATTTTATCATGTAGCAGCAATGTCACTTCAAAAGTCGGAAAGTGATGTTTCACTTACCCTCTCGATTATGCCTGGTATAACAATTTGTTCTTACGAACTCGACCCGCAGTCACGCTTTTTCAATAATTTTTTCGGGTTACCCAGATATACCAATCTCGGCGGCTATGCCCAGCTGCATCTGAAACGTGAATCTGCTACCCAGTATATTTTCGCGCTCGTTACGATAAAAACAGCCTTTATGGCAGCTGGTTCAATCACCGCGTTGGCATTGTCCACCAAACGGCACGACACCCTAGAACCCTTACCATCACTGCATAACCGCAATCGCATCTCTAATAAACAGACAACATATATGATTCCTGTGTTAAAATCTTTTGCGTTGTGTAAAAAATATGACTTAGCTACAATTGAGATAGAGGGGTTCAGGAGAAAGTATGCTTTCAGAAAAGTTTTTAAAACGCGGCATAACCTTGATCGAAATCGTTATGGCCATGCTGATAATGGCTTCGGTGATGATACCTGTGGCCTCTATCATGGGTTATGGAGGTCGTGCAACCGTCAAAGATGCCAGGCGTATTGCAGCAATTCAGCTTCTGGAAAAAACCATGCGTGTTCTGCTGCAGGAGGATTTTGCCGCAATCCCCACCGGAAATTCTCTACAAGCCTCATTCGGAAACGTAGTGCTTGGCAATATCACCTCAGATGCCGGCACTGTTTATACGGTCAGCCTTGATTCAGAATTCATTTCACCGGCAAAATTTGCATTTAACGGAGTTAATGTGAATTCTCCGACTTTTAAGACAGACGAACCGGCTGCCGAAGACTTTATGACTTCGGAAACCCTGTCGCTCAATAACTGCGTCAAGCAGGTAAGAATTACTGTGCGCTGGATGGAGCAACAGACCACACCTGTTGAGATTGCTGTAATCAGTTATCGTGCAGACTTTACCCGGAGGACCGGCTGATGCGTAAAGCTGACAGAAGAAATGGCATGGCAATAGTTATTGTTGTAACTCTTGCCGCGGCAATTCTTATGATGGGAATTTCTTATATTCGAACGGTTCACAATCAGGGCGGACGAAATACTATTGAGCTCGGGGCCATTCAGGCGGATCTGCTGGCCGAAGGCATCACTCAGATTGCAATGCTTAAATTCAAAGAAATTCCTGGCCCATTTTATTATGCCTACATTGCCCATGTTAAGGGGACAACCTCTGAACCATACAAGAACTACCATTCAGATGAAATAATTAACGGAAGTATTGCAGCGCCATGTAATGCTGAATTCAGAACCACTTTTCAACTCCTCCCTTCTAAAATGTATGAGGATATGAACATCAAGATAAGTGTCCAGGTTAAGGTTTTCAGAGTTGATGGAGTTGAATTTAACCGCAATATCGAAAGGACAATAGCCGGTGCCAGACGTCCAGCGTATTAAAAATAAAGGCTTTACTCTGATCGAAATAATGATAGCGGCTGGCCTGATGTCATTATTCATGACCGGCGTATTTATGCTGTACCGCTCCGGCTCTAAGGCTTTTGTGGCTGGCAGTTGGCGCCTCGATGAACAAAAGCGCCTGCAGAATTTTCTGGGTGCCCTTTCACGTGATATAGGTATGGCCAGTCCAGGTCTGCTAAGAATTGAGTCTGATGGTTCACATAATATCGTCATCAATACTCCTTTTTACATAAACAGCAACCTGTTAAGTTTCAATTCGCCGCCGGTTTTCATGCCGACCAATACTGCCGACTGGACATGTCTTCTGGCCTTTTCAATTTCTTACCCCTATATTGATGCCAATGCCACCTTTTCAACCCCGATATCCTATGGTCGCTGGTCTGGTGTTTCAGTCTGGACCAAAAATCGGAAAATAAAATATGTAAGGACAGGAGACCCGGTTACTTTCAGCGATGTCCCTGCCATGCTTCCTGGTGCAGTAGTCGGCTTCCCAGATCCGGCAATAGTGGGCGCAGGGCTTGATTTTCTGCCGGACCCCGAACTCAGCCGTAATATTACCTATGATCTTTCGCTTGAGCAGATGGCAATAGTTGCTACAGGAACAGACCTTATGACGCTTGGAGGTTTTGAAATTACCTGCCGAAGCGCCCGTTATGAAGGTGGAACCAGAACCGAGGCTGACATGCTGCAGAGTATTGTTGTGCGAATAGCGTCCCAGACTAATGTTGTGACTTTTTAGGTGGTTTATGCATAAAATTTTTCTGTTGATTGTTTTTTTACTGCTGAACTTACTGCCGTCAGAGCTGCAGGCGCAGGAACAGCGCTGGGGATTTGTAGACGGTCGCCGACTCATCAGCCTGCATCCTCTGATG
>MFYY01000238.1:11199-17526 GCA_001787855.1 Candidatus Riflebacteria bacterium GWC2_50_8 | reverse complement strand
CCTCGATGTTTTCACGCAGATTCACATCAACAAGGTGCGCTCTGCCAAAGAAGAAACCCTCGGCAACATTGTACAGAACTACAGTCGCTATATCGCCTCGTGTTCAGCAAGCCTGCTGACAATGACTGCTGTACCCGGAAGCGGCATTAACGATGCCCGAACTTCCAGCATGGTTACTGCCATCGAAAACGCTTTTCCGGGAGCCCGCATCACATTGCGCAACGCAGCCGGGGAGGTCATGTTCAAGAACAGCGCCGAAAGTTCGTCTGGCCGCGAAACCGTTTTCAAATCTCTTGCTCGCCGCATAGTCGAACGCTACGCTCCTGAGCGCCTCAATGAAATGGAATACAGCGGCAACCCATTTTCGGATGCACTGGTTCGCAAAGATGACATGGGATTCGGCACGCTGCTCAACTATCCCGACCGGCTACAGCTAGTCGGGACCGGCAATTCAGATTTTCTACTATTTTTCCGGCTTCTGCCGACTTCGGCCGGCAATTGCGCAGTCATCATCGTTGAGCTGTCTACCTTCAATACCATCAAGAGCTACCTTAACACTCTACGGGCAACGCCAATGACGGTAGAGGGCTCAACCATGCAGCTGGCTGCCTTTTATCCGGACGGCTATCGCTGGTCATTGCCCCCCCTGCTCAGCCAGCAGAAAATCACACTCAATCTTGCCGAGACTGCCTATGCCACAGGCAAACCGCAATTTCGCAGATTTACCGGCAATGATAACGGCTTTGCGCTATGCCTGCCAGTTGCCGAGCTGGCAAATAACTGTCTCGTCGCCTTCTGCTCCGCTCAGCCACTGGATGAGGCGCTCTGGCGCATGAAAAAGGCCATTTTTCTGGCAACATTAGTCGCTCTAGTATTGATCGCTTCGATAGCGTTCTGGCTTTCACGGCAACTCATTGCGCCGCTGGCAAAGCTGGAATATGGTATCGATGCGCTATCGAAAAGGAATTTTGATGTTCGACTGCCGGTATCATCAGGCAAAGACGAGCTTGCCAACCTGTTTGGCGCGTTTAATGAGATGATGGCAGAAAGCTATGACATGCAGATTGCGCATAGCGTTCAAGAAGGGCTGGTTCCATCGGAGTTTCCACAGCTCGACGACTATTCGATGTTTGGCATGCTGCAACCGGCATCTGATCTTGGCGGCGACTGTCTCGACTGCTTCACTCTTCCTGATGGGAAGCTGCTGTTCCTGGTTGGCGACATAACCGGCCATGGTGTCGGCTCTGCTCTGATCATGGCTTTCTCGCGCGCCATTACCTTTCACTGGAGCCAGACCAGCCAGGTCTCCCCAACCAGCCTGACCGATCAGATCGACAGCATGCTGCGTGAAAATCGCACGCAGAGGATGTTCATGGGCCTTATCTGTGGAGTTCTCGATGCCACGCGCAACGAGATAGAAATCGTGGTCAAAGGACACATTTACCCGCTCAAGATAAGCGCCGACGGAACTGCCAGCTGGGCAGGACTGCCGGCATACCCGCTTGGCATTGCAAAATCAGTTCCTGCCAGATCTATAAAAATCACCATGGCGCCAGGCGATGCGCTGTTGTGCATGACTGACGGATTTCTTGAAGCCTATAATCGCCGAATGAAGCCGATCGGGTTTGACGGTATCGAAACCTGGGCAACAGAAACCCGTTGTGACGATGCCAAAGTCTGGGTAGAACGGCTGGAAAAGCGCTTCCGAATATGGTGCGACAACCAGCAGTCAGATGATATTTCGATTTTCATAATCAGCAGAAAACCAGGAGCCGGCAATGAAAATTGATGGCTACATTAAAACCGTCTCCTTCGGGCGCCTGACCACGATTTTTGTCGGAATAATGCTCCTGTTTCTCGCGCTAACCGCCGCACAGACCCAACAAAAGCTAAGCCTGGAATTTGACCGCAAGGTAATCAGCCAGCTTGAAGCCAGCCTGGACCAGTCAATCACCAGAACTTCTGATGAATCTTTTGCTTACAATAGATTTCAGGAGCTTGTTGCAACAGCCAGAGATCACGGCATCAACAGTCTGCAGCTGCAACAGACTGTTTTATCGTGCGTCGAACATTACAAGCTGCCGGTAAAACTGTTTTTCTACCAGAACCAGCGCCTGGTAAGATCATTTTTCGCTACCCAGGAAGACCTTCTGCTCTTTACGCCGCTTCTACAAGGCATGGCGGCAGAAGGTGACGAGTTTATAGAAGCCCAAAGGAGTCTGCACAAACTGCTCCTCGACTATTTTGGCCCAGGAAACCGACTTGAGCTGGTTAAAATTGCGAAAAACCTGATCAGGCGTTATCGAGTAAAGGACAGCGATCAATTCTACTTCTGGAACGACATGGAAGACGGCCTGGGCGTGTTTTTCATTGCCACGCAACCAAATACCTTTATCGAGCGGTTTAAAAGCATATTCCCCGACTCTTGTGAATTTGGCGCCGGTGACCCGAAATCCAAAGAATGGGTGCCACCCTGTGGTCTCAGCCCTGACCAGACAGCCGCAGCCTATCTGAAAGCCAAACTCACTGGACAAAATCACACAATAGCCTCTGATCATCTCTGGTATTTTGTCAGTGACGAAACCGGTGTCGTATGGTGCCACGCCGAAAAACTTGATATCAGCGAAGCAAAACGACCCGAATGGGCAAATTCAGTATTTCTAATTTCAGCTGCGCTTTGTCTGGCCGCGCTGCTCATCTACTTGTGCGCCCTGGCAGGAGTAGCCCCCGGAACAACGGTCTGCATCTGGCTCGATTCGCTCTCGATCAAATACCGTGTTCTCGGGCTCTTTTCAATGGCTTCAATTTTTCCGATTATTTTCACCTTTCTGATTGGCTCAGCCTCTCTGGCAGACCGCGTCGAGGTAATTGAAAACGGCATTATAACTGAAAGCATAGCTGCGATAGAGCCTCTTGAAAAAATGTTCAATATTCGACTCGCGCAATCAGAGCAGCTATGCAACGATTTGCGACAGGCGCTGCTTAGCGAACCCGGGTCAGAAGAGCTGTTTATGAGGTTTCTCAATAAATATTCAATACCACGTAGTCTGTCGCGTTTAGAAGTGCGCGACAGCAATGGTGAAACATTATTTACCACCGATGATCGCCAGGTTCACGGCGTTGTCGAGGCGATGGATATCTTCAGCAAAATTGCTCTGAAACTGCACGTTCCCAGCCGTATGGGATCAGCAATCAATCGCATTTCTCCGGCCGAAATCGTCAGCGAATCAGTATTGTCTACTGACGAAATCGGCATGGCGACAGTAATGCGACAGCGAGGACGACAGTGGGTTTTTCGGATGGGCACCTTTCCAACCACCTGGTTCTGGGATGTCTACCCTGAAATCGCAACTGGACCGGCATTTATGGCGGTAACTACGCAGGTACAGATTGTATACAGCGATCAGGTACGCGCCGAGCTGAATAAAATTGCCAGCTTGAGCGATTCTATCCGCATGGCCACTGAAATGAACTATGATTACTGTGACTTTACAATTCAGCCAGCCCGCTCTGATGTCGATACCAAACAGCTATTAAGTGCAGCACTGACCAGTTTGAGATCAGGACGTGTCGTTAATCGCGTGACCTATATTGATGATCGCCCGTTCTGGCTGATAGTCAAACCTGAGAAAAATATTAAGACACACGTATTCTTTCATCTGATTTCGCAACAAGAGCGGCTCAACAGTCTTAACCCGCTCAAATGGCAGCTTGCGGCCAGCGGGCTGATGGCGCTGATCGTTTCTTTACTTGGCGCCATGCTGGTTACGCGGCTGGTAATTTTGCCGATACAGGATCTCGGCGCCGGAATTACGGCAATCAGAAACAGAAGCCATGATTTCCGAACGCCAGTTCGGCGCGACGACGAATTTGGCGCTCTGGCACACGCCTTTAACAAGGTTATTGGCGAGCTTAAAGAGCTCGAATACGGCAAAATAGTGCAGGAAAGTCTGCTGCCACGCTGCCCGATCATACCTGACGGCTACGATATCGCATTTTTCAACACCTCAGCGACCGATCTGGCCGGCGATTACCACGATACTATCCAGCTTGACGACGGGCGCCTCGCGATCATTCTTGGCGACGTTACCGGGCATGGCATATCGGCAGCACTGGCGATGGCAATGGCTAAAGCAACAGTTAACCACACCGGCAAAGATGGCAAAAAGTACCCGCAGGTACTTATGGATTCGCTCAATGCCCTGTTCAGCAAGGAACTCAAGCCAAGACACAAATTCATGACCCTGGTTACCATTGTCATCGACCCGGTCAGCGGCAGGCTTGAAGTCGATAACGCCGGGCAGTCATACCCAAGATTCTTCGCTGCCGAACAAAAATGCTCCACCGATATTGCTATTCCATCTATGCCGCTCGGAGCAATGAAAAAGCGGCGGCCCAAAATTGAAATCAGACAGATGAACAGTAACGACGCAGTGATACTTTATACTGATGGCATTATCGAATGTTCAGACAGGTCTGGCGAAATGTTTGGCTATGATCGCTTCAACAGCCTGTTCGATTCACTGATGAACCAGGGCTATACGGCTGATAGCGCGCTTAAAGAGATGATGCGCCAGCTTGACGAATTCAGAATACCCGGCGCCTACCCTGACGACGTAACCCTTGTTCTGATACGCAAACTCTAATACCAATCCTGCTTAATTCGTGCATACTGTCGAAAGATGAAGCTTTGAGCCCGCCACAGAAAAGTCTCGCACGGAGCAACAAAGACACGAAGAAATTCTCATTGTCTTGACCATGGATGGTCTGATGTCGCGTAAGCCAGGATGGCGACAAGCGACCTTGACCATGGATGGTCTGATGTCGCGTAAGCCAGATGGCGACAAGCTATATTCTTTGTGGCTCCGCGTCTTTGTGCGAGATCTGTTCCTCACGATTATGATGAACGTTTTAAATGTGAATGGTATAAGCCCCCGCCACAGTTAAACAGTATGCGAAAGCTGCGAACTGATAACCGGGATTTCAGGCAAAAAAAAATCCGCCTCCGAAGAGGCGGTTTTTATATGGTTACGCTTAGAGAATTAGAACTTATTTACCAGCTTGGGCGCGAAGATCGTCATATTCTTTCTTGGCTTTGTTCATTGCTTCTGCTACCGACAGAGCATCAGCCTGACGGCTCTGTCTGATCATTTCATTGTAAAGCTTGTAGAGTTCCTGGTATTTGCTGTAAGCAAGAGCGACTTCTGATTCATAATCGCCAACAACGGCCCCGTTGCCGCCGATAACCAGAACATCTTCGCCGCTGACCGGAACAGCCTGGTCGTTACCAACAGTTGCATCGCCAGCAATAGTAACCGGGCCGCTGAAACCACCAACTGAAGAACCACCGCCTGTCGGCATTGCCAGTTCAGGCAGATTGGCCTGGCCACGTCCGAACATACCTGCGATCTTTTGTGCAGCCCAGTTACCGAGGTAACCACCGATCATACCACCGGCAATTGTACCTATCGGGCCAAGAGCAGAACCGAGAGCTGCACCCACTGTTGAACCGATTGCCTGACCGGTTACGCCGACCCAGTCAATGCGCTTAAAAGCTTCTTTGATTGAAAATTTACCATTTTTAAGATCGCCAGCCATGTAAGCACCCATAGATGAGCCGACGATTGAACCGAATGCCGGAGCCAGAGCGCTGAGCGCGCCACCAACCACCGGGATTGCAGTCAGGAAAGGAACGAAGAACGAACCCGCGGCAGCGCCTACGACCGCGCCACCCACACCACCGACGAATTCGGCGCTGCAGACGGTTTTAAGTGCTTTTTTGACGCTGGGCTTTTCACCGCGCATAATCTGGGTAGCAAGGTCGACACCAACTGTGATACCGGCGGTAACCAGAAGGTTCTTGGCACTGAAACCAGATTTAAGACTGTCTTTAACATTCTGGAAACCCTGCTGGGTCATGCCCTTACCAGTTTCATAACCGGCGCGGAACTTGTCGCCAACACCGGGCTTGCCACCCGACTGAGCGGCATCATCTGCTACAGAACCGGCATTACCAGCCTGGGCCACATCATCAGCATTACTGCCAGCCTGTATGCCGTCGTCAGCGGTGCCGCCGGCCTGAGCTACATCGTCGGCAGTGCTGCCAGCCTGGGCGACATCATCAGCGGTGCTGCCAGCCTGGGCGACATCATCTGCCACTGAACCGGTGGCGCCATCAGGAGGATCCATGAGGCCACGCTTTACAGCTTCATCATGAGAAATGAAGCGGCCGGTCTGAGGGTCTCTGGGATGCCGTGAAGGATCCCAGGTTGTTTTCGTTGAAGTAGTGGAATTAGAAGAAGTCTGGGTAGTGGTGGTTGATCCACC
>MFYY01000238.1:10534-11145 GCA_001787855.1 Candidatus Riflebacteria bacterium GWC2_50_8 | reverse complement strand
AAGTCGGCTTGTCAAAAGGCAGTTCAAGCTGTTCACCGCTGCCACCAGATGAAGTATTGCCGGAAGTCTGCGGCTTGTCAAAAGGCAGTTCAAGCTGTTCATATTTGCCGCTGCCGCCGGATGAAGTATTGCCAGAGGTCTGAGAAGTACTTTGTGCAACATCATCGGCTACCGAACCGGCTGTGCCAGCAGAAGTATTGCCACCTGATGAAGTGTTGCCAGAAGTCTGAGAAGTGCTCTGAGCAATATCATCGGCTACTGAACCAGCGTTGCCGGCAGATGAACTATTGCCAGTTGGCTTGCCTGTGGTCTGAGAAGTGGTCTGAGCAACATCATCAGCTACCGAACCACCAACCGGTGTTCCGGCACCCTGAGAAGACTGCGAGCCGGTTGAAGGCTTGCTGGTGCTTGATGACTGCGAACTTGAAGAAGAAGATGAGCTGCCGCCAGATGCCTGAGAACCGGTTGAGCCGGAACTACCGACAACACCTGCCTCACCAAACACCAGTTTGGTGTATTGGCTCATCTCAAGAGCAACCGGTCTGCCATTAACAAACCTGACGTTGTAATGGGTAATCTGAGTACCCGATCTTACTGATACCCACTGACCA
>MFYY01000238.1:7766-10528 GCA_001787855.1 Candidatus Riflebacteria bacterium GWC2_50_8 | reverse complement strand
ACGTTAAACGTTTCGCCCCCAACTCTGACAGGAATGGTCTGCGTTGCAGCCATCAGAGGTGCCTGGAAAACCAGGGTGGCCAGAAGTATGAGGCACATTACACTACTGAGAACTCTAAGCGTATTTTTTCTCATATACTCACTCCTTCTGGAAACTCGACCACTAAACTCGAGAACTACATCTCACCGGGTGTACCGGTTAACTTCTTATAATTCTAATGATAGTTTGGCTTTTGGCAATAGCCCCGGAAGAATATTTGCAAAAACACCTGATGATTTGCATAAATTCTGCCAGAAATATGACAATTTGTGGATGATAATGCTGCGATTATTTTTAAATTATACTGACAAATTCATTCTACGCAAGCAGTGAGAAGCAAAAACTCACCGAAAAATTCAGACGCCATCCTGCCCTGGCAACTTTGTGCGAGCTTTCTGTTCTTTTTCGCGCATCTCATTGTATATGGAAATCGCCTCGGCAATTTCACCTGAAGCCCGACAACCAATACGCGAGCCAGGTTGGCCGGCATGCAGGCTGCGCAGGCCTTTTACCAGTGCCGTTATAGGCGACACAAGAATATAGGCAGCCACAATTCCAGCCAGACAGGCGATAATGCCAACCACCAGAGTAAACAAGGTGGTCGCATTCTGCAGGCGTTTGAGCATTTCACTGACTGCCGTTTCCGGCAAACCGCTGCAGACGCCCAGACCAGTCTTTTCCATGCGATACACGGCCTGCAAATAGCCAGAACCGCTGATCAGAGAGTCTTCACGGGTTAGCCAGTCACGCTCTGGCGACAAGTCGGCCGGCATATCACCAGCGCTTAGCAGAACCCTTCCTTCGGCATCAATAAGAGCTACATAGCCATTTGGATGCGGCTTGAGGGTTTTCATCATTTCTAGCAGCTTGAACGAGCTGTCCATGGCTATTCCGCAGCTGAGCAGGCCAACAACATTGCCGGCAACGTCAGAAACCGGCACGATGAACGAGTTCATCAGGGTTCCAGTTGCTGATTTAAAGAAGGCCGAAAATACCGGCGTCCGGGTTTCGAGGGCCTTCACCAGATCGAGATAAACATCGTGCGTCTTTTCCTGATCAGCGTAAGCCAGAAAATTTTCGCCGGCATAACGCGCCACATCGCGGCCGTCAGCGTATGCTGCCGCTTTCAGTGGACCCGCCGGGTCAAAATAGTAGATATTGTTGAACAACGAAGATGAATCAACTGCCACCTGCAGAAAACGTTGAATCTCGGCAGAGTCCTGCGAAAACAACACCTGATGACGGCTGAGACGCATGATCACGCTGGCAGCATCATCAGCCTTGCCACTCAAACTTGAGCCAATGGTAGTTGCGATATCTCGCATCGACCTGTTGAACTGATCGACAATGATTTTGCGGCTTTCGAGGTAATTCAAAGAACCAGCAGCGATCACCGAAAAAATACTAAGCAGCACGAACAGGATGGTAATCTGAAAATACAGGCTGAAAGAAAACTTCATCTTAAACCAATCTTCCGCAGTTTGCCGTGACAGCAGCTGCAACAGTAGAGTATGTTTATGCACAACAAATGAGGGACAAGAAATGCAGCTGCTTGTTTTAGCACAACAGGCAGCTTTTAACAATAACTAATCTGCAGAAAGTTTAATACACCCGCAAGGTAGATATTTCTCTTATATCTTCATTCAGAGTGCCAGCGACAATTTTCTGGCAAACCTTCATACTGCCGTCAGCGAAGCTTTCGACTTCGATAAAACCAGGCAGATGCATTCCAGAATCTATATCTGGCTGCGGCGGGCAAAAATATCCGGGATTGGCAAAAACATGATTTTTAAGGCTTCCGCAATGCATGTTGAGAGCTGTATGCGTATGCCCCATGACTACCACCCTGGTATGCGGGTTGGTTAAAATGTGCTCGCGGGCGAAGTGCCATAGCCCATCAAAAGCCACCTCAGCTTCACACAGAGCATCGTAAAAGTTTTCCTCGTTGATAAGATCCGGGTAGAATCGGGCAATTCCATCGGTATTGACCTCTGCCAGGCTTTTGCTGCCGAGTTTAAACTCCAACAGGTTATTGCGGTTATGCTGCATCATCATTTCAAGAATTATTCCTGCCGGATTGAGCTTCTCGCCATTTTTAAGCTGATTATGCAGCTTTTGCACCAACTCTTCGAGGCTGATTCCAAAACTTTCGAGGTTGGTTTCGCAGCAACCTGCAACTGCTGATGCATCCAGGCGATGAACGCTGGCGATTCTCTTCTGCAGGTAGTGGCAATAGATGCGCGTTACAAAATAACCCAGTGGCAGTGGCGCCAAAGGATTAGCATCTGTCTCTGAAGGCTTGTTGAAAAGATCGTGCTGGTTGCCGTGCTCGGCCCAGACCGGTCCCTGCGTATAATAGGTGTTGGCCAGAGCAGGCTTTTCAAGATCAGAGCCATGGCCTGGCAAAATTCTTCGGTCAGTGAGCACCGAAAACAATCGATTCAAGTCGCGCAGTTCAACCTCCATGTCGTGGTCACCGTTAATATAGCGAACCTTAACGGTGTCGAGAAGGCTGATAAAATCTCCGTCAGCGTGCCGCGTAAAAACACCCGGATTCTGCCGCAAAATCAAAGCGATATCCGGCGGCGAAGATAGCGGGAGGTAATTCCACAGATCGAACCAGTCGCCAAGTATCACAAGCTCTTCAACATGATTCTCGCCCGACTGAAGATAGCGCAGGAAATTCTTTAAAAGCGGCTCGTGCACGCCCTTCTGATACCAGT
>MFYY01000238.1:0-7739 GCA_001787855.1 Candidatus Riflebacteria bacterium GWC2_50_8 | reverse complement strand
AATCACTGACAAAGATAGTTCGTCCCTGCATACTGGGCCTCCCTCAGATCATTTTTACAGCAGCGCGAAGTCGCCGTGCTCTATATTTCGTTCCTATCTAAATATACCCTTTTGTGCTAGATTTGTAGCAATATTTTTTATATCTGTATTCATTTGCGGAGTCACTCTAACATGTATCAGGAAAACGTGCTGTTCGCTTTCATGCTTACTCTGCTGGCTGGCCTGGCAACTGGCATCGGCAGCCTGCTCGCTTTTTTCTCAAAAAGCACCAACAAGAGATTTCTTGCTGTCGCCCTCGGCTTTTCGGCAGGTGTGATGATTTACGTATCTATGATAGAAATCTTTTTCAAGGCTAAAGACTCTCTCATCGCCACTATGGGCGAAACCAAAGGTTATGTGGCGACAACTGTAGCTTTTTTCTGCGGCATGTTGCTGATTGCCCTTATCGACAAGTTCGTGCCTGACTTTGAAAACCCGCACGAAGCACACGAAGTTGCCGAACTCAACCAGTGCCCGGAAAAAACTGCGGCCAAAGAACCTTCAACCGCAGCGTTGCATCGCATGGGTATCTTTTCGGCAATCGCCATTGGCATACATAACTTTCCCGAAGGCCTTGCCACTTTTACGGCTGCGCTCAAGGAACCCACTCTCGGCGTCAGCATCGCAATTGCAATCGCCATACATAATATTCCCGAAGGAATCGCAGTTTCGGTGCCGATTTACCATTCGACCGGAAGCAGGCGCAAAGCATTCATGTATTCATTTCTGTCTGGAATGGCTGAGCCAATCGGCGCTATGGTCGGTTATTTTCTGCTCATGCCATTCTTTAATGACACGTTATTCGGCCTTCTCTTCGCCGGAGTAGCCGGAATTATGGTTTTCATATCGCTCGACCAGCTGCTGCCCGCCGCCGAAAAATACGGCGAGCATCACCTGTGCACCTACGGCGTTGTCAGCGGAATGATGATAATGGCAGCCAGCCTTATTCTTTTTTCCTGACACCCTTTGCCAGGTTACTCCTGCTTTTCTTCGATTCTGGCCAGGCGCGACTCGATGGCAGCCAGCCCTTTGATGACTTCATTAAGACCAGCGGTCAGAGTAAAAGCGGCCTTCAAGCCTGCATAGGCGATAACCATCAACACCAGCAGAATTGCGATATATGCGACAACGAAAATTTCAATAGTACCCAGCACGGTAACAGCCTCCTGGAAACGTCTTGCGAAAATCTACCTGCCGCCTTTGAGCGCGCGGTCTACCAGCACAGAGGCCAGCGGAATGATAACTGCTGAGAGCAGCCCGACTACCTTGTTCATATCGAATGGCCAGGTGTTGATCGCATGCAGATAATTTCTTATCTCGAGCAGGTTGCGCACCTTGTGAATGTTCTCTTTTTCGAGGCGCGGCCGCGCCAACAAAGTGTTAAGCTCATTTGAAACCAGGTTAAGCTTGCGATCCTTTTCTCTGATCATCGCACGGTGAATGTTATAAATAGGCCAGAACAGGTAAAACAGTATCGCGACACCAAAAAGTGAAAACCACAGCGACAGCAGTGAAGAAAAGTTCCAGCCGCCAATATGCCGGGCCGTTATACTGCAAATGTATGGAAGCACCGCAAACAGGGTCGTCTGCAGAATAAACTTGCCGAGCATGCGGATGCCGGAGTTTTCTTCCTGAATTATCAGAATACGCAGGTCGAGATCTCCGAATTCCCTGATAAACATGGCAAACTTGATAAAATAAACAATCGCCGACGCGCTCCAGAAAAGAAAACAAAACTCATAGATCAGGTAGGCAATCCGACCAGAATCGGTCGCAAATGGCATACCGATAACCTGACTGTCACCAATAACAGCCGCAGTACAGATCAGCAGACCGACAACAATCGGGATTCCTGAAGAAAATACTCGCGCACGCGCCTGCATGTAATATTCTTCACTACGTTCGACGCTCCAACCAGTTATTAAAGGGATTTCAGCCCGAAAGCGGTCGAGCAGCTTTTCGAACCACACGATACCGGCGGCAGAAAAGAACATCTGCATGGCATTGAACATGAAAGAAACCAGGAATATGCGGTCTTCCGTGCCAAATGTCCAGTGCAGGGCAATAACAATGTAAAACAGCATGCTCATGGCAAAGTAGAAAGTCCAGTAACCGATCTGTGGAACTTTTGCCGCGAGCCGGCTCTGAAACGATGACGGCGGCAACTCGGGCGGACGCACAGTCGCATCAGGTCGAACCAGAATTTCGTCAGCCTCTATTGCCGGTTCGGCGCGACCATCCAGCCATTCGCGGCATTGAAAGCATTTTACCGCGCCAGCTGGAATTTCACTCAGACAGTAGCGACACTTGTCGACCTTCGCGACTGCGCCTTTTTCATTGCTCATTTAGTGCCTCTGCCCTGCGGCATACCGCTTATGTTACAAGTCAGCAGCTGATTGTCACATTAAATCGGGTCTTGTCATCAAAGCCATAGACGTAAGTAAATACCCGATGCACGAGATCTACCGCCTGATCGACATCGCTGCCGACCATCGAGTTAAACGACCGCTGTTCGCCAACAGCTTCACCATCGGGAGAATCAAAAATACTGGCAACTTCATCGCCCACGCCAACTTCACCCAGAACCTGGCGGGCACGCACCAGCTCGTCTTCGTCAAGCGCCTGAAAGGGCAGATCGAAAATCAGCCCGGTATCTTCGTCGTAAGCAAACTGCACAAACTTTTCAGTATCAGGTTCTTCGAGAATGATGAACCAGCCCTCGCCAATGTTTTCCAGAATCAGTCTTATCGCACTCTCAACACGTTTTTTCATTATACAGCCCCTTAAGCGGATGCCTCATTCTATACAAATGCTCGGGCAAAAACAACTGCGCCCGAAAATTTTACCGGATTTGCGAAACCGAGCAACAAGCTTGCAAGCATAAGGGCTTGCCATCTATCGGCCAGTTCGAGACTGGTCGCAGAATTTCATTTATGAAAACACAGTCTTTTCATTTGTGTTGTTCAAGCAACGAGCTTTTGTGATATTTTAATACAGTATCTGATTTGTTCTTGAGCACAGCAGATTTTATTCACATGTAGTTAAGCAACAGGATATGTTCGTGGCATCTGCTGTAAAAAAAATAGTAATTCAGGTTGGTACTATGAATAATAATGATCTCCACAATAGAAACAGTCTACCAGACGCCAGGGCGCTACAAGATTCTGATAACCAGCCTCTTAAAATACTGGTTATCGAAGATTCGGCGCAAGATGCTGAACTTATAATTAGAAAAGTCAAAAATTCCTTCCAGAATATCCATTGGATACGGGTTGAAACTGCCGGCGAATTGCGTGCCGCCCTGACGAACAGCGAGTGGCATATTGTTGTCTCTGATTACCGACTACCTGGTTTCGATGGCAGAGCAGCGCTTGATATTCTGAAACAAAGCAACCCGGAAATTCCGTTCATCGTCGTTTCGGGTGTGATAGGAGAAGACACGGCTCTCTCATTGGTCAGGGCCGGAGCAAGCGATTATCTGTTCAAAGATCATTTATTACGGTTGCCATACGCCATTGAACGGGAACTGCGCGAGGTAAGACATCAGAAAGAATATGAAGAAGACCGTGAACAGCTCAACGCTCAGCTTATTCAGGCGCAGAAAATGGAATCCGTCGGCAGACTGGCAGGCGGAATAGCTCATGATTTTAACAATATGCTGGGAGTGATTCTCGGTCATTCCGAGCTTGCAATGGATCTATTAGAGGATAACCACCCCGTCCTGGAAGACCTTCGGGAAATTGCCAACACAGCACAGCGAGCCGCGAATCTTACCAGACAGCTGCTGGCTTTTGCACGAAAGCAGGTTATCAGTCCGCAAATTATTGATCTGAACGAAACCATCACCAGTATGCTGAAAATGTTGCAAAGACTGATCGGCGAGAACATAAATCTCGTCTGGAAGCCACAGGCCAATCTCTGGAAAACCAGGGTCGATCCGTCTCAAATCGACCAGATTCTTGCCAATCTTGCAGTCAATGCGCGTGATGCCATAGCCGGCGCCGGCACAATTACTATCGAAACCCGCAATTTAATGCAAACTGATAAATCAGATCTTTCTACCACTCCAGGCTATGCTGATACAGATTATGTTTTAATCAGCTTCGCCGACACAGGCTGCGGCATGGATCAGTCTGTCGTTGAGCATTTATTTGAGCCTTTTTTCACCACCAAGGAACAAGGCAAAGGCACCGGCCTTGGGCTGGCAACAATATATGGCATTGTAAAACAAAACCATGGCTTCATCTACGTTGACAGCGCACCGCAACAGGGCACTGTTTTTCGAATCTATCTGCCAAAATCCGTGGACGCAGAAGAAACAGAAGCAAGCGAAAACCAGAAATCACTTCCTGGGGGCAGCGAAACAATCCTTCTGGTAGAAGATGAGCCCAGCTTACTCCTGCTGACAAGTCTGATGCTGAAAAAACTGGGCTACACCGTGCTGGCGGCACGAACTCCTGGTGAAGCACTGCAGATTTTTGAGCAGAACCAGGACAGCATTCAACTGCTGCTAAGTGACGTCATTTTGCCATCAATGAATGGCTGTGAACTGGCGAAACAAATAGCAGCCAGCCGCCCCGAGATAAAACTGCTGTTAATGTCAGGATACACCGCTGATGCTATCGATGAGCATGCGGTCAAAGATTTGAACTTTGCGATTCTGCATAAGCCGTTCAACAATCGAAGTCTTGCCGTTAAAGTCCGACAGGCTTTTGAAGCAGATAAATGCGTGTCTGCAAAGACTTGCCCTTGAGCTGAACCTCGCTTTCGAGGCGGGTCACAAAATGACCGCTTATTTCGCCGGGCATGGCATCAGAAAGCAGTATAACCGATCCATCGAGGCTTTCGGCATAAGACTTGAGCCTGGCCGCAAGATTAACCGTGTCGCCAATAACCGTAAAGTCCAGTTTGCCATTGCGAGAGCCAATTTTGCCGGAAACCAGCTGGCCGCACGCGAGACCGGCCGCGACTCGACAGCTGCTGCCAAACTCTGAATCCCTGACGGCATCGACCAGCTGCTTCGTTGCCAGGCAGGCCCGCAGTTGATGAACAGGCCCCGACTCCGACTCTCTGAACACAACCATCAGAGTATGGCCAATGACTTTGTCAATTATCCCGTCGTGTTCTGAACACAAAACATGAACGAGATTCAACAGCCTGTTGATGCGTGCGATAATTTGAGCGCTGTCGTTTCTGGCATCGGGGTCTTTTTGAACAGGTAACAGAGAAATAAAGGCAACAGTAGCAGCAATCTTTTCGCCACCTGGCTGCAGGCTGGTCTCACTTGATTCCTTTGCAGTGCGCAGCACATCTGTTGATACATATGACTCCAGCATTTCCTTTTCCTGCAGGCTTCTGGCCATCTGGTTAAAATCGCCGGCGAGCTCGGCAAACTCATCACCACCAGCTGTTTCCAGGCGATGCGCAAAATCCCCGCCGGCAATTGCCTCCAGGCCCCGCGAAAACTGCAAAGCCGGCTCAATAAAAAATATTCGCGATAGTATCAGAACAAGCAACATTATCAGGATCGGGAAAGACCAGTTCACAAAAAATCCCGACCCAAGCAGGTTGGCGGCGCTACTTCTGGTGATTCTTACCAGACTGAGCACCGGCAAAGACTGATTCTGCCTGGCTAACGAAAAGAACTCAGCGCCAGCCTGCCGGCCATACCAGCTCAGCTCCCTCTGCAAACGGCTGCAGGCATCAAGCTGTTCTTCCACAAAAGCCTGAGATAATCTGCCAGAACGATGCTCCGGCAAACTGGTGACGACACGGCCCTTGGCTGAGCCAAAGGCAAAATCCAGGTTCATGCCGTCGAGCCTCTGTTCAAGAGGTATCTTGCTGGCGAGTTCGCCCAGAACCTCATCAACAAGTTTTTCGATCGAATAGACGACGGCAGTAACAGCAACTGGCTTGCGCGGCACGTTCTCATCATCAAAAACCATCACGAAAGCTATTCTCACATACCCGGTAAACTTGGCCAGATTCAACAGACGGCCATTGCTCATCATCAGAGAATTTGTGCCTTCGACATTCTGTGATGCCTCGGTCATAACTGTGGACATGCTCTCCACGTCGGGGTTAACAATCGATGAACAAAGAATCAGCTCGACAATAGACTGCAAAACAAGTCTGGCTCCATCAATCGATTTTTTAACAGTATCCGGGCATGGCCCATCTGCCATAATCTGCAAGGTTGGAGCATCAAGTCTCTTATACATTACCTTGTGAACTGGCCGCGCGCGCAACCAGTTACGAAGGTAATCCCCGATCTGTCGTTCTTCCAGATGTGACATTTTGCCAAGAGTCGCGGCAAGTTCACGATGTGCGCGCTCGTGTTCAGCAACTTTCGCGGCCAGCAGGTTTTGCGCACGCGCACTGCTCATCTTGAGATAACGCTGAATCCTGTCATTCTGTGCAACTTCAGCAAAATCACGATAAGCCACCACGCTGAGCAACAGACTGAGCAGAGGTAACGCAGCGGCAGCAACTACTGCAGCCGAAGTTTTAAAAGCCAGCGACATACTCAGATTAAAGCCAAAAAGGTATAAGCGCATCATCAGCAGACTGCCACCAAGCAGAAAGAGCTTGAGAAAAAGGTCGACCAGAGAAGTATGAGCTGACAGCGGGTGCGCAAGTTCACTCTTCGGGCAACTCACCTCAATGCCGGTTGTCTGTCCGGTAAATCCCGAAAAATCACGCGGAACAATCGATCCCTTCTGGATCATTCTGACAATTTGCCGAGGAGTCGCCATAGTCTGCAGGGAAATTCGGTCAGGGTATTCGACAAATCGGGTCAGACCGAGTTCTTCGTAGTTGTCAGGAGCATTTATAACCGGCTTAAGTGTGATAACCCGGCGCCGCATGTACTTATAAAGAGAGCCGGCCGATGCTTTTCTGACAATATAGCTTTCAGGTATATCAGAAGCGCGAATAACTGCGAGATAGCCGCCCAGATTATGTTCTTTTTCTTTATTACGGCTGTAAGATCGTGCGTAATACATGAATACCGGGCCGGTGTCGCCGATTTTGCCGGCAGTGCTTCTGTATACCCTGTCTGGCTCCATTTTAAAGCCGACGGCTGTGCCAATAAGCCTCTGCAAAAAATTTTCGTGATAGGCAAGTATCGTTTTTACATCCTCCAGATCGGTACCGACAGCAAAAGCCGGGCTGTATGAACCGGTAACAGGCGCCATTTGGTGCTGATGGTTCATCAACGAAAAAAAACGACGTAACATAACTCTCGGCGGAATGCTCACTTCGGCATTACTGGCAGAGGCCAGAGCGGTGTCAACATGCATTGTATCGGGCCCATGCAGGAAAACAGCAAAAACCGGTATGCCAAGGTGCTTTGCAAGGGTCTGCTTCAGACCGGCAGCTCTGGCTTCCTCAAAGTTGCTACAAAACTTTTGCATGGCGCCGGCGTTTAGCTCGACAAAGCCATTCAACCGGTTGAACCTGCGCAAATCCTGTTCCAATATACTGGTAAATTCGAGATCAGACTTGAAGCTTTCGAGTTCGCTGAACAACAGGGGCTTTATGCGCTGCACACTTTGCTGATACCTATTCTGCAGAAGCTGACCGAGCGAAAACCTGAAAAGCAGCACCGGCAGACCTATTACCAACAGCCAGGTCAGAGCAATGACCCAGAAACTCAGCTGATTTTTCGCTCTGATCACTCGCATGGCCGGAAACCTGTC
>MFYY01000237.1:12360-12489 GCA_001787855.1 Candidatus Riflebacteria bacterium GWC2_50_8 | reverse complement strand
TGAGTCATTATATACTTCAAGCGGCACTGGTGCTGGTCCGGCATATTGACAGCGGTCAAGTGCTTCTCTGGCGCGGATGATTCCTGCCCCGGTGATGGCATACAAATAAGCGCTTTCTCCCAACCCCAT
>MFYY01000237.1:10828-12273 GCA_001787855.1 Candidatus Riflebacteria bacterium GWC2_50_8 | reverse complement strand
TTCAGCAATTTTCAAACCGGTGAGGTAACCCTGAAAATAAATTATTTTCAAAGCCAAATCTTGAAGCCACAAAAGCCCCAGACCTGTATCTTCTACCTTATTCACGGGAGGAGGAGTAAACACCCCTGGCAAGGGGTTCGTTGTTCTTGCCGGATATACCGCTGGGGTCGTGACGGATTGATCACTCATGGTTTGGTTCCCTCCCGAACACCTGTAATCTGGATTAGTTAGAAAATAATTATAGCATGTCAGATAAGGAGGTTTTAGGTTGCTTCTTCAATTGGATTTGCACCAGCATGGCTCCCGCCAATGCCAGGACCAACCCAACAATCCCCACCAGACTTTGTTTTTCGCCTAAAAAGATCCACGCCAATATGGATATATAAACCAGCATGGTGTTGTTCAAGATGGATGATTCGGTTGCCAAAAGCGTTTGCTGCGTGTAATTCCACAAGGTAAAACAGACTGCTGTATTGACCACCGCCAAAATCACAATGATCCAGATACTTTGCGCAGAGAGGGGCGGCAGTCCCTGCCAGAGGATGCCTGTCACCAGCATCAATGCCGATCCAATCGTCATGCTGATGCCCGTGATCACAATGGGATGAATTCTCGCGCTGCGGTTAACTTCACGCCCTATGATGGAGCCCACCGAATTACCTAAAAGGCAAAGCACAGCAAAAAGCCAGCCCAGCCAATGCCCCTGCAGAGGATTGTTTACTGGGTTGAAATAGATAAAAACCCCGGCCAGATTAAGTAGCACGCCAATCCATTGCAGCCAATTCAATTTTTCTTTAATTGTGATGCTTGAAACAATGGCCACAAATAGAGCGCTAAGGTTCAAAATCAAACTTACGGTCACAGAAGGAAGGTAAGCCAACCCAAGATATTGTCCTCCCTGGCCAACCGTATAGAGCACCACACCCAGCAGCACCATCACAGCCCATTCACGCTTAGACAAACGCTTGATCTGCTGCCTGATGTCTTTCTTTAACAACAGCGGAAGAAACAACAGCGATGCCAACACGTAACGCAAACCCGCAAATGTCATGGCTGGAATGTCTGCCAAGCCGATTTTGATCAACACCCAAGAAGTGGACCAGATAATCGTTACCAGAACTGCCAGCAGAATGGCTTTAATGCGGGAAGGTTTTTTCATTTAATCACGTTCAGATCATTGCGATGGACGCATATCACGGATATTGATCTGTTGGGTTTCTTTCTCAAAATATCGATTAATTTCTATCGAATACACGATATCGAATCTCGATTTGGTTTCCTTCCAAACGCTGTACCATTGTGCCTGGTTAAACGCCACCGCCTGGTTTATTGGAGAACCATCAATGACACACCTTAAATGCGTCAATTCTTTACCCATCATTTTCATGTCTGAGAATTTGACATTCCTGGCAATGAATGCCGCGGATGGATTGCTCATGCCTGTC
>MFYY01000237.1:1337-10733 GCA_001787855.1 Candidatus Riflebacteria bacterium GWC2_50_8 | reverse complement strand
TCGCCGGCAATGCCATCATTGTTGGCGCCATCGTCGAGCAGTTGCTGTCCGGCATTGCCGCCAATTGCGGTGAGGTTAACTGTCGGGGCACCACCATCGAGCCGGCCGAGGTCAAGCTGCGCTAAAATTGTTACTTTGTCGCCGATGTTTACTACGCCGGGCTTGCCTTTCAGCTCCTGGTAAGTTGCCGAGGCGTATTCAACTACCGGCGGTCGACAATCGACTTCGAAGGGTGACGAAAGCGAGTTCATGACGTTTCCGGCCTTGTCGACCACGGATGCCCTGAATATGTAGCTCGGGTTTTCGGTGGCAGATTCCAGACAATCGTGTACGAGATAGTAGCGGCGCAAAACCGCATCATAACTCATAACATATGAGCTTGCCCCGCCGACCAGAGAAAGGTCGATCGTGCAGGTGCCGGCGTCAGGCTCATCAACCGGAACAATCAGTTCAAGGCGGTCGCCTATGTTAACGAGACCTGACTTGTTAAGGTCGGTAAGCCAGTTGATAGCCATTGGCCCAACATCGCAGGGCTTGTTGTCGATTTTTACCTTTATTGTTCCTGATCTGCTGTTGCCAGCATTGTCAGTAGCAGCAAATGCAAAGTAAAAGTCATTGTTGAGGGTTCCAGCCGGCACATCTGTGCTGTAAGTGTAGGTTGCAACTCCATCATAAAGCATGTCAACAGCGGTAGTCTCGCCAAATTCGGTAAGATTAAGTTTGACAGTTTCACCATCATGAACTGACGCTGCTGAGCTTGCCAGTTGAACTTTGAAAGTGATGCGGTCGTTGACCCTGACATATGGGTGAGTTGTGCTTAGAACTGGTTCAGACTGATAGGCCGAGCCCAGAATCAGCGGCGGCTCATTGTCTATGGTTATCGGTCCGGTGACTGAATAAGCAGTGTTGCCGGAGTCATCAGCAACATAGACGGTAAATGATACGTTCTGATCGTAAGCATTACCGATGGTGGGATCACCGACAACGTGATCAAGGCGGTAAGTTGAACCAGAATAAGGTGACAGAGTGCTGCTGGCGGTGCCGCCTATGCGCTCGAAGTTTACCCAGGTGCTGCCGTTATCGATACTGGTGATGCTGGCCTGTATGGCGACCTGGTCGCCATGCCTGGCCGGCAGACTTGGCCGAGATATATTCTGAATCTGGGCGCCACTTATTGTCGGCGGAGTATTATCGACATAAACGATCGGCATGACAATCTGGCTGATCTGGTTGCCGGCCGTATCTTTGGCGGTAACGTTAAATGCCCTTGGCATGGTGTTTTCAGAGGTATACTGAATTACATTATAGAGCAGTTCAAAGGTCGTTGTTGCGGAGTTGTTGAATGGAATGATCTGATTGCTGACTCCGCCGATTGAGGTCAAGTCGACAGTGATGATGACGTCGGTCATCACACTTGAAAGATTGCCGTAAAAATGCAGCTGATCGTTGATGATAGCGATATTGTCGCCAATGACCCCGCCGTTTTCGATTATGGTTACATTGCCGGCCTGACCAAACTGGTCGAATTCAGGCGGAATATTGTCGAGAGCCAGCGGGTTCGAGGTGCGCGGGGTGCTTTCGTTGCCGGCGTCGTCTTTTGCTATTACTTCAAAGGTTACAAAGTTGCTCTGAACATCAGGCACGTCAGCCACATAGTAATCATACTGAAAAGTAGATTCCAGGCCCGGGGTATTGCCTGCCGTTCTGATCATGGTAATGCCGGCTGGAAACAAAACGCTGTTAGTCATCACCAGCTTGTCAAAGTCGTAATTGCTTACTACTGCCTGAATACGAATAGTATCGCCTGATGTTACCCAGGTTTTACCGGTAGTCATGTTAATTGCAGTAACTGACTGAATTTCTGGTTCCTTAGTGTCATACGAAACCGAAAGATCCCAACTGCGGCTGTTGCCGGCATCGTCTGTCGCTACAACGGTTATTGCTGTCGCTGTTCCTTCGCGGTTAAGAGGAAAGGGAATGCTCAGTCGATATACTGGTGCTGAGTCCGGTCCGCCGATTCTTGATAAAATATGGCTGGCGCCGAGCCCGATATTGGTAAGGTTTGCTCGCGGAGCATCGCTGTCGAATGATGTGCTCATTTCCATGTCGATCTGAAGACTGTCGCCAACCTTGTAAACACTGCCAAGTCCTGTCGTCCCGGTAGTTGACGGACCATAGAGCGAATTGGGGCGGCGATTATCGACCATCAGACTGCCGCCAATGCGAACGCCACCTTCGTCAGCGAACTGGAAGGTCTGCACGGTATTGTTTTCTACGCTGCCAGGAGAAACGGTCAAAAAGGCAGAATAGAAGTCACCGGCAATGTTTACCAGCGGAAAATAGGCGTTTCCAAATGCGCTTAAATTGACATAAGGATACTGGCTCTGATCAGCAGTGGTAGAACGGCACGAAAAGGTAATTGTGTCACCAATGCCGGCAACGCCGTCGCCATTCAAATCTGAAGACAGTACGGCTGTCTGATTGGTAATGGCGGCATTACCTGCAGCTGCCGTCAGCAGGAGCAGAAGTAATACAAATGCGCTCCTGATGAGGATTTTGTTTGATCCAGTGTTTGCCTTTTTTCTCGTCATATCAGTGGTTCCTCCGGGTGGAACTAATAGTTTTCGACTAGTCAGATAGTTCATCGGCAATTCATAAGGAAATCCGGAGTAAAAAAAATGATATGGCCGCATTGACCTAAAAAGCGGCCGGCAGATCGGTTTTCCGATCTGCCGGCCTATCCCTTTTGTCCCATTCAATGTGGGAACGTTAAGTCATCATATTCCTGTAAGTCCAGCTTTAATAAGGGTGTTGTAAATCTGTGCTACGGCCGAGGTTTCTGAAGGATCTTCAGTTCTTGCCCTTATTATAAGCCTGCGGGCTTCGGCGGCATCTGTCGACTGTGCTCGCCAGAAATGGGCATAGGCAAGCATGGCGCGTGCTTCGGCAGTGGTGACGCCAATCGACTGGTGTTCAAGTGTCAGTGTGTAAGACTCGTCGCTGAGGCCTATGTCTGTGAGAATGGTCACTGCCTCGGAGATACCGCTCTGGGATCCCTGCTGAATAAGGCCAAGGGCATAACCGAGCCTTGACTCAAGAAGATCTCCGGCCTGCATGAAGTCAGACATGCCAGAAAGAGTGCTGTAATACTTGACACGCGACCAGCCTCGGCCGTTATAAGCTTCCTGGCGCTGGGCAACAGTAGCGCGGGTGTCGTTGATCGCATCTTCGAAATGCAACATGGCACCGCCCCAGTTGCCGGCGGCCATTTCTGTCCAGCCTTTTTCAATTTTCTGGGTGACCGTAAGCTCCGTGTCGGTGCCGGTTCCTGTCCCTGTTCCGGTTCCTGTGCCAGTGCCAGTGCCTGTTCCTGTGCCAATAATGACTACCGGACCGGCAGGGTTTTCTCCGGGCAGAATCTGGCGGCCAGTGCCGCCTCCGCCACCGCCGCAGCCGATTACCAGACTGATACCGATGATGTATATCACAAATGCAGTTTTGATAAGGCTTTTAGTGTTCAGTTTAAGCATGTTTTACCTCAGCACTGCCAGTTTGAAGTTTCTTTTGGTCTTGATCGAAGGATCATCAGGATCACGCACTTCGATCTTCGCAAAGTAGACGCCATTGGCAACCTGCTTGCCAGCTTTATTACTCAGATCCCAGGGGATATCGTAAAGATATCTCGCGTTGATGCCCCAGTTTTCTCTGACTGCACGCACATCGTCGAGATTGCCCACCTTGTGGCCGGCAACGTCGTAGATGGTTACCTTGACCAGGTCGCTGGTCAGATCGCCACGGTTGGCGCTGATTCTGATAAATGCGCGCCGGCTGGCCGGGTTCGGGTATTGCATGATCTGGCCAATGCTCAGTGGCAGA
The DNA here is from genome assembly GCA_001787855.1 of Candidatus Riflebacteria bacterium GWC2_50_8. Taxonomy (GTDB): domain Bacteria; phylum Muiribacteriota; class Ozemobacteria; order Ozemobacterales; family Ozemobacteraceae; genus Rifleibacterium. The sequence goes on along the minus strand of MFYY01000237.1, from coordinate 6,857 downwards.
GTCACTGCGAACCTTGTCGATGCCATCTGTCCGATGTTACCTGTGTTGTCAGTTGCTTCGATTACCAGGTCGTGATTGCCGGCAACCAGATCGGCCATCGGGGTGAAGACAAAGTTGCCGCCAGCATCGACCTGAACTGTCTGCGCCGGGCCATTGTCGATATAAGCCTTGACCGAGCCCGCTTTAAGTCCGGAACCAGCCTCTACGATGCTGCCTTTGAATTCAGGTCGGGCAGTTCGGAAAGGTTCGATCAGGTTCATGCTGCTGTCGAGAGCTATTTGCGGCGCTACCGCATCAAACATGATCGCGAAGATCTGAGATGAGCCGGTTCTGGCCGCAAAGACACCTTCCTGGTCACGACTGGCGGTTACGAAGTGCCAGCTGTCACCGATCTGGTTGAAAAGACCAAGACCGACGGTCGAAGTCGCTTTGTCGCTGACCAGATTGACGCTGAAGCCTTTATCTACCTTCTCTTTGAGAATTCCGATTTCATAAGCATCAGATACCGGAAAGAGTTCGTTGTGGTTGGGCAGAACAGTGTCGGTTGCCTGACTGCCGCGCACGGAGCCGATTGCAGCTCTGAACTGCCGTTGCAGCGAAGTTCTGATTGCCCCGCCGGTTGCAGCAGTTTTTTCGAGCCTGTGCTGCAGAATGCGCACGGTTGCGTCGTTCTTTAGACTCTGTGCACTGAAGTTCAAAGTCATAACGCTGTCGGCCGACTGCACAATCGATGCTCTGGTAGACGACACGTATGCCACCGTGAAGGTTGTCGTGCCGAATCCGCTATTGCCGGCGAGATCCTGCGCCTCGGCTCGCAGCGTGCCATTGCCGGCATAAGAAGCGCTGAGGCTGACGCCCATCATGTAAGATGTCGGTTCGGCGCCCTGTTGCATGATTGTGGTGACCACCGGCGCGTTGCTCTGGGCCACACTCAGGGTCGGGGCCGCTTTAAGCGATTCGTTGCTGGTAACTACAACTATGATGTCGTTTTCGTTGGCCGGGTTCGAGAAGGCCGATACGGTCAGTTCCGGCGGGGTCAGGTCACGACCCTTGAATGCGTAAGAAGAGCTGGTAGCATTGCCGTAGCCATCAACGATGTTGTTGGCGGTAATTGTGTAACTGGCGTTTTCGACGAGAGCCGGGCTGGCAGTGAGAATAACGCTGCGCAGATCAGACTGGGTAATTGCGTTCGCTACAGTAACTGCGCCACTGGCACTGACCAGAGTATAGTTACTCTTGTTTCCTGCCGAAACAGCGGTGTAATTCTCGTCGAATTCGACTCTGAATTCCTGCTGTCCGGCCAGACTGTGGAAGCTGACACCACTGATTACGGGTCCGCGACCATCGGCAAGCAATATTGCTGTTCTGGCATTTTCGGCGACTCCAGAACCATAGATGCTTTTGATCGTGTCGGTGGCAACTGTGAAAATGTAAGAAATTCCATGTTCGAATGCCGGGCTGACATCGAAGGTGATTGAACGCTCCTGGTCTCTGGTGAGATTGGTGATTGTCAGCGGCGGTGAAGCAATGATCGCGCCAATAGCTCCAACCCAGCTGTTCTCATCGACATCATGATTAAACCAGATGCGGGCCGAGCTCGAACTGACCTGTTCTATTGCCGAGACTCTGAACGGAGTGGTTCTGGCAAATACTTCAGTGGTCAGTGTTGCCTGATTTCCAGCATAGTCGGTAGCAATAAGTGTGTAGGTTCCGTCAAGGACCAGAGCGCCATTAGCGTCGGTGCCATCCCAGCTGGCTGTGAATGCACCAGCATTATTCGTTATAGGAAGTCGGTTAACTCTAACTCCGCTGTTATCTCGTACTTCAATCCACCACAGATCAACTTCCGCAATGGTTATTGCCGGATCGTCCGGGATTGTTATTATTTCCAGTGCTCCAGCTCCTGGCGCAAATGAGGTAACTGCAACAGAATTTTGTGCCAGTGTGTAAGTTGCAATGATGGGGGCAACAGTATCAATTATCACTTCAAAGTCGATCGGTAAGCCGTTAGAGGCCAGTAAGGCAACATTGCCGGCGCGGTCGACGAGGTCGAGAGTATAGCTGGCGTCAGGCAGTCGGGCGTTGCCATCGCGACTGAAACGCCCTTCAAAGTTCATCGACCACTGATTAGTTCCGGCACTTGTCAGGTCGTAAGTATCTGTAGAGTTCATGCCAAGTATTCGCATTTTTGGTGCTTCTGATTCGGCAGTGTTGAATCTGGCGGTAATATAGCTATGGCGGTCAGGGTTGAAGTAAACGGAATCCGTGGCGAGTTCGCCACCTGTAATAACAAGTGTTTGAACTTCAGGGGCGATGCTGTCGTTTCGCCAGGCGAGGCTTTCGAGAGAGAGGTCGCCATTGGCGTCGGCAACCCGCATGGTATAAGTGGTTGCCAGAGCAGGCACCGGGCCGGTAGCTATTGACCAGGTGAAGGTTGCATTCAGACCAACGAGTGTAACCGGGTAAGACGCAGTCGTTGTGTTATCAAGCATAAAGTGCAGCCAGATGTTACCCGGGTTGTCGTCTGGCACCTGCGCCAGCTGAATGCTTATGGTGGCCGCCTCTGGATCGACAATAAAGCTGAATGGCTGGTTGGTCAGCATTTCAAGGCCGCTGGCCAAAGTCGCACTGGCTGTGGTTGCCTGGTAAGAGGTTGTGTAAAGTGAGCTTACAATTGGGCCGCGAGAGCGCACATCGACTGTGCCGGTGCTTATATTCATGCTGTTTCCGGCAAGATCCATGCCGGTTACTTTGCAGACGTAAGTGCCCTGTGGTAAAGCGTTGGTTATCGAGGCAACATTCTTGAAAAGTGCGGTATCGGATGTCAGCCAGTTAACAAAGGTGTAACCAATTTCTGTTGCACCAGTTGCTATAGCCAGTGTTGGAGAAGCTGTTGCGCGCATGCGCTCGCCAAATTGCAGCTTGAAATATGACTGACCAGCTGGACTGCTGACAATCGACAGACCTGTTTCTGCTCCAAGATTGTCGGTGGTTGTTGCCAGAACAACGTCAGGTGCAACCCGGTCAACAATCAGCGGAGTAAGTGTGGCCACGCCGGCGGCATAGTTGCCGGCGCGGTCGGCGGAGGTGATCAGGTAAGTGCCATCTGGTATGGTAGAAGACGCAACGCTGTAAGTGTTTACACCGGTTGTAAGGTTCGAGCTCATTTCGTAACTGTATGTGGCATTACCTGTTCCAGAAGCGATGCCAAATATTGTGAGTGTTAGTGAATCGGTCGCTGTCGAAGCGGCAGTTGAAAAGCTTACATTAAGCGATCCCAGGCTTCCGTTATAGTAACCTGTAGCTTCTGCTGGCGGTATAAAGACATTGCTTACGCTTGTTGTCGCGATAACTGGCGCGATGCCGTCGTAGATTATCGGAATGCTGTAAGAAGCGCCAACATTGCCAATGTTGTCGGTAAGAACAAAGCTGTAGCTCGCCATTATTGCGCCTGGATTGCCGAGCGCGTTGTGGTTTATCGGCACTGAGGTGGCCCCGTCTGGGGAAATCACAAATGATGCGACTTTGCTGTTATCGCTGTTGCGGTAAATGTGTATGGTATGCGGAGTCTGGTAGAGCCCATTGTAGGTGAAACTCAAAGTAGCAACATCAGGAGAAGCCGAATTGGTTGCGAATGACAATGGGTAGTCTACAAGATCTTTGTTGCTCCAGATTTCAAGCTGACGGCTGGTGATGCGTGGCGCGGTGATTACAGGTGCCAGAGTAAAGAGTTCAACGGTAAACGAGCCTGCCGTTGTAGCAATGCTGAGGTTGCCGGCGAGATCCTTGGAACCGCTGCTGATAAGGTAACTGTAAGTGCCAGGTGGCAAGCTTGCTGCTATAGCCTGTGGGTTACTGAAGCGGCAGGTTGTCGAGCTGATCCATGAACTGAACTGCAGTGAAATTGGGGCCGGTATTGCGTCTGATGCTATCTGCATGGTCGGATAAAATGCGGTGTTCATTGGTTCGCTGAAAACTATTTCGAATACTCCGGCGCCTGTTGCCAGAGCTCCGGCAAGTATTGGTGTGGCTGAAGTAACGCTTGGGCTGGTAGTATCTATAATCAGGCGTGCGCGCGACGCTGTTCCATCTGCCAGATTGCCTGCCAGGTCAACGGCGGTCAGCATGTAGATGCCCTGTGTGAGGCTGCCCAGAGCAGATAGATTGGCCTGATGACTTGTTCCGCCAAATGATGAAGCCATATCGGCTGTGTTGGTAGCGGTAGCGCTGGCAACCAGGAGTCTTACCAGGTCAGAATTTGATGTTGCCATGGTAACGCTTGTATCACCCAGGATTGGTGAGTGGTAGAAAGTTAATCCGGTGACAATATCTGATGTGTAAGATCCCGGGCCACTCAGGCTGATGCTGGTAACCGATGGTGAGGCGGTGTCATATCTGAAAAGATCGCCAGGCGACTCGCCGCCGGCATTGCTGACTTTGAGCGTGTAGTTTCCATTCTGCGGATGAGTTAACGGATCAGACCATGTTATGTCGTTAAAGTTGATTTCTGACTGATTTGCCAGTGGCAGGCCAATATATGAGCCGACCGCACTTGATCCAGAATATACAATAAGATCGTATGGTCCGGCCAGAATCCCGGTAATGTTGATTCTCAGTGTTGCAGAGCCGTAGTCAGGGTTGAAAGCGAGGTCAACCTGTGGGGTAGGCCCGTAAATGTGTTCTTGAATGGTATAGTTGGTAACTTTTGCGTATGGCCCGCTGGTATAGACATAAACCTGCTGCGGGGTCTCAAGCGTGGTGTTTCTTGCATTGCCGGCCAGGTCACGCCCGCCGGTAAGAGTGAAGGTATAGCTTGAATTGCCATAGGTTGCATCAATGTTTTCACGATTTGTATAAACAGCAGTGCGATTAAGATCAATCCATTCCTTGAAGTCCCAGTTAATGGTCTTTGAGCCAGAACTTAAAGTTAAGGTCGGAGTATAGGCCGGGTCGACATTCATCAGTTCAGAAAATTTCACCTGAACTTCAGTATCTGAAGCTGTGCATAATCCTATGTAGTAGGGAGGATTGCCACCAATCGAATGTGTCGGAATGATAGAGACCATGCTGGGGGAAATACTGTCAGCGATGATTTTGCGCGTTGCCGAGCCGGTGCCGATATTGCCGGCGAGATCGACTACCGTAAAGGTGTAGGTGCCGTTAGCATAATTGCTGCCGGTTGCAGTTACATAGCCGCCAATGACAGGATTGAGGTTCAACGTAGACGTGGCGCCGCCCTCCGGATACACTGCAAGTCGCAGAGAATCAGTGGTGACAGCTGAGAAATTAAGATTCAGGTTGCCCATCTGCGGTCTGAAATAGGTGAATTCAGTCGTAGACGACCCAAGTCCGGCTCCGGTAATGTTGAAGCTGGTCATCGCCGGCGGCAGATTGTCATGAATGAGCGTATACAGGTTTTCAGTGCGGTTGAAAACTGTGTCAGTAACTCTCAGGCCATAACTGGTTGGACCGGTCAGCCCAAGACCGAGGTCATAGAAAGTTGCTGTTGCCATGGTAGTG
>MFYY01000237.1:0-1282 GCA_001787855.1 Candidatus Riflebacteria bacterium GWC2_50_8 | reverse complement strand
GTTGCTGTATTCTATGCTGAAAACAGCTTCGCCCACGGTCGGGCTCCACGGCTGGTTAATCTGTTGTGCGGTCGAGATGGTGTTCTGCACAGTGCGCAGGGTAATTTTGCCAGGGTTTACTTCGGGCGCGTAGGTGCGCACTTCTACTGAAAAGGTTGTTGCACCTGTCACCGTCATCTCGTTTCCGGCGGCATCGGCACCGGCCGAAACCTGGTAATACCAGACTCCATTCGGCATTGTAGAAGTAAAGGCGGCATTGTTGGTGAATTCAGCTGTTGAAGTTGCCGATGACCAGCCAGAGAACGTGAATGTCATTGTTTCAGTCGAAGTTGCCAGGGTCAGGGTTGGAATTACCGCAGAATTCATCTCTTCGTCAAAATTCACTCTGAATATTGATCCGGCAGGAATCTTGCCAATAAAGTCATTCGGGATAACCGTGAGGACAGCGGGTTTTTGTGTGTCGAGCAGTATTGCCGCAGATGCAGTGTCACTGAAGCCTTCAGGCATTGCATCATTTTTGCTGTTCAGATCGTAAGCGTAAGAAGCAGTCAGGTTCACTGAGTTTCCGAATATGTCGGTTACGCCGTAAATATTGACTACGGCAGGAATACTCTGCAGGCCGGCTGGCAGAGCAGCACTGTTCTGGTAGCGGAATACGCCGCGCAACCTTCCATCGACTGTTCTTTCGCTGTAATTTATAAAGGTTCCAGAAGCGACCCAGGCACCAGTATCCTGACGAAAGATTGCTGCTTTCGGCGTTGTCTGCCATTGCAACGGTAACGGTATGCCATCAATATCCGGCGGAAAAACTTCAATTTCAAAGGTCAGCTCACTGGCAGTTTTTGCGCTAACCGGTGGCTTGTCGCTCATCGAAACGGCGGCAATCTGTGCGCCTGTTGCCGGCGTGCCTGTGGCCACTACCATCGAGCCGGGATAATCTGAGGGCAGATAGGCAAGATTGTTGTCGCCCCAGATATTTTTAAATGCGCCTGCTTTAATTGTCATTTCCCAGATCGGGTTTGGATTAGCCTGATACAGCGCGAGAATGTTTACCAGGTCTGTATCGGTCAGATGAAGAGTCACAGTAGAGCTGGCAAAAAGCGGGTTGGCGGTTGCGCTAAGGTCGGCCAGCTGTAGAGTCTGGGTACTGTTGCTGTTGCTTTCATGCAGAATGATATTGCCATGAAAACCCGTTGCCCGGTTAGAGAAGGTTGGTGCGGGTTCGATGAGATATGGAACATCACCGTTGCCGTTGTAGGGACTGTTGGAAAGCAGCAGCAGG
>MFYY01000236.1 GCA_001787855.1 Candidatus Riflebacteria bacterium GWC2_50_8 | reverse complement strand
ACGATTATAAGAATTTTTGTTGCACATGGCAATTTGTTTTCGGTAGCGCATCAAAAATTGCTGACATCACGTGTTGATGGTTATATAAATATAATGTCGAATGAGCGACAAGCTGAAAAGAAACAATGAGGATGACGTTCTAACCTCGTGTGGCTTAAAGCTGGGATTGGCATGGGGGTACACATGAGCAAAGATACTTTCATTTATAGAATCGACAGCGATGATACCATCGTCAGCGTAAGCGACAATTGGCAGACCTTCGCAGATGCGAATGCCTGGGGTGGTTCCTTGCGTCCGGAAAATGTGGTGGGACACACGATATGGGAATTTATTGAAGGTCTTGAAACGCAGTATCTGTATCAAGAGTTGTTCAGGCGAGTGAGAGAAGGTATTTCTTCGCGAGCAATCCCATTCCGCTGCGATTCTCCCAGTGAACGAAGATATCTCGAACTTTTTATCAAGTTACTACCAGATGGAAAGATAGAAATAATCAGCAAGATTCTTCGCTCTGAGTCGCGGAGTCCAGTCAGACTGCTTGCCGCAGACACCGCGAGATCAACAGAATTGGTAACGCTGTGCAGCATGTGCAAGAGGATCAAGGTTTCACCGGAACAATGGGTCGAGATTGAAGATGGTCTGGCTCATCTAAAGCTTTTCGAAAGCGATGATTTGTTGAAGAATTCCGGGAAAGCCAGATGGAGAAAAGTATGAAGGTCTTATTAGTTGGCGGCACCAGATTTGTTGGCAGACACCTTGTAGAAGAATTGACCCGTCGAGGTCATGACCTGACAATGTTTAATCGTGGGACAAATAACATTTTTCCGCAGTTAAAAACCATCATCGGTGATAGAAATATTCAAAATGACATCGACAAGGCTGTAGGCGAAAACTGGGATGTTGTCATCGACACCTGTGCTTACTTCCCGCGCCAGGTACAAATGCTTGGCAGTATTGTGCATTCTGATGCACTTTATGTGCTGATTTCAAGCATCAGTGTCTATAAGAATCAGGAAATCCCGGGTCTGCAAGAAAATGCCGAATTAATCAGCATTTCAGAGGACACTCCTGAACAGATCACAGGAGAAACCTACGGCGGCTTTAAAATCCTTTGTGAGAAGGCTGCAGAAAAGATAGGCACGAGGTCATTGATTATACGTCCCGGCCTGATTGTCGGTCCACATGATACAACCGACAGATTCACCTATTGGCCGTATCGAATTTCGTATGGGGAAAAAGTTCTTGTGCCCGACTGCCCGCGCGCTCCATTGCAATTTATCGATGCGCGCGACCTGGCTGTTTTTATCGTGAACTCAATCGAAAAAGGCAGTACAGGCGCATTTAATCTGGTGAACTCTCCTGGTGAATTCTGTTTCGAGGATTTGATTGCCGCCTGTTATCGGGTGACTGGCTCGCAAGCAGCTAAAATTGCGGTTCCTGAAGACTTTCTTTTGAGCAAGGGAGTCGAATCATGGAGTGATCTGCCTTTCTGGTCGCCAGGCAAGTCGAGCAATTTTATGTTGGTTTCTAATAGAAAAGCGCTCAATAACGGCCTTAAGACGAGAACCCTTGAAGAAACAGTCAGAGATATCTATAACTGGTTTACAGCAGAAAAAAAGAATTCTCTGAAAGCCGGGTTGGCAAAAAATAGAGAAGAACAGCTTCTTCTCGAATGGCAGTCTGTTAACAAGGTCTCCGGCGAAGTGTAACCTGCAACAGGTTTGTTCGGGTAACAAAAGAGGCCGCGGCATTTCCTGCCGAACCATGCGGCGATGAATCTGATACTTGGAGGCAATAGATCGAATGCTATGGCCGCCTTGCTTGAACTCTCTTCTGATAATTTCAAACAACTCCAATTTCATTTTCCTGTCCATTTCGGGCCTCCAGGAATGAATTCCTGTAAGCTTATCCGATTAAGCGAGGATGGGGCCAGAAAAAATTCCTAAATGGGGCCATTTTTGGCTACCAAAATCACCGAAGTTTCGAACGAACCTTTCGCTCAGACGCCCGTTTTCCGGAGCTTTGTCAATTAGCAATATATATTATATAATCTTTAGTAATATTGGGGAAAGTCGAACCAGGAAACGTGGATGATGTGGTAACTAATCTGGCGGCCCGATGGAAGGGCATTGCCCTCCTCGGCATTATGATTATTCCTTTCCTGATGGGCATCTTCCTGTTTGAGAAGCTGACAGGAAATATTCTTGAATCCGGTCTGGAAAAAGCGCGGGACATTCTTCCAATCTATGCAAAGAGGATGGAGGAAGCCGGAAAACCCGCTTCTTTTCTTTCCTCGGCGATATCCCGTGAAATCCATGAGGACTTTTCTACGGATGTGGCGAACCAGAGCATCCCGGACTATATGGACAAGCTGAAAAAGGCTCTCGGAGTCCCTGCTCGTTTCTATCTTTTCGACAAAACCGGAAAAGTGGTATTCCCAGCCGATGGCGGCCCGGAGCGGGCGGAATGGGAAACCTTTTATCAGGCAATTGAGCACCATCTTTTCCGCCGCCCGATCACACCGGAAAGCGAAAAGAAGGATCTTGCCTTCAGAAAATTCGCCAGGAACTATTTCGGAATGGTGAACTGGCGGGATTTTGTTGAAGGGCAGCGACTGATCTGGGAATGCAGGAATCCGCCAGACCAGCCAAAATATATCGGTCTTATCAGGTGGAAACTTTTTGAAAACCCGGTTCCCCCGGATTTTTTTCATGTCAGTCTTTATGTTGAAGTCCGCAGCGATGATGTTTCCGACCAACTGAAAAATGGGAGTTGCCTGAGGCAACTCCCGGATGAGGTGGCCTGTGCAGCTATTGTTGGATCAGGAACTGTTTTTCAGGTCAAGGTCAATCGCGGCGGGACTCCTTCGAACAACATTTTTCTGGACGGAAAGCTTAATGAAGTCGAGATGCGGAGCGGATTTTTTATTTACAAAAAACTCCTCGAACCCGAGACCGGTCGAACTCTTTGTCTGGCCATCCCCTTTCCCTTGCCGGCCAGCATTCCCTTTCCTTTGCGGGTTCTTTTTGAAACTTTTTTTCTGGTTTTTCTGGCAGCCCGCGGGAACAAAATTGCCGAAATTCTTCTTGGAAGCAGGCGTCTGGACATCAATCTCGGCCGGCAAATTTTCCTTTCATTTCTGTTTGCCGCTCTCGTTCCCCTGGTGTCACTGACTTTTCTGGGAGCCGCCCGACTAATCGAAATCAATGACCTGCAAACGGCCCTGTGGAAAGCCAGAATGGTCCGGTCTTTAACGACGCTTGACCGAAAATTTTTCAACTGGATCGAGTCTCTCCAGGTATGTTGCCAGGAATTCGGAATGGATTTGTCTGAGAATCCGTCTATACCGCTGACCAGAGACAACATTCCCCCAGCGATTGCTGAATCCCACAGTATTTCTTATTCCGACGCAGAATCGGGAAATTTCCCAACCAGGCTTTATTCGGCCCAGGACAACCAGGTAACGCTGGAATTTGCCAGAAACAAAGATCAGATGAAGAAAGTGATGACGGATTTTCTGCGCCAGTTTCTTTCAGAAAGGGGACAATTGCCGGTTTCCACCCCTGGGGCATCTCGCGCACCTGCGCTCACGGTTCAGGATATTCTGGGCGAGAACAATCCGCTTCTCTCCATGATTAAAACCATGAATCAGATGACCTATTCTGAATTCAACCAGACCAGACTTGTATCCTTTAGCCAACTTGTCGAAACCGCGAAAGGGAAGATCAGAGGGTTCATGCTTCTGATTTTCGACCTCACCGCAGAGGGATATTTTTTCCTCGTCCGGGAAGTTCAAGAATTGAAACAGGAAAACGCCCCCTTCGCCCTGCTGTCTGTTCAGCCGGATAATCCCACGTTCAATTTCCCAGAATTCGGGAGGATCGATGTCTCCCAATTTGTGCAGGGAACCCGTGAAACTCAAAAACCGGAGCACTTTCTCCTGACCAACACAGCAAACCAGGAATATCTGGCTACCACATACTTTCCTCGCTATCTGCTCGGGCGTTTTCCAATCTTAGCGGTCTCCACCAGTCCCATAAAAGAGGAGCGGGAATCCCTGATTGCGAGCATCATTCTTTTCTTCTGTCTGGGCCTTGGCACCATTCTGCTGGTTTCGAGACTCCTCTGGCGGAACATTGTGCTCCCCGTCAAAGATCTTCAAGACGGAGCCCGGCAAATAACCGCCGGGAATTACCAGCATCGTCTTGCTGTGGAAACTTCCGATGAACTTGGATCTCTGGCAGAGGCTTTCAACAGGATGGCAGGATGGCTCCAGGAAAGGGAACGCATGAAGCGATTTGTTTCGGAGTCTATTGTTTCAGATGTTCGCAGGCAAGACCCCGAAGCCAGTGATCTCGCGAAGGGAAGGAAGGTGGAAGCTGCCATTCTTTTTTCCGACATTCGTGGGTTTACGACCCTCTCCGAATCACACTCTGCGGATGAGCTTGTGCAACTGCTGAATGAATATTTTTCGGTCATGGATCTGATCATCAAGCGTGAAGGCGGTGAAATCCAGAAACTCATCGGGGATGCCATAATGGCGGTTTTTCATCAGGTTCCCGAACTTGCCCATCCGGCGATCAGAGCCGCCAAAGCAGGCTTTGCCATGAGAAATGCCCTGCATGAGCTCAATCGCCGGAGGCTGGAGCAGGGGCTGTTTACCATCGAAAACGGCATTGGCATTCACTTCGACCAGGTCGTGGAAGGAAAGATCGGAGCCCTTGGCGGCCGGCTCGATTTCACGGTCATGGGTCCGGCTCTGGGCCTGGCGCAAACTCTGGAAGCCTTCAGCAAAGAGGGAGCGCGCTCAAAGGTGATACTTTCTTCACAGGCATTTCGGGAAGTTTCCCGTTATTTTTCCTGCGTTTCTCTGCCTGCAAGAGAAAATGAAGCTTGGGAAATTGATGTTCCGCTATACGAGGTCAGGAATGACTGATACCAGGCATTGGACGAAAAAAGTTTTCTTTGTCTGTTTCGTTTTCGCCCTCTTTGGAGCTTTTCTGGCATTTGATGAAGCCATTCAGATCAAGTCGGACAGGGAACACCGGGACCTGGTGGAGCAAAACCTGGAAAGACTTGCCAACGCCACGCTCTCGCAAATGAATGAATTCAGCCCCGAACGCTGGATTCGCAAACAGGGAATGGCGTTTATCGCCGAGGCCAGACAGCAGATCGCCCGCCAGGGTTTTTCCGGAGACCTGGCTGAAAAGCTTGGCAGACAGGCTGTCGAGCGTTTTCCCGGGGCAACCGTTTTTTCCTTCGATTCAGCGGGAAAACTGGTTTTTCAAACCGAAAATGAGTCCAAAAGAAGCCGCGAGATTTTCTGGGAAGGAGTTCTGACATTTCAAAGGGAACTCGGGGGCGAAGCCCAGGACAAGAAATTTCAGATGGCAGATCGTTTTTGCAAATTCCTCTATGGCTCTCTGACAACGCTTTCTGACCTGACCAGCCCGCAAGGGCTTCCCCAGAGCTTTCTGGAGAAAGGGCAAAATCGCTTCTCATGGGTTCTTCCGCAGGAATTTCTGACTTCTCCGGAACCGGCTTCTCCCGTAACAGGAGCTGGCGGAATCTGGCTGTTGATCGACCCTAAGATTATTTCCGACCGAAAAATCGCGGAACAAGCCCTGAATAATTTTCCGGAAACCGCTGATGTGGTGATGATCATAAAGAAAACCAGCGAAAAGCCCCGGCTGGAAATGCAGATTGGCAGAGGGTATCTGCTGGCATCGACCGCGTCCCGATTTTTGCAGGGGAAAACGGAATGGGAGGACCGCCTTGGCTGTTGGGCCGGGAGATACATCCCCGGTCAAAACGGTCGCTGGCTTATCGCCGGCGTCCGCGCACAGAACCTGAAAGGCTTTTTCGGGATCTGGGGAAAGACCATGAGAATCGTATATTTAATTTTTGCTCTTGTCGCCTCTGGATTTGCCTGCCGCTTTTTCTGGATGGGACTGCAATTCGGTTTAAGTCTGAGACTTCAGGTTTTTATTCTTTTCGCCATGGTGGCGATTTTTCCCTTTGCCACCGTTGTTTTTCAGGGTCTCGATCTTGCTCGGGACAATGCCCAACGGAGCCGGAACACATGGGAGCAGAGAATCAAAGGGGTTCTTGAGGGCATCGACAGTGGTGCGGCCGTCTACCGGGAAGAACAGGCGCAAAAGCTTGCGACAATTGAAAAGGCTTTTGCAGACCTGCTTCCCATTACAGATAAATCAATGGCAGATCTGCAGAGATTGTGCAGTGGTCTGGACAGGTTTGAAGCGCTGGTCATCGGCACGGGTGGGGGAAAGCTGAATTTGGCACGTAACCTGGAAAAGATTCAAATAAGAGGGGAATATCCGAGCTACATGGCCCGCTACCTGGCCGGGCTTGTGGCTACGGAAGGAGGAATACCTGTCCCGGCTTTAACCAATTCTCCGACCCTGCTTTCCGGCCACATCCTGGAAAATCTTCTGGCTCTTCTTTTTCGGCAGCAGGATGCATTTGATCGGCTTCGAATCCGCGATACCAACTATTTACAGAAAAAGTCCATTCTATTCAAACCCGGGACTCAGCCTGCAGTTACCCTGGGCCTCATCAGCTGGCTTTTCGACGAGGCAGAATTCATGAGGCCTTACGCGGAAAGGCTTCTCAAAGAAGTTTCCGAAAAGAACGATCAAAATCATTCCATCCAGATCGGCTTTGCCGAACCCGGAGGAAAGATATTTCCTCCAGAATTGGAAGCTTCTCCAAAGCTGAAGGTCATGGTTGAACGGGTTGAAAAACTCCAATTCAGTGAGACTGCGATCATATCATTGTTGAACGGAAAGTCTTATCTGACAACAGTCTTCTACCCCATTCGCATGCGCGGTCTGCTTTTGATTGGAATGATTGAAGCCAGGGAAACCGCTTCCCGCGGGTTTGACTTCGATGATATCGCCGGGATTCTCGGATACAGGGCGGTTCTTCCCCTGGAAAAAGACCGGATTTCTGCTCTGCAGATTCTCTTTCTGTCCGCCTTTTTGAGCCTTCTTCTGATGATCCCGATGGCATTTGTCCTTTCCCGCTGGATCGTCGGACGAATTCTTGCTCTGCATGCCATGGTCGATGAAATTTCCCGGAACCATTTTGAGGTCCGCGCATCTGTATCAGCTGGAGACGAACTGGGGGACCTGGCTCTCGCCTTCAATGAAATGGCTGGAGGGTTGCAGGAACGCGAGCGCATGAGTCGTTTCGTCTCTGATCTGGTGCTTGAAGAGGTCAAGAAAGATGATGCGGAGAGTCTGGCTCTTGGCGGAGTCAAACGAGACGTCGCCATTCTTTTTACCCACATTTGCCATTTCAACGATCTCCTGGAACAGCATCCTCCAGAGACCATTATCGAGCAGTTGAACGAGTATTTCACCGTCATGAACGCTCCGGTCAGGAATCATAGTGGGAGCATTGACAAAATGATTGGTGACGCCATCATGGCAGTTTTTTTCCATGACCCTGAACTTGAGCATCCTGCCTTGCGTGCAGTTCGCGCCGCAAGGGATATGCTTCAGGCCTCAGCCAGCCTGGAAGAATCCTGTAAAGAAAAATCCGGCATCATTTTCCGAACTGATATTGGTATTCACTATGGACAGGCTATCTCCGGTAAAATCGGGTCAAAGTATGGAATGATCGACTTTACCGTAATAGGAGACACAGTAAACACCGCAGCCAGAATTCAGAGCACGGCCGCTCTCGAGAAATTCCCCTCGATTCTTTTTTCAGAGGAAGTCCGGAAATGGCTTCCACCGGACCTGGAATCGCAAAAGATTGATCAGGTTTCTCTCAAGGGTAAATCCCAATCCTTGGATCTGTACAAGCTCATCTAAGCTTACTGATGAACACTGGTCTGCCACTGCAAAACGCAACAATTTTTGAGCACAATCTCAGATGTTTTCTCAAAAATTATTATGCTTATCGAGCGTGAGCCCTGAAATTGTCTTTGTGCGATTCGCGGGAATAATTAGAAGCTACTGTTAGAACGATTGGTCAAAGGTGTCTGTTGCCGGGGATTCAGTGCCACCTTCGAAAAGTGGCTCTGAAAAAAGCGGCCGCAAAGAGAAGTTGCCTGAAACATTTAGCTGAAACGGGAATTCTCCTTCACACCTGATCAGACTAATGCTTTTTTCTTCAGGAAGCAGGCTCGAACCAGTCAGTGACCATCTGTTTCTGGCTTTATCTTCGGCTTCAACCTGGTAATCGATCTGCAACAGGCCATCTTCGGCATTTGTCATGGCGGCGGTAACCCTGCCGCGGACCTTAATATTACTGGTTTTCAGAACTGCTTCGGCTGGAATGTCTTCGCGGATTAACAGCTCGGTTTTTGCGGTAGAACTGCCTTGCTGCAGATTCAGACCGGCAGAGAACTTTGCATAATCACGGGCCCAGATGGCGCACAAGCTTCTGGCAAAGCCGGTTCCAGTTGACTCGGCAATAATCTTCAGCTGATTTGCGCCTTCCTCCGTTATTTTGCCGGTTATCTTCGCTTCCTTAAACCATGACTGGAGCATCCGTGCGGCTTCTGGTGCAGTAATTCTGATCAGGGCAGGTGAAATCCAGGCGCTTTCCGCGTCGAGCCGCATGCTGCTGACTTCGTTTTTTTTACCAATTACGTAGCCTGTTGTATTCTTGAAAGCATCATATCCACAGGCTTTGGCCATGGCTTCGATGAGCTCGTCGCGATCGAGTCGATCGGCAAAGCAGAATGCTGAAATGGTTCCGGTTATCGCATCATCGCAGATCAGTTCTGTGTCTGCTTCGTTGGCGATTTTCTGCAATGAGTCAGCCAGCGAAGCGTTTTTGATGGTAATTGGCCTGGTGAGCAGAGGTGCTGTGAGTGGTGTGATTTCAGTATAATGCCTGAATTTGTTTGTCGAAGTGTCAGGCCGATCTGCTGAAATCTCGGCGGCCGCCGAGACTTCAGTGTGGCCTGTCATGGAGGCATTATTAATTGGAACAAGCCGGCCACGCATACTAACAGGCGCTATTTGCCAGATGGCGCGCAGGCTGGAGTCGCCTGCATTGAACAAGTGTTCACTCTTCTGGTTGCTTTTGAGCAGGTAAACCTGGGCTATGTCACTGCGGTTGCTGCCGGGGTCGATTGTGCTGTCAAGAACGAGCCTGATAAAGCCATCATCATTGATTGTGGCAGTGCCAGCACAGTTGAATGCTGCTTTATTTGTCTGCGGTTTAATACTTAGTCGGAATTGCTGATTGCTGACGCTTAAAAATGTGCAGGCCGCGATAGTTCTGTCGGCTGTCGCGTTCTGCAGAGAAAGTGTTATCAACAATGTTTGTCGGGGAGTGTCAAGGGTGTCGATCAGCTTTTTGCTTTCATCTACGGCTGTTTTGCTGCCAGAAAGAGCAATTGCATTGCTGTGTGGTGGGCACCAGGCCGATATGCCCGGCATTGCCTGCAATCTAACAGTATCCAGCAGAGACTGGGCCGATCTAAGCTCGATCTGCCTGAGCACTGTGGCGCGCGTCTGATACATTTTTATCTCGGCATCAGGAACTGCAACCCATATCTCGCCAAGTTTGCGCATAGTCATGCCGTTGCTGCGAGCCAGCAAATTCATGGCTTCCTCAATGTAGGTTTTCGATCGCAGGCGGTAGTGACTTATGCTGGAGCGGGGAAATTTGCCGACAATGTTGAGTTTGCCTTTGCGTGCCAGATCGGCAAAGGCATCACTGATATTCCAACCGGAGTAATCAGCGGTAATTTCGTCTTCTGCCTGAGCGCTTGTAAAGGCTGCAATGATAATGAACAGCAGAAATAAAACAGCCGCATTAACAGAAACATGTTTTGTTGTTTTCATTGCTCTATCTCCTTAGAACGAGGTTTCGAAGGCATCAGCAGATTCAGGGTCGGCGCCGTTCTCATCATCGCTGTGAGTCGGCTCAAACAGCTGGTCGGAGGCTGCTTCTGCAGAAATGCGCAGCGAAACAGGCGAGTCTTTTCCCAGAACCAGAACAGGAGTTTCGTGATCGCGACCAATCGGTGCCCAGCTGCTCAGAGAGATGCTGCCTTCTGAGGAGGTGTATGCAAATTGGTAGTTCAGGCCGATACTGCCGTCAGCTGCAAACACGACTGGCAGGAGATCCAGGCTGGTTGAGGCATTCTGGTTGCTGGGAACGCGTCGGCAGAGCCTGCCGCCTGGCGTGGTGAATTGCTCGTTCCAGCTGATCTGATCGCTTTGAATGGCTGCATTTAGATTAAGCAGGGTAGGTGGCGCATCGAGCTCGGCCAGAAGGTTTTTTATGTTACCAATTTCGGTGGCGTTGCCTGAGATTACGACAGCATTAATAGTCTGGTCGATAGCGACAGTACTCTCGCTTGTTGTTGCCTGTAGCCATTTTTGCAGAGTTCTGGCGGTCTCTTCGGCACTGGCGAACTGCAGGCGGCGGGTGATCGTGTGGCTAAAGTCGAATGCATCGGTAATGTTAGCCGGCGGCGCAATATGCCAGGTATTGCCGATTTTTCTTACGGCAAGCTTCTGTGACTTTGCTATGAGGTTCAAAAGCTCTTCGAAATAGAGTTCCTTGCCGTAGCAGAATAGCGAAACTATGCCGGTACATGCGTTATCACACACCAGGTTTCCTTCTTCTGAAGCAATCACCTTGGCGAACGCCTCGTTAACCGGCTGCTGCTTGATTACCATCTTCATTCTGTCAAATGGAGTGTCGTGACTGGAATCAGCCTGACTTTGCTGCTCCTGGCCTGCTTTGGGCGAAGGAACAGGCGATGGCTGCGGATTCTCATCTGTCATCGTCTCTACGTGCCATTCGAGTTCGCGACTGCCTGTCTCAGAGCTTAGAGCAAATTTTTGTGCGGCGTGTTTGCCAGCCTTGAAATCAGAGCTGACGCGAACAGGTTTGCCTGATTTATCAAGCAGGTCGCTGCATATTGCAGTCAGCTGGAAATTTCCGCTCAGGGTTTCGTTTACTGTCAGATTGGCTTTGAATTGTTCGACTTCTGGCAGATTGAGGTCCAGTGTGCTTGTCGTACCGGTAAAGGTCTTAAAAGAAAGGCTGATTGTATCGTGGCTGTTTGTTTTATCTAAGCCCAGGGTAACAACTACTGGTCTTACCGGTTTGAGGTTCGCGTAGAATTCTTCTTCGGCCTCGCTGAGAACTTCTCTGGCGCCTGATAATACTGCGATGTTTGCTGATTTGATTGGAAACACGCTGATACCAGTCGGTGGAAATCCTGCCGCGTTTTTCAGTGCAACCTCGATTGGCTGGTGAGCAGTTTTTAGCAGCGTCAACGACTTGTTGCCAATCTCGATATGACGCGATCTGGCAATGATCAGCCAGGTGTTGCCGACTTTGCTGGCAACGCAGTCGCCAGCTTCTGCCGTTTCCTTTATCAGGATATCGACTTCGCGAGACTTTTTGAAGTCAGGCAAAGCTTTATCAGGGGCGTTGACAATTATATTGACCTGTTTGGTTCTGGCGATCTTA
>MFYY01000235.1:784-11502 GCA_001787855.1 Candidatus Riflebacteria bacterium GWC2_50_8 | reverse complement strand
TTTTAAATTCCGCTTCCAATTTGCAATTCGAGAAACTAGAGGGTTTACTAGAACATCGCCCGTCGTACTTATCCATCGTAAGCACCATTATCACTTTAACTTTTTGCATGTCGGCAATTTTAAGAATGGTGTTGTGCCCTGCAGAATGCCTGAATTCGACCGTTTCTTTGGCGTCGTCAACAAACCCGAAACCGTTTGCTCCAAAGATGAGATAATCAATTTCCTGATGCTGAAAATCTACACTATTAGGCGTTTCTTTTGAGTCATAAAGCGCATCCTTTCGCGCCAGCAAATTATCGGCCACGATGTCCGGAACAATAATAATGTTGACGAAATTCTTTTCTGCCAAGGTATGCGCATAAGTAATCCCATCATGATAGCAGTGCTTGTCTCCATATTCGGTATGAGTTTTAGGTTGGCCTTCACAGATAAATATACGTATCAGACTTGAAGCTTCTTTCTCAATTAGGGAATTGTAGTATCTGTGCCTTATCTTGTAATAAAGATTTGGAGACATACCATACTTCTTCATGATTATAGTGTCCCGTAAGCCACACAATGCTTTTGTTACAAGTTCACTATATCCGTAGAGCAAGATATTTATTGCTGGCTGTTTATTTTGCTGCTGCGAATGATTTTAATTATTGCGTCTTGTCTTTGTTGTTTATTCATTGTTATTACCGGCTGCATAAATATTCAAAAATGTTGCATATTTATACGGGATTCTTGCGCAGGAGTCAATAAAAAAGTAATGCTCTCGAAAATAACCGCCTGAATGCAGATCTGGAGTTTCTCTCGGACAAGGTTTCTGTTGCAGCAGCGCTGATGTTAGTCTCAGTAGCAGATAAGGTGATTCGTCAGCAAAAGCCGGCAGGGCGGTTGACTTTGTCGGCGGGTAAAACTATTATAGGCGCTGACAAATCAATGATACGGAGCAAAAATCATGGCAGAACGTTACGACCCGCAGGCAGTTCAGGCAAAGTGGTCGCCGAAATGGCGCGAGATGGGGCTGTACACGACCTCAGAAGACCGCAATAAGCCGAAGTTTTACTGCCTCGACTTTTTTCCATACCCTTCAGGAAATGGCCTTTCGGTAGGCCATCTGCGCAACTATGTGCCTACCGACGTGGTGTCGCGCATGAAAAGAATGCAGGGCTGGAACGTGCTGCACCCGATGGGCTGGGATGCCTTTGGTCTGCCCGCCGAAAACTTTGCGATCAAGATGGGTGTTCATCCGGCTGTTACTACCGAAAAGAACGCCAGTAATTACCGTCGCCAGCTCGGCCTGGTTGAATGCGGTTACGACTGGGCGCGCGAAATTAACTCGACCGATCCCGGCTACTATAGATGGACACAATGGTTCTTTCTGTTATTGCACAAGCGCGGCCTGGCATATAAAGCCACCGGCGCTCAGTGGTGGTGCCCTGACTGCCGCACCATTCTCGCCAACGAGCAGGTTGAGCAGGGTCTGTGCTGGCGCTGTGAATCACAGGTTGAGAAAAAAGACCTCAATCAGTGGTTTTTCAAGATTACCGAGTATGCCGACCGCCTGATCGAAGATCTCAAGACCGTCGAATGGCCGGATCGCATTAAAAAGATGCAGGAACACTGGATCGGCAAAAGTATCGGTGCCGAAGCTACTTTTAAGGGCATCAGCCCGGTAAATGGCGAGCAGTATGATATTCCGATTTTCACGACCCGCGTTGACACGATATTTGGCGTGACCTTTATGACACTGGCGCCCGAGCACCCGCTCGTCGAAAAGCTGACACATCCTGACCGCAAGGCTGCTGTTGAAGGTTATATCGCGGATTCGCGCAAAAAATCAGAGATCGACCGTCTCTCGACCGAAAAAGAGAAGACAGGCGTTAATCTCGGCAGTTTTGCTATAAATCCGTTTAACGGCGAAAAAGTGCCGGTATTCATCGGCGATTACGTTCTTTATGGTTATGGCACCGGCGCGGTTATGGCGGTTCCAGCGCATGACGAACGCGATTTCTCTTTTGCCCGCAAGTATGACATTGCTATCAAAGAGGTTATTACTCCAAACGGCCTGGCGCAGGGCGACCTGGCGCAGGCTTACACCGAGTATGGCACACTTATTGAATCAGGTCAGTTCAGCGGCCTCAGCAGCGAAGAAGCTATTCAGAAGATGATCGGCTGGCTCGAAGCAAACAAACTGGGTGCCGGCCGGGTTAATTACAAGCTGCGTGACTGGCTGATTTCGCGGCAGCGCTACTGGGGTGCGCCGATTCCGATAGTTCACTGCGACAGCTGCGGCGAAGTTCCGGTGCCTGAAGATCAGCTGCCGGTCAAGTTGCCCGAGATTAAAGAATTCAAGCCGGGTTCAGATGGCAAATCACCGTTGGCATCGATCAGCGAGTGGGTAAACACGACCTGCCCGAAATGTGGCAAGCCAGGTCGTCGCGAAACCGACACCATGGATGGCTTCGCCTGCTCATCATGGTATTTTCTGCGTTTTATCAGCCCCAAGCTCGATAGTGCTCCATTCGACGCTGAATCAGCAAAGTTCTGGCTGCCGGTCGATCTTTATGTCGGTGGCGCCGAACACGCAGTTATGCACCTCCTCTACGCGCGCTTCTGGACCAAAGTCATGTATGACGCAGGCCTGGTTAACTTTATCGAACCGTTCAAGCAGTTGCGCAATCAGGGCATGATGCTGGCCGGTGATGGCAGCAAGATGAGAAAGTCTAAAAACAACGTGATCACGCCCGACGAAATGGTCGAAAAATACGGTGCCGATGCGTTGCGCGCCTTTATTCTGTTTCTCGGCACATTTGAACTCGAAGTTGCCTGGTCTGACGAAGGCATGCGCGGCATGCACCGCTTTGTCAGCAGAGTTTACGACCTGATCAGCGAGAATCCCGGTAAAGGCTCTGGCAAGGCTGAAGGCAAGGAGGCCGCCGATCTCTACCGCATCATGCATCGCACGATCAAGGCGGTCAGCAACGATCTTAACAATTTCAGCTTCAATACCGCAATTGCGCGCCTGATGGAACTGACCAACGCGATGATCGATGCTGCGAAAAAGACGCAGCTGGCTTCGACGACGCTCTGGCGCGAAGTGGCACAGACTATGCTCAAGCTGTTGGCACCGATTACGCCCTTCCTTGCCGAAGAATTGTGGCAAACTGTTGGTGGCGAAGGTTCTGTGCACAAGCAGGTCTGGCCTCTTCATGATGAGAAGGCACTGCTTGAGTCGGCGGTGGTATTGCCAGTCCAGGTTAACGGCAAGTTGCGCGACCAGATCGAGTTGCCGGTTGATATTGACGAAGCCGGAGCCAGATCGGCAGCTGAAGCAAGTGAAAAGGTACAGAAGCATCTCGAAGGCAAGCAGGTCGTTAAGTTTATCTTTGTGCCGAAGCGCATGATAAGTTTTGTGGTTAAGTAAGATAATCAGCAATTCAAAAAACAGTTAGCCGGGTTCGCCCGGCTGCTTTTTTGAGTGTGGTCAGAGTGTGTTACAATTTGACCAGAGATGTTTTAAAATACGAGTAACGTGTACGGCTTATTGATGGCAGCGTTTGTGGCAGGTACAGGTCAATTGTCAGCAGGCGTTGGTATTCTGCAGCGGAAGGAATGCGATGGGGAAGTCAGAACGAAAAATGAAAGTGCTGGTCGTCGAAGACGATACATTTTCGCGGCAGTATATGACCTCGCTCGTTCGTCTCGGCGATTATGAAGTAATCGAAGCCCGCGATGGTGCCGAAGGTCTACAGATGTTCGAGTCTTATGCGCCTGATCTCATTTTTTCAGATATTTCTATGCCGGTAATGGATGGGCTGGAAATGCTTGAGCGCATTCGGCGCAAGTCACACGATACCATAGTTGTTATGACAACGGCTTTTGGCAACCCCGAGTTTACTCTCAAAGCTCTTCGGCTGCGCGCCAATGATTATCTGGTCAAGCCGGTTATACCTAAAGATATCATTGCCAATCTAAAAAAATATGCGGCTGTGCTGGCGGCCCGTTCTGTTGAACGCGAAGTTGTGGGTTTTATTCTTGAGCGCTACCTTAAATTGCGGCTTGACAACCGGCTCGAAATGCTCGGAATCGTTGCCGACCGCCTGATGCAGGAGACTGAAGGCCGCATCTTGCCTGCCGATCGCATGGGTGTCAGGCTTGGTCTGCTCGAAATCATAATTAATGCAATTGAACACGGCAATCTCGGCATAACTTATTGCGACAAGACCCAGGCGATAGAGAACAAGGGTTATGACATGCTTGATCTTGTCGCTCAGCGGATGAGCCAGGAACCATACGGGAGCCGTCGCGTGCAGATTCAGTTTCAGATGAATGCTGAAATGTGTGAATGGGTTATTACCGATGAAGGCGAAGGCTTCGACTGGAAGAGCGTTCCTGATCCGAGCGATCCTGCCAATCTTATGTGCATGCATGGCCGCGGCATATTGCTGGCCCGGCTTAACTTCGACGAGGTTCTTTTTATGGGGTGCGGCAATCAGGTAATTTTACGCAAGAGACTGGTAGTGCCGGGTTAACTCTTCTACTTGGCTAAGCATTGGGTGACTGTTATAATTGTTTTTATGAAAAAAAATATTAACGCAGTAATCTGTGTGTTGTTCTTTTTGCTGATACAGGCCGGAGTTTTTGCGCAAACTGCCGGTTGGAGCGGTCCTTCTCCGAAAGAAGCATTTGATAAACCCAACCTGCATACACCAAAGGACCTTTATCGAATGGCCCGCGAAGCCATGGCTTCTGGGTATCTCGATGAAGCAAGGCTTTTTGCGTTGCGCTTGTTTTTTGACGGTAACCGAAGCCAGAACCTGCTGAATCTGCTCGGCGTTATTGAGCTGCAGGCGGAACTGCCGCTGCTGGCTTCTGAATGGCTGCGCCGTGCCGGCGCACTGTCGATGAGCAACAAGGTTGGTCAGCGCTATCTGACCCGCCTGCCGGCCCGCCCGCGGCCGATTCCGGTAGATCAGACCAAACTTGCCGACCATTTTAGCGAAATATCAGAAGCTTTGCCCAGGTTGCAGGATCGTCTTGCCAACCCCAAACTGCATTTTGGTGCTATCATGAAGGCTCTCGAACGGGGTCAGGTATATCTGGCCCTGGCATTGTCAGAAGAATACGAAAAGAAATATCCTGGCCCGGATGGCCCGGCTTTAACCGCATTATGTGCATGGTATCTCGGCCGCAATCGTGATGCGCTGAATATAATTCAGACCCAGCTGCAGAAGGCTCCGCACCATGGCATACTGCTTTTTGTAAAGGCAATGATCGAAGATACAAACCCCGGCAGTTCGTCGGGCAGCTTTTTTAGAGCTCTTTATGATCTCGACCAGTGGACACGCGCTCTCTCGCTGGTAGATCAATACAGCAAGTCCAACCCTTCTTCTCCAGATGCCTATATTACTCAGGCCCGCATTATGCTTGATCTTAACAAGGTTCGTGAGGCCGGTCAGGCGCTGCAGGAAGCCGGCGTTCGCGATCCTGGCAATCCTGAGATCGATCTGTTGTGGGTTGCCCACCTGCTGCAGCGCAACGAGAAAGATAAAGCGGCAACCCGCCTGGCTCGCGCTTTCAGACGTGGTTATAACATGCCTTCGGTTAGTCTCACTGCCGCTCTGTTTGCCTTGCAGAATGGCAGAATGAACGAAGTTAACGTGATTATTTCAGATGCCATGAGCTCGCGTCCGTTTACCGATCCAGAGGCATATCCGATCTACATCACCCTGTTGCTGATGACCGATCGTACTGCTGACGCGCGCAATGCTCTCGATGAATGGAAGACGCGCGTTGCAGAACGCAGCATGCTGTGCTATCTCGAAGCATTTTATTTTTTCAAAACCGGTGATAACCGGCAGGCCCTCGAATGGTTGCGCAAAGGTTTTCAGATGAATCCGAACCGCATCGGTATTCTGCAGTTTCTTGCGGGGTTTCCGGCGCTTGGCGACGACCCAAAGCTTTTTGCCGAAGTAAATAATCGGCTTGCCGGCGCATCTTTGCCCGGCTATTCCGAGATGCCAGTGCCTGAAACGCTGCCCGTTGCAGCGGGGCAGACGGCAGCAGCCAGTTCTGCTTCGTCATCTCAGGGTTCAACCGAGATCTCCGGCGATGGCAAATTTCAGATTACATTGGGGCCTGGTATAGACTCATCGGCCCGCACGATTCTTGGATCTGAACTGGCCAAAATGTATGAGCGTATTGCATCGCGCATCGGCACTTTGACCGTACCGATATTTATCAATTTTATCTCAGCTGAAGGCCTTGGGCCGACCATCGCGCTCTACGAATCGGCAAACATGGTAGTAACGGTGACCACCGTTTATTATGATGCAGAAATGATCAGAAACATCATTCTGGCCAATTTTGATGCGCTTGGCGATAATGAACTGGGCGTGCTTATCGAAGAGTTTCCCGGGCACCTTCTGGCTGGCGAGGTGACCAGGCTGATTATACAGATCCTGATTCCCGAAGCAAAGACCAATCGCACTGCCAGCGCCTGGATGCAGTACGGCCTCGCCGAAATTCTGGCGGCCAGTTCTATTTCTCAACGCTATCGTCTGCTGGTAGCACAGAAAAGCATTGAGTCTGCCGTCGCCAAACTGGCTTCAAGTAATATGCTGAACAGTATTTTTTCAGAGGGTTACTCATCGCCGGCAGTTTTCGAAACTGCGACAGCTCAAGCTTATCTGATGACGGCATTTTTGGTTAAACGCTCCGGCAATCTGGAAAAGGGCTGCCGTGACATGATGCGCATGATCGAACTGGTAAGCAAAGGCGGAGTTTTCGCCGACGTGCTGAACCAGGTTTTTAAGATCAGCGAGGCTGATTTCGACAAAGGCTGGAAAGAGTCGGCTTACTGGGCTCTCAAGCAGGGCGCGCCCTACGAGTGGTGAACCTGGTCACGGCAGTTTGCAGAATTCTTCGAGGTTTTTCGCATTCATCACCGGGTTGAGCAGTTTTTCTTCGCCAAGAGTGCGTGTCGCCGCCGGGCCGTAGTTGTGCCCAGAGCAGACAATCAGATGATCGGGCAGCTTCTTAAGGCGTTGCAGACTGTCGAATAGAGCCTGGGGATTGCTTCCGTCGAGATCGGCGCGGCCGCAGTCATTAATAAAAAGAGTGTCGCCGGTGACCAGCCATTTATCATCAACAATCAGGCAGATTGAGCCCGGAGCATGGCCGGGTGTATGCATGCAGACGACTTTGCAGTTGCCAACCTTAAACGTGTAGCCGTCGTCGATGAGTCGGTCATAAGATGCGGCGCCATGTAGCAGAGGAGCAGTATCACGGTGGCAGATTATTTCGGCGCCACTATGTGCCTTTACTGAATTGGCGGCGCTGATGTGATCGAAATGATGATGAGTAAAGATAATTCTGGTCAGATTAATTTTGTGTCGTTTTACCGCCTCGATAATTTTAACATGGTCGAAACCGGGGTCGACAACAAAGCCTTCATGGCTCTGCGAGTCGGCAAAAAGATAGCAATAATTGCGCATGTTTCCAAGGCTGAGCTGTTCAAAAATCATCCTGCTGTTTCCTCCATAATTGCCTTTGTTTCATGTTACCATACTCGGAGTTCGAGATTTTCATCTACTAAGAGGCAGCCTGCGCTGCCGGATAACAGACTGCGATGAATATTATTACACATGCCCTGATCGGCTGGAGCGCGGGTGTGCGACTCAGCACCCGGGCCAGTGATATCGCTCTGATATCTGTCGCATCAATTGTGCCGGATATTGATGCTTTTGGCGCGATCATAGACATTATCAATGGCGGCGAAGCATTTTATTTTAGCACTTTCCATCATAAATTCGGGCATTGTCTGTTGTTCTGCCTGCTGTTGCTGCCGGTTATATACAGGCTCAGTCACAAGAATCTCCGTCTGACCGCATGGTTTGCCGGTGTCTTTCACCTGCATCTGTTTTGCGATATTGTTGGGGCGCGCGGGCCAGATGGTTACGCGTGGCCAATTTATTACCTGTGGCCATTTTCTGAAGATGGCGTGGCCTGGTCAGTACAGTGGCATGTCAATGCCTGGCCCAACATTCTGTTGACCTGTCTGCTGATTTTCGATTTTCTCAAGCAGGCTGCGCTCGTTGGTTTCACGCCGTTGCGTCTAGTTTCACGTGAAGCCGACAATGTACTGGTAAACACCTTGCAGAAACGGTTTGGCGGGCATCATGAACCATAATTTTGCCGCTGAAAATCTGCCGACCGCTGAAGGCGGGCTCTATGTGCATGTTCCATTTTGTCTGCACAAGTGCGACTACTGTGGGTTTTATTCAGAAGTTCCGGGTCAGTCTTCTGTTGACTGCTATCTTACCAGACTTACCGGCGAGGCTGGCGAACGGATTCATCTGCCGCACCCCAAATTTACAACGGTGTTTGTCGGCGGCGGAAACCCGACGTGCATCGGGCTGGAAAAGCTGAAGCGTCTGGTCGACATTATTATGCCTTATCTGCCCGATAAGTCGGCGTTGCAGGAATGGACTTTTGAAAGCAACCCCGAAACATTGACCAGTGAAATGGTCGATTTTCTTGCCACGTTGCCGTCAATCAGACTCAGTATAGGCATTCAGCGTCTTAACGATCATGAATTGTCTGTTCTTGGCCGTCGGGCCAGCATGGACGCGGTTAATAGAGCTATGGATATGGTGTTCTCCCGCGTTCAGAATGTTGGCGGTGATTTTATCATGGGTGTGCCAGGGTGCCCGTCATTGGCGGGTGATCTGCACAATCTTGTCGAAAAGTATCCGTTTAATCATGTTTCTGCCTACTTTCTGACAGTCGAAGAGAACACGCCAATGCAGAGGGCGGTTGTTAGCGGCCTGCTGCCGGATCCGGCCGATATTGATGCGACCGAACTGTACGAAACAAGGGATGTGCTGGTTGCCTCAGGGTTTGAGCATTACGAGATTTCCAACTATGCCCGGCCCGGCTTTCGTTGTCGACATAATCTCAATTACTGGCGGCCTGGCAGTTATATTGGGCTCGGGCCGGCAGCAGTTTCAAGCGCAGATGATATTCGCCTGAGCAATGTTGCTGATCTCTCGCGCTGGCTGACCAACGAGGCTCCTGCGCTCGAAAAACTTTCGCAGAAGGATCGCCGCAACGAGCATCTGATGCTGCGCTTGCGCTTGCTGCTTGATGGACTCGATATTGTTGATTTCGAGCGCCATTTTGGTCGGCAGGCAGATGAATTTTATGCAACTCTGAGCGGCCAGATCGATTCTGGCAATCTTTTGCGTTATGATAGTCTTGTCAGACTTACTGACCAGGGGTTGAGAATTGCCGATGAAGTAATGGCAAGCCTGTTTATATGATGCTGATGGAGACTGGCTGTGCATAATTCGATATTTAAACTTTTTACTCTGCTTTTATTCTGTCTGTATTTCGGCAGTTTGCCTGCAGCAGCGAACAATATTGATGCGGTGATGCGTTCGGTCGTTTCTATCAGTGGCCAGAACAGCAGCGGTGAACCCGTTTTTGCCACTGCTTTTATGGTTGCAGCGAGCACTCGCAATACCGTCTGGCTGGTCAGCAGTGCCCACAGCTTTAATTCCATTGCCGAAGAACATGCCTGTGTTAAGCTCAGGCGTCTTGAGCGCAATGTTTATCGACCCATGCCTGTGCAGGTGCGTATTCGCGAGCGGAGTCGAGCGCTCTATTTCAGCCACCAGCATCTTGATCTTGCTGCGATTAAGATTGAGCTCCCTGCCGAAGCTGATTGCTGTGTGTTTTCGTGGGATTTTATCGCCGACGAAAAACAGTTAGAGCGCGCTTCGGCTGGTGCCGGCACACGAGTGCTTATTCCTGGCTACCCATACGGTGAAGCATGCAATGATGCCGGTTTTGCTTTTGCCCGCAGCGGCGTGATTTCAAGTTTTCCGCTGCGCCCGGCGAGTATTTACCCGGTGTTTCATGTCGATTTTGAAGTGTTCGCCGGCTATAGCGGCGCCCCGGTAATATCTGGCGGTTCTGGTGGCACGTTAATGCTGGGCATGGTGTTAGAAGAGGTATTTCTCGAAGAGTTGCGGTCACAAAAGGGCAAAAAACAGCTGCGCACGCGCCGCGGCCTTGGTCTGGCAAAGGTGTTGAGTGCTCCGTTGATCAGAGAGTTTATTGCTGGTCTGCGCTGACCTCAGCCTGTACTGCATCAGCAAAACTGACAAA
Source organism: Candidatus Riflebacteria bacterium GWC2_50_8 (assembly GCA_001787855.1). GTDB lineage: Bacteria > Muiribacteriota > Ozemobacteria > Ozemobacterales > Ozemobacteraceae > Rifleibacterium. The sequence continues at coordinate 1,341 of MFYY01000235.1, read as the reverse complement.
ATCAATGAGGCGGTCTTCACTGTTTATTACCTGAATTTTGCGGTTAACGAACAATCTTTGCGCGGTTTCGATTTCTTTTTGTGCCAGCTCAGGCTGGTGTTTCTGCTTTAGGGCTCTTATTCTATAGAGATACATGTGTGGCGCCATTATACCCTCAGGACTGATGTTCAGGTATTCAGAGGTCCAGTATAATGCCTGGTCAGGATCGTTGAGCTTGTCGAACGACAGCCGAACCAGGCTGGCAATAGCTTCGTCTGACCACACATTGTTTTTGCCAAAGCGCTCAAGAAAAGCCACATAACTGTCTTTGGCTTTTTCATGGTTATTGAGGCGGCGATCCAGTATCCATGCCATGCGGTAGTTAACTGAGTCAAGATAACGGTAATCTGGAAACCTTTCGCTGAGATGTCTGAGAGTTTCATAGGCGGCTGCCGGTTCTAGAAAGGTGCGCAACTGGATTTCGGCGCGGTAGTAGAGAATCAGAGCTGGTCTGAAAAAGACTACCCAGCCGGCAAAGGCCAGACTCAAGAGAAATACGATAAGCAAAGCCAGCCGGT
>MFYY01000235.1:0-759 GCA_001787855.1 Candidatus Riflebacteria bacterium GWC2_50_8 | reverse complement strand
TCTTCTTGTTCCCGTGATGATACGCGGGCTAAAATGACTGCTTTCATAAATTAATACAATTTAATCATAAACCAATAACGTGATTTTGCTAAGCTAACAGAAAACGTTGCGTACATCTTCGCTTGTAACGCCCTTCTTCTTTAGTTCTTCTAAGACGGTGTATTTTGCCTCGGTGGATAGAATGGGACGTCTCAATAGGCGAGATACGTTTCTTTGTGACCGATTTGTTTTCTTGTATCTTAGGCGACAACATTCGCGACAAACTGGAGAATCAACCAGTTCGCGGTGATAGAGACGTCTCACTTTTTTCTCGCAACCGTTGCAGATAAAGAAAAAGATAAACCCCTTCTTCTTTCCAAGGTTGGACGGGATATATGTTACTTCCTGTTCGTGCCAATAAGGTTGCCCTGTACGAATATCGGCAAAAGACTTAAACGAGGTATTTTTAGGAATATTAATTATTTCCTTGATGCGCTGAGCGTCCCATTCGTCGGTTACGTGCAGTTTCTTTCCAAGAGAATTATCTTTCTCTGCAAGATCTCTAAGGAAAAGATGTAGATAATTTCTAATGTCCCAATATTCTACTTCGTCTTTATCAATTTTCGGAGGTAAATATTCGTACTCCTTCATATGAGCGCTTTGTATAAAATTGCTAATAATTATTAAGGCTTTCTTTTCCGTAGACCGACTTTTACCTCTAATTCCATAGGGTAATCGTAATAAAAATATATAGAAGGAAAGCATTTAGTATTCTAATAC
>MFYY01000234.1:45612-50307 GCA_001787855.1 Candidatus Riflebacteria bacterium GWC2_50_8 | reverse complement strand
TCCTGTGCCCACATCGCCCAGATCGCGGCGTGCGTGTAAACCCCGCCGTTTTCGCGAACACCCGGTGAATAGCGGGTTAAATAACCGATGTTTTTGTCGACAACTGTGTAAGCCGGTGTAAACAGCAGAACTCCGTAATCCTTGTAAAGATGTTTTTCGACATGATCAAGCAAACTCTGCGCCTGCGCGTTGTCGACAACACCGTTAATTACCGCCCAGGTCTGGGCATTGAGAAAAATTTTGCCTTCTTTGCAGCTGTTTGCGCCAAGTACCGCGCCGTTATCGGTAGTGGCGCGGATAAACCAGTCGCCGGCGAAAGCATGTTCGAGAACCGCTTTTTTCAGTGCTTCAGCGGCGGCCAGGTAACGCGCTTCCTTATCACCTTTGCCGGTCTGGCTGCAAACCTGTGCAAAGTCTTTCAGAATACCGATCAGAAAGTGTGACAGCCAGATCGACTCGCCTTTCCAGTCTTTGCCGACACCGTTCATGCCATCGTTCCAGTCACCTTCTCCCATCAGTGACAGACCGCGCGGACTCAGACGACTCAGCGCCTTTTCGATCGCGCGTTCGCAATGCTCAAACAGGCTGCCGGCGCCTTTGTCGAGATAGACAATGCTCTCGTCCAGTATGCTCGTATCACCGGTTTCTGTGAGATAATTGCAGGTTACGAACGGTAACCAGAGCAGATCGTCAGAGATATCGGTCAGTCGGCCTTCTTCGGAAATCGGGTGCCACCAGTGCTGCACCGTACCGTCTGACTGCTGGTGCGCTGCGTGCGTGAGAATCTGCTTCCTTGTCTTTGGCGGATCAAGAGTTAGCCAAATCTGACTGTCCTGCAGCTGATCGCGGTAACCAAAAGCGCCGCCGCACTGATAAAAAGCCGTGCGGCCGAGCAGGCGGCACGAAATGGTCTGGTATTTGAGCCAGTAGTTCACCATTATATTCAGCGCCGGGTCTGGAGTATCGACCTTGAGGCGCGAGCACAGCTCAAGCCAGTGCTCTTTGACTTCCTTTAATGCTGCATCTGATTCTGTTATCAATTTGAGATAATCGGGTATCTCCGCCTCGTAGCGCTCACGTTCGAGTATGCCAAGAACAAATGTCAGATCAAGAGTTTCGCCGGGGTTCAGTTGTAGCGGGTGCCGTTGACTGACAATCTGCTCAAAACCAGTGCCGGTTCTGTTCGAAAACTTGTTGCCGGCATAAACTGCGCTGGCATCACGCCAGTCGCCGTTGCGCCCGAAAAACTCTTCTTTGTCGCAGGTATAGGATTCAGGCTGGTTGCTCGAAAGAAAAAAGAAGCGGAACGGCCAGTCTTTGTTCCAGCCGTGTTCACCAGGTAACGGCGCGCTCCATAGCGTGTTTTCTGCGATCAGGGCGCGGCGTCCGGCATCGTAGCTGGTGCGTAGAAACAGGTTTTGAAACTCATGATGCCAGTCTGGGAAAACACCGAGCAGCAGCTCGAAATAAGGCATCAGGGTGATCTTGCGTTGCCGCGCCGAGTGATTGATCAGGCGGACTTTCCAGGTTTCGCAGGACTTGTTCTGCGGCACGAACAGCGTCCATTCTGCTTCGATGTCTTCACAGCGCGTGTGAAATGTTGTGTAGCCAAGGCCATGCCTGCACTGATAACTCTGATAATCTGGTTTGAGAGGCTGCGGCGCAATCGACCAGGCCTTGCCAGTTTCTTCGTCGAGAAGTATGAGATATTTGCCGTCCTGGTCTTTTAAAATGTCCTGGTTCCAGCGCGTGACACGGTTCAGCATAGAATGGTCAAGCCAGGAGTAACCGCCGCCGGCCTGAGAAACAGTCAGTCCCCACCGCCCGTTCGAGATTACGTTGATCCATGGTCGCGGTGTCTGCCAGTTTTCTATACAGTAGGTCGCGCCTTCATCAGTAAAATAACCGTACTTGCCCTTTAACAGTTCCATTATCTGCTCCTGCTACCCTGACATTTGTATTCTTACTCGTGCCCACACGGATGTGGGCATACTCGGCCGCCACGGGAACGGCGCGGCCAAGTGTAACCGTAATCTTATTCTTTAACACCACCTGCCGCGATTCCTTTGATATAGTGTTTCTGCGCCAGCAGAAATACCAGAATTACCGGTACAACTACCAGCACTGAACCGGCCATCAGCAGTCCCCAGTCAGTATTGAACTGGCCGTTCAGGTTGGCCAGCGCTACCGGCAGAGTCTGCATGTCTTCGCGCAACATGATGATCAGCGGCCAGAAAAATTCGTTCCAGGCGCCGATAAAGCTGAAAATAGCCAGGGTTGCCAGAATTGGCCGGCATAGCGGCAGCATGATCGAAAAGAAAATGCGAAATTCGCTGCAACCGTCGATTCGGGCCGCTTCCAGAATCTCTTCGGGGATATCGCGCATGAATTGGCGCAGCATGAATATGCCGAAAACGCTGGCTATTCCCGGCACAATCAGCCCGGTAAAAGTATTGAGCAGCCCGAGACTTTTTAAAATTAGAAAAACCGGCATCATGGTGACCTGACCAGGCACCATCATCGTCAGCAGCAGCAGCGCAAACAACTTTTCCCGCCCGGGGAAGCTGAGTTTGGCAAAGCCGTAAGCAGCCATCGCGTTGCACATCAGCGACAGCACAGTCATGCCACAGGCAAATATCAGGCTGTTCATAAAGCTGCGACCAAGGCTGGCGGCTTTGAGCAGGTTTCTGAAGTTGTCGAGAGTCGGTTCGGCTGGTATGAAAGTGGGCGTCTGCGTGAATATTTCGGCCGGCCCCTTGAATGAGGTCGACACCATCCAGATAAACGGAAACAGCGTGCAGAATACCGATATGCAGAGAAAGACGAAGAAGCCGGTTTTCTGCCAGTTTGCGGTGGTCGCTACCATGCTCATTTGCGGCCTCCTTCCAGGCGGGATTTGACAATGCTCTGCACCAGCGTGAACATCAAAATCAGCGCGAACAGCACGTAGGCGATGCTCGACGCATAGCCGAGATTGTAGAATTTGAAGCCGTGGTTATACATGTAGAGAACCACAGACATTGTCTGGTTGAGCGGGCCGCCGCCGGTCATGATGTAGGGCTCGGCGAAGAACTGGAGAAATCCGATACTGGTCATGATCATTACAAAAAAGGTCGTTTGCCGCAGCATCGGCAATGTGATGTGCCAGAACTGCTGGCGGTCGTTGGCGCCGTCGATTTCGGCTGACTCGTAAAGCGTGTCGGGGATCGACTGCAGGGCCGCGATAAAAATGATCATGTTGTAGCCGAAGCCTTTCCAGACTGCCATTACAATCAGCGAAGGCAGAGCCAGCCACTGGTTTGCCAGCCAGTTTTGCCCCGAAATGCCGAGCCAGCCAAGGGCCATGTTCAACAGACCGAATTCAGGGTTGTAAAGCCAGCGCCAGATAACTGCCACAGCAACCATCGTCGTGATGCAGGGAATGAAAAAGCCGATGCGAAACAGCGCCTTGAAGCGTATGAACTCGCGGTTAAGCAGCAGCGCCATCAGCAGCGAGCAGGTCAGGTTCAGTGGCACTCCGATAACTGTGAACAGCAGACTGTTGCGCAGCGATATCCAGAAAACCGGGTCGGCAAGCAGCTGCCGGTAGTTGTCGAAGCCGACCCAGACCACATTTGACGGGTCGCTGATGCCGTAGATATTCCAGTTGGTGAAACTCGCAAACCATGAGGCGACGATAGGCAGAAATAGAAAAGTCACCAGCAGAATGACGGCCGGCAACACGAAAACCAGCGCTTCCGGCTGAAAGCGGCGGTTGCTGATGGCGTCGCGCTCTTTCGGGCCCCAGCGGAAAAATGCAAATACCAGCAGTGCTACGGCACCTGCAAGAATCAGCGCCAGCTGTTTCAGACCTGTTGCGCCAGCTGCTTTCTCTGGTTTATGCAGAATTATGGCTGCTTTCGTCGAAGCATTTGCTACCGCTTCAGCAGCGGTGTGTTTACCATGCATTACCGGTTCGACAACATCTGAAAGGGCGTTGGCAACCTGTTCCCATTCCGGAATCATCGGCGGTGCCACCGCATTTTCGAGTTGCTGGCGAAAAGCTTTTAAATGCGCGTTTTCGGCAAGTGCCGGCGCGTTCCATGCCGCTCGCGACGCCGGCAGATTTTTTGAGAATTCATACCAGGCGACCTGATTTTCTGCGGTCATCATGAATTCGATGAACTTCCAGGCCCATTCCTTGTTTTTGCTGCTTTTAAACATGACCAGGTTACTGCCGCCGATAAACGAGGCTGAGCGCTGATCTGCCGGCATTGGTGCCGTCGTCCAGCTGCCCGCTAGTTGCGGCTTGCCGCTGTCTATGCTGGAAACCATCCATGGCCCAGCGATAAACATCGGAAAAAATCCGCTTTCAAAGGCGGTGAGAAGATCCATGTCGCGACCCGAGGTCAGCGAGGCAAGATTCTCGACAAAAAAACTGCGCAAAAAATCGAAGGCTTTGATTGCCGGTTCGGCACTAAGGAGTGGACTGTTGCCGCCTTCCGGAAACAACTGCCCGCCGGCCTGCCAGAAGAACATCAGAAAAATCTGCCAGTCGTTGGTTGGCAGCGAAATCGCGAATCCGGGTTGCCCCTGCTTCGCCTTGTTCTGCATTATTGCTGTTGCCAGCGCCTTGAGTTCATTCCAGGTTTTTGGAAACTCCGCAAAACCTGCTGCCGCCGCGATGTCGGTGCGGTAAAAGAATACACGGGTGTC
>MFYY01000234.1:41450-45567 GCA_001787855.1 Candidatus Riflebacteria bacterium GWC2_50_8 | reverse complement strand
CAGCGTCGATTTCTGCAGGTGTGTGTCGAGTGGTTCAAGAGCCTGCATCGACTGAAACTCGGCCATCCAGGTCGTGCCGAGCTGGCTGATATCGGGTGCCATGCCGCCGATAATGCCGGTAACCAGTTTTTCGTGCGCCGCCGCCCAGGGTATAGATTGGGTAATAATACGAACATTCGGGTGCAGGGCTTCAAAACGGTCCGCCATGTTTCTGATCAGAATGCCTTCATTGCCCATTGCCCATACGGTCAATCGTACTTCGGGTTCGCTGGAAACTGCCGGTCCGGCGGTAAACAGGCATAGCAGCATTAGAAGCAATATTAAAGTTCGATGTTTCATGACTGGTTAATCCTGATTCTGCTTCAGCAGCCTGATTTCGCCAAGCATCAGCGAAGGCAGAGTGAAGAACCAGTTGTATTTGACGTCGATCGTCGCGTCGGCATCGACATTGTGTGCCGCAATTGAGGCGGCAAAGCTGTCTATATCGGTAAGCTCGAATTCAGGTCGTGGCACTTCGAGAATTACACTGTAGCCACTCTGGTGGCGGCTGTATTTCCATTTCAGGTGGCCGGTAAGTTCGTCACCTTTCATGAATTCCCTGACGCGCAGGCTTTTGCCGCTGGCGTCAGGTGAAAAAATGACCTGGTAATTATGAGCGGCGCTCCAGCTGAACGTCTGATTGCGCGCGTTCAGATAAATCTCGATGCAGTCGTCGAGATACATCCTGTCGTCAGCGTTGGCAGCATGTGGTGTGCTGTCATGCACGTCAAAGCGCAGAAACAGGCTTTTACTGTTATTCAGCATGCGCCAGAGAACCCAATAATCATTGCGCTGCGGCGGTTTTATGATAGTCTGCACGCTACGACTGTCGAGCATCATCGGAAAGGCGGCGTTCCAGACCGGGTCGGCAAAGTCAGCATCTGCTGTTATGAATCCATCAGGCATTGGCCGGCTTTCGTAAACCGGCCGCTGGTGCGGCATATAGGCAGCGGTTTCGTAAACCGCTGTGCCGGCTGGCGGGTTGCTTTCGCCGATAGCAGTTCTAAATCCCGCACTTTGCATGCCGGCAACAACCCAGGGAATCTTCATAAAATGCTGCCAGACCAGGCCGCTGCGCGCGTTTTCGATCAGCAGCAGCATCGGGCCCTGGTTGATCGCGAATGCTTCAGAAGCCACGAAATCGCGATCAAGATTAAATGAATCAGTCAGTCCAAACCGACCGAGCAGGCGGCCAGCAAATTTTTGTGTCAGTAGCGGGTTGGTGTAATACTCGCGTAATGCCGACAACGACAGATCTGGTGTAAAAACGATCGAACAGGCAGCCGCGGCCGGCGCAACGGTTCCGTCAACAATTGCCGCGTTGGGCGGTGCGCCGTAGGCCTGGTATTCATCTGGTCCGATACAGGCGGTCAGTCCCCAGCGATTTTCGCCAAACGTTTTAAAGGCTGGCTGCAGATCGAGGCAGAACGCGCGATTAGCCAATGTGGCCTGGCGCGAACTTTCAAAATAATCAGCGTAGCGGTCGCGTTTGCCGCGCAGGTCAAGCCAGACCTGCGGAAACTGGTGGGTAAACAGCGGCGGATTGATCAGGCAGGTATGGCCGCGATAGCGACCCCATATCCGCTGAAAATCCCATAACTCGGCTGATACCGGGTGTTCTGGCGCGCCAAGCGCTAAGATATAAAGCAGCAGACCCTCTGAATAGTGGTCCCAGGATGCCGGTATAAAGCCTTTCTCTGGAGTCCAGCCCATCGATACGTATTTTTTGCCACCGCACATCCAGACCCAGTCGACGCGCGAATAGAGCTGTTCAGCCAGTTCGTGAATTTCGCGGTCGTTAAAATACTGAGCGGCAAATAGGGCTCCGGCCAGAAATATCGCGGTATCTATCGATGAAATCTCGCAATTCATAGCTCTTTCGCCGGTGTGCATATCGACAAAGTGGTAAAAAAAGCCGTGCTGGTGCTTCATTTTGTCGTAAAAAAACTTCAAAGTCGTGCGCGTTAACGCCAGTGCCGAATCGCGAGTCATCCAGCCACGTTCGACCCCGACCGGATAAACGGTCAGCGCAAAACCAACTCCGGCAATGCTGGCCGCCGAATGCGAAAAGTCGACAAAAGCTTCACTGGCTGGCAGGTTTAGCGCTTTGTCCATTACCAGGCCGTTAGTTGGGTTGACGCAGTCGGTAAAATATCTGAAAGTCTGTTTCTGCACCCTGTCGAGAAAAGCATCGCCTTCGCGGTTAAAAGGGTTTTGTACAACTTCGCTTCGGCCTTCGCCCGGAAAAACTTTCTGAAACGGCTCCGCGGTTTCCTGCCCCTGTAGCGCCTGTGAACTGCTGGCCGCCAGAGCAAACACCGCAAAAAGTAGCAACAATCGACAAAACCACTGCTGACAGCGACATTTACCGACTCTGAGAAAAATTCTGGTCTCTCGAACTGCTGTTTCTGTTCTTTTCACATCCAGCGCCCCTCTCATCTGTACTGAGGATATCCAATAATAAGCTAAACCACGATTATGTGCCACACATAATAAATTCTGCCGCCAGAAACAGTTCGCGCAGATTTTAGTTGGATCCTGCTTTTCAGCAGGTGTAATTTCCGGCAACTTTACGATGGTAATTCAGCAATTATTGATTCTCTTTTTCAGGTATTCCCCATCAAATCTATGGTTAAGGCACTTGATTCTTTTGGCATGAAATATGCTAACTTCAGCACATCTGACCGCATGGAGAGAAACAATGAGCCTGACAGAAAAATTTAAATTGCTGATTATATCTTTGCTGGTAGTCGTTTCAGCTTCAACAGCTGTTTACAGCCAGGACCAATTTGATTGTGACCAGCAGAAATGGAACAGGCTGACAACTTCAGAGCAGGAAAAAATTCTGGAAAATCTTCGTTTTGAGATGCTTCATGAAAGAAAACCAGCCCTTCAGAACACAATAAATGAGTTGCAGAGCCTCAGAACTGAAAGAGTCGCGCTAAACAGCAATAACATATTGAAAATCCCTCTCCGAACCGGCAAATTGGAAGTAAAGGCTCTTTTTAAAAAAGCCCGCGGTGAAATCATTTGTTGCACCAGCGAAAAGATTGAGGCTGTTCTTGATACCTACAGGGTTATAGCTGTTGTTGATCCAAACAATCCCGGCAAAGTTCTGGCTTCTTTTGCTGGCAATGACCCAAACATCCCATCAGCGCCGATCTCTGGATCGGTCAAATCTGATGGGAAAACAGCGAAAATCACTGCTGGGGCTGACTGGATCGAGCTTACCTATACTGGCAATAATTCCTACAGCTGCCGAACCAATAAGGTTCCAGTAAAGATTACCGCCACCTTTATTGATTAACTGACCTCAATCAATTAACCTCGGGAGGTTTGCGATGAAAGTTATGGCAGTTCTTGGAAGCCCACGAAAAAATGGCAACAGCAGTATTCTCGCGCAAAAATTTCTTGAAAAAGCCGCGGCATCAGGTGCTGAGACCCAATCTTTTTTTCTCGAATGCATGCAATACAAAGGCTGCAAGGCCTGTGGAGCCTGCAAAACCGGTAGCGATAAATGCGTAATTGAAGACGACCTGTCAGAAGTTTTCGCTGAAATGCACAAGTCAGACATAATTGTTTATGCTTCTCCCAACTATTTTGGCGATGTTTCTGGCCAGTTCAAGCTGTTTCTCGATCGAACTTTTTCCCTGCTCAATCCGACGTTCATAACCGGGCCGCAAAAGTCGCGCCTGGCCGCCGGCAAGAAAGTTGTTTTCATTTTTACTCAGGGCGCTGCTGAAGGAGAATACGCCGAGGTTACCGCCAAATATGCCCGTTTGCGTGAGTATTTTGAATTTGCCGATTTCCACATCCTTCATGCCGGCAATCTTATGGGTGACGTTTCAGCAAAAGACCGGCCTGAACTGCTGTTAAAGGCTGAAAAACTCGCCGAACAGCTGACAAAGCGCTAACGCTCACCCATCTATCGTTTTTCTGCGACTCCAAAGCTTTCGCGGTTAATCGGTGCTTAGCTGACCTGCATCTGTGGATAAACTCTTATGGGTTCTGTCTTAAGAATATTCAGCGGCTGGTGGGCCTTTTACCCGCTTCACTTTCGGCAAGGGTGGAAACAGCC
>MFYY01000234.1:26202-41428 GCA_001787855.1 Candidatus Riflebacteria bacterium GWC2_50_8 | reverse complement strand
GCCCGAAGAGCCCGTCTTTGCCGAGCTTATTCACTCTGATCAGACGTTCGAGCGGGCTTATCAGCCAGAATTCTTTGACACCGGCCTGTTCGTATATACGGCGCTTGATTATATTGTCTTTTGACGAAGTTGACGGTGAAATGATCTCGACCACCAGATCGGGTGCGCCGACAATGCCACGTTCCTCAATCTTCTTCGGGTCGCAGACCACCATGATGTCGGGCTGCACCACTGTAAAAATCTCCTCGTCTTTCTTTGCGTTTTTTGTCAGAATCACATCAAAAGGTGCGCTGATAACTTTACAGGGTTTGTCTTCAAAAAAATTAGCCATCTGCCTGAATAACTCACCACTTATGCTCTGATGTGTAAAGTTTGGCGAAGTCATATCGAATACTTCACCGTCGATTATCTCGTAACGATTGTCGTCATCCCAGGTCAGATAATCTGCATAAGAATAGCGCTGCTGCTTTCGTTTGGTTGAACCCGCCATAACAAACCTCCGCCCCGCATTTTCCCTATTATACAATGCCTCGCACAAAGACACAAAGCCGCAAAGAACCCCGGCAATTCCCGGTCAAAAATGCAAATTGCTTATCTTCGTTTCTGGCAAGGCCGCCATCGTAGTTATCAACACGTCTTTGTTCGATTGCCTTTCAGCCTCAGTACATCATGCTGATTCTACTTGTTTTTGTTCGCTGCAAAAACCATTAGCAAGTCCAAGGAAGGTCTCTTTATTTCTTGCGTTCTACTGCGTTGCTGCCGATAATTCCGCGAAAGGCCTGAAGAGCCTTTTCATCAAGAAATCGGCGTGGAAAGAATAGAAGGATTTCTCCCTTCCGAAAGAGATATATATGTGATTCGCCAATTTCCCACTCAGTGATCATTTTCAATGGAATTTCGCGGGCCGGAAATCCGTAAAACAATGCAAGGGCATATATCGTTATCGTTGGGTACATCTTGCTATCGGTTTCTACTGTTATCTTCTCCTGAGAAACAGTAAGGTGTAAATGTGTGTCCTGCTTAGTAGCTTCTCGGATCAATATGCCAGTTATGTCCAGGTATGGAAAGAGAGTTAACAAGCATAAACAGAATAGAATTACAAACACCGGGAAGAAGATTTCCAGAACCTGATATTGTTTCGACATTCTCTCGATGTGAGGCGCTACAATCACTAAACACCCGATAATTACAAGCGACTGAACGGGCGAAAAAACAGTGAAAGAGTTTATTTCCTCAAGCTCATCAGATTTAACCAGCCCGGAAATGTCAATTGTTGTTGTCTCGCTCATTTTACTCTCCATCATATCAGTGTGAAAAGCTGTCTCTAAGTATGCACTCAGGGAACTCCTCTTGAGATATTTGTGGCGTAGGTAGTCAACAATCTGTTTATCTATGTGTTGTGGCAGCCATGATCTGAAGTCCTCAACGCCTGAAATTTTTCAATCAGCGTCATACGGGAGCCTGTCCTTGCCACATTGAGAACTGCTTCCCAGGCCAGAGAATGCACCTGGGAAGGGGGTGAGATAAAACGTTATTCTATTGCCGACACTTTTGCTCTAAGCTTTTCAGCAAGAGCTCTTGTTTGCGCTCCATCAGGTTTATCGGTCAATTTTTCGCGAACTACAATACTTATTCCTTCAACATGTCCCAGGAGTTCACGGGGAAAATCCTTGTCTGAAATTTTCAGGAGGATCGATATATACTGGCCAACTTTCTTTATTTCGCTGCTGGTCATATCTCTACCGATGGAGTGTTCGGTAATATAATTTATTCCCAGAACGGCGGTTTTCACCTGATCGAGAATCTTGCTGTTTCCTGCGACTACTTGCGATCGTTGTATTTCAGAAGGTATGGCAACAACTTTTGCCCGGAGCATTTCAGCGGTCTTCACTGCCACTTCGATGTCTCGGCCGGACTGGTGCATTTTCAACATCTCTCTCACTGTGATGGCAATTCCTTCAACATGTCCAAGAAGTTCGCTGGGGAAATCCTTGTCAGGGAAACCCAGCAATGTTTTCATGTGTTTGGTAAGTTGTGCAATTTCATTGTTTGTCAGGAGCTTCACTCTCTCTTTTTCGATTAAATCATTAATCCCCATTATTGGAGTCTCGAACTTTTTAAGGGTATCTTGGCTGGGCGCAGCCTGAACAGACAATGTAACCAGTAAAAGAACGAAAACACATAACGCACAAACGGTTTTATTCATGTAAATCCCTCCGAAAATCTTAGTTCTAATCAGGAGCTTTTTGTTTCAAACCTATGCTACCACACCCGAAACGATTGAAATCATGGTTATGTCATATCAATTTTCATCAAGCGTTTTGTTAACCTTATCAACTCGACACCACCTGAATTTGCAGCAAAAATTTCCAGAAAAAATCCTGACTCGGTTGGATTGTTTTGCGTTATCGACAGTGACAATCGTATGGCTTTAGCGGAGAAGCAAAAGAAAACGGCCTGGCATTACATCTTCTGCAACGAGCTCTGGAACAACGGCATTACAGATCAGCAGAAAGCAGCCTGAAGCGACGCTGGAAACAGCGGTCCTGCTTCACACATACTTCGGCGGTGGCGGCGATTTTACACGTTTCACCTTCGGCAGGGGTGGAAACAGTCGGCGGCAGTCGATGCTCAAACCTGTAAACTGCGCGATCGCTATCGGTGCTGTATCGTCATAGATTTCTTCACGCTCGAAGCAACCATCAATGCCGAGTTTATTCACTCTTATAAGGCGTTCGAGCGGGCTTATCAGCCAGAATTCTTTTACGCCAGCCTGCTCGTAGATTCGGCGTTTGATGATATTGTCTTTTGACGAGGTTGACGGTGAAATGATCTCGACCACCAGATCTGGCGCACCGACAATGCCGCGTTCCTCAATCTTCTTCGGGTCGCAGACCACCATGATGTCGGGTTGCACCACGGTAAATATTTCGTCGGATTTGCCAGCATTTTTTGCAAGCAGCACATCGAGGGGTGCCGCGAATACTCTGCATGGTTTATTATCAAAAAAATTAGCCATCTGTCTGAATAATTCACCACTTATGCTCTGATGCATAATGCTCGGCGAAGTCATATCGAATACTTCACCATCGATTATCTCGTAACGATTGTCGTCATCCCAGGTCAGATAATCTGCATAAGAATAGCGCTGCTGCTTTCTTTTGACCGATCCCGCCATAACAAACCTCCGCCCCGCGTTTTCCCTATTATCAACGCCTCGCACAAAGACACAAAGCCGCAAAGAACCCCGGCAATTACCGGTCAAAAATTCACATTGCTTCTCTTTGTTCCTGGCAAAGCCGCCATCGTAGTAACATCTTGTTCGATTATCATTCAGCCTCAGTATATCATGCTGATTCTACTTATTTTGTTCGCTTCAGCATTGTTTTGCTTTTTTCGTGCTCATGGATTGCCTGCCCTGCGTAGCTTCAGCGAAGCAGGGTGCTCGGAATCGTGACCACAGGTATTTGGTCATACTCGGTCGTCACGGGAACGGCGCGCCCAAGTGTAATCGCGTAATATGAAATAATGTATTTGCCTGTCTATCTAACAATGATAGAATTTATATTAGAAGAATAATTTTTTGCGTGAGGTCTTCTATGAAAGTTTTTACTGCGGTCATCGAAAAGTGCCGCGACACGGGTCTTTATGTCGGTTATGTACCCGGTTTTCCAGGTGCTCATTCGCAAGGCGAATCTCTGGATGAGCTGAACAAAAACCTGAAGGAAGTCATCGAAATGCTTCTTGATCTCAAGCAGATCTGTCGCGATATCGGCCTGACCGTTCATGAATTTCTGGATAAAAAGTAAGCTCTTTTTTCTGATTACAACTTTACGAATCCTTCACCGCTGGCGGCGATTACTTTACCCGCTTAACTTTCGGCAGGGGTGGAAAAACCCGGCGGCAGTCGACGCTCAAACCAGCAAACTGCGCGATTGCTATCTGGGCGCTGTCATCATAAATATCTTCGCGCCCGAACAGCCTGTCTTTGCCGGGTTGAATTTTTATCAGTCGTCTAGCCAGTTCTTCAGCTTCAGGTTTGGAATATTTTCAAAATGGCGGATGTTCCCTGTTGCAATTGTAAAACCTCTGCTGATCGATATTGCGGCAATCAACAGGTCAAAGTCCTGGGTCGGCTTGCCGATTGCGCCTCAATTCTGCTTTCAGTTGGCCAAACACTTTTGCTGAGTCTTCTGAATCAGAAAATATCGATTTCTCTCTTGAAAAGTTCTACCTTATCAAGGTTTTCTTTTGCCTTTGCAGAGTTGTAGGCTCCGAAATAGAGTTCGGCAAGCACACTTGTGGTTATAGCCAGCTTTTCTGCGCCTGCTTTCTTAAAGCAATCGGCGATCTTTTTATTTCCGTTCAAAAAGTGAATACAGATATTCGTGTCGAGCAAATACTTCATCGTAAAGATTCGCGCTCTTCAGAAGGAGTTCTGGCTGCGTAAACATCTTCTATCTGTTGCTGAACAGGTCGGGTGTCTTTCCATGATCCGCACAAGGCCAGCAGTCTCTCAGTAGAATTCTCATCACTTTTTTTGCCCCAAAAATCTTCTTTTAACAGCCGGATAACTTTTTCAATCTTTAAGAGGGCTGACTCAGGCATACCCTGGAGTTCTTTAAGTATTCTTTTTTCGTGAACAGTTCTTGTTGTCATCTTGCCCCTCTTTAGCAAAGTCCTTTGGCAAAATTATTATATCGCAATTAAGATTGCCAGCGTCAAGAGAATTTTACCCATACTTCGGCGGTGGCGGCGATTTTACACGTTTCACCTTCGGCAGAGGTGGAAACAACCGGCGGCAGTCGACGCTCAAACCCGCAAACTGCGCAATCGCTATCTGGGCGCTGTCGTCATAAATATCCTCGCGCTCGAACAACCCGTCTTTGCCGAGTTTGTAGACTCTGATCAGGCGATCAACCGGATGCACCAGCCAGAACTCTTTAACACCGGCCTGTTCGTAGACCCGGCGCTTGATTATATTGTCTTTTGACGAAGTTGACGGTGAAATGATCTCGACCACCAGATCTGGCGCGCCGACAATGCCGCGTTCCTCAATCTTCTTCGGGTCGCAGACCACCATGATGTCGGGCTGCACCACTGTAAAAATTTCGTCGTCTCTTTTTGTGTTTTTTGCCAGAAGCACGTCAAGGGGTGCCGCGAATACTCTGCATGGTTTATTTTCAAAGAAATTCGCAAATAGCCTTGCAAGCTCCATGGAAATGCTTTGATGCATAACACTCGGCGAAGTCATATCGAAAACTTCACCGTCGATTATTTCATAGCGCCTGTCGTCATCCCAGGTCAGATAATCTGCATAAGAATAGCGCTGCTGCTTTTTTTTGACCGATCCCGCCATAACAAACCTCCACCCCGCGTTTTCCCTATTATACAACGCCTCGCACAAAGACACAAAGCCGCAAAGAACCCCGGCAATTCCCGGTCAAAAATTCACATTGCTTATCTTCGTTCCTGGCAAGGCCGCCATCGTAGTTACATCTGTGTTCGATTGCTATTCAGCCTCAGTATATCGTGCTGATTCTACTTACTTTGTTCGCTTCAGCATTGTTCTGCTTTTTTCGTGCCCGTGGATTGCCTGCCTTGAGTAGCTTCAGCGAAGCAGGGTTGTCGCTCTTGCGGTTAATCGGCGCTTATCTGGTCTTCATCTGCGGATAAGCTCATGAGTTGGCGTCTTACATAAAGCGGTCGCCGACAGATCAGTTCGCTCAGTAACGCACGGCTTTGAAAAAATCTAAGTCAGACTGAAAAGGCATATAGCGCCAGCGCTTGAGCTGAACCACCTTGCGGGGAAAATTGATCTCACAATCTGCTATGATTTGAGAGGTGTATGTGGCGAGAACGCTGGTCGAGTCGCCGCTGTAAACCAGAAACCGGCCCTGTGCCTTGATTGTGTAGCTGGCCGGTATGATTACGCCTGCAGCAGTCGTGCCTGGGTAAGAAGTAACTCTGAAATGATAGGGCTTAGTGCTGCTGCCGGTTTCGCCATAATCGAAGGTTGCGAGACTTTCGTCGAGGTAGAACCAGTCAGTGTTGGTGGCGTTTGGGTAAACCGCCGCACTGAAAGGAGTGTTCAGTCCCGTTGTCCAGTCTGTGGTTAACGGGGCCGGCGCGATAAAATAGCGGCGTTCTTTGGCGATTGTCGAATCATCTGTAAACATCAGTTTCTGGCTCTGAGTAATTGCCATGACCATATTAACCCCTGAAAACGCCGCATCGAGGGCGCGATCTGAGTTGTCGATCATGCCCTGTACCTGAGTTTCGGTTTGCACCATTTTGATATAAGCCGTAGAAATCGAAACCAGCAGACCAAATACCATGATTACCATGATCGTGCCGGCCATTCCGCGTGGTTTCTCGTTGTTCATGTGTGTGTCCTCAGCCAGCTCCAGGAGCCATAAAAGAGAGTGTCTCGCTGGCGATTATCCGGTAGGTTCCATCTTCTTCGGGGTCGTCATTCTGCAGTTCGATATGTATCTGCACAGTCCAGGTCGAAAGGCGCGTAGCGGTAAATGAGGCAACGTTTCTTGCAATGCGGGTTGTCATGGTCGAAATGATTGGGGCTGAATATCTTTTGAGACAGGTCTCTGTTGTGTCGACAGCGATGGTAAAGGTGGCGCCGGTAATTCCTGTAATGGAATATCTCAGCATACTGGTCGGCGTTGCGTTTCCTCCAATAAGTGCTGCAGGTTCTGTGATACTGGCTGCCCGCATCAGATCCTGGCGGATCAGTTCAGTGATCATACGCATGTAATTGGCGCCAGAAATCTTGCTGTAGCCATCCTGCCAGATTATGCCACTATATTGAATGTAGCCGATGACACTTACCATCAGCATGGTCATTACTATGGTGGAAACGATAATCTCTGCCAGCGAAAAACCCTTTCTTCGCAAACTTTTAATAATATTCATTTACCACAAGACCTCGGTGTCATTGGTAATATCTACCAGATCGGCAGCGTAGGACTCTGAGCTGAAAACACCCATCGGGGTTACGATTACCTTGATGCCTGAACTGCCGTAGCCGAAACCGATATAACACTCAGCAATGGTGTCGTTGGCGGGGAGGCCGGGGTTGGTAATGTCTGGGCCCAGGCGGATCTGCCCATTCGGCCAGAAGTAAAGGGTTCGCGGAAGATTGGTTTTTACTTCGGTGCCGGTGTCGAAAATAATTTCTTCGGCTTCGATTGCATCGAACCAGTATGAGCTGTCATAGTTGCCGTCATCGTAGGTGCCTGCATCATATGTGCCGACAGGAGGGTCGTCAAAAGCGCTATGTACCTGCACGCGGTATGCTGAGGGCGCTTCGCTTGCCGGGTTGGCAGTATCGAAAATCAGGCGATACACTGCCTGCTCTTCGATTGCCTTGTAGCGCGCCAGTCTGACGTTCTGCACAAAAATTTCACCTTCGGCCTTTACCTGCATACCAGAAAAAAAGTTAGCCATGCCCGGCAGTACTATGCTCGACACGATCGAAATGATGGCCAGCCCGGCCAGCACTTCCATCAGAGTGTAACCTTTTCTTAACTGAATCTTCATAAAAAATTTTTCTCACGCAGAGGCGCAGAGTCCGCAGAGGAAGAACAGGGCAAAATTCTTTTTTCTGTCATAATATCCTTTCAGCGTCTCCGCGTGAGACTCTTCTTTTGGCTCTCCTCTTTTGCCTCAGGGGGTGTATTTGTGAATCGGTGAATTATCGGTTGGCGTTGCCGAACTTCCGCCGCCGATCAGGTAGATCGAAGAACCGCAGGGAACCGCCGAAAAGTAGGCTCTTGCTGCCGGCATGTTAGCTAGCTGTCTGACTACGCTGGTTTCAGGGTTCCATGCATAGGCGGTATTTTGAAAGGTTGTGCTGATTATGCCGCCAAAAATAAAGATTTCGTCGCCAAACGAGCAGACAGCAGCATAAGCCGGCTGAGCCAGGGTAACCGTCGCGCCGGTAATGTCGGTAAAATAAGCGGCGCTGTTGTAGTTTACAGGCGTCCATATGTTGTTGTCAAAGTCAAAAATATCGATGTTAAGGGCGTTGGTGGTGCCGCCGGTGTAGCCGCCGATGCGATAGACTTTCCCTTTGTGCCAGACCAGACTATGCCCGAACACTACCGTGTTTATTGGCGGCAACGAGCGCGAAATGCCAAAAGAATGGTTGGTCGCATCTGTGTATTTATCAATTGCGTGCGGCCAGTAAACATATGCTCCGGCCTGAGTAACGCCACCAGTGCTTAATCCTCCTGCAGTTACAATGCCATAAGGCGTCATGCAGGCGGCAGCGCCAGTCAGTTTTGTGTAGGTAGTGTCGCGCGCGTCGTTCATGATCTTGGTCATAAGCGGCATCCCGGTTACTGAAGCTCCCAGGGAGTCGATCATTTTAAACGCTATTATTTCTATTTCAGCAGTAGAGCCGCTCCAGCTGCTCAAACACACCACGCGATAGTGTCGGTAACTTGCCGGAGTGCCAATGGAAAAGGTTTGCAGGCTAGTGCTGTCCGCCCCTGTGCCGGAAGATAATGTGGTCCAGTCTGCAGAATCACTGGCCGTGGAAGGGGTTGGGACATTGCTGCCTTGAAATTTAAAGTTTTTCAATCTATCACCATCGCAGGTAATTTCAATACTATCAACAGTTCTTTCATTTCCAGCTCCCAGGTCGATCGCGAACCATGGTGGATTGTTAACGTAATCCATCGGGGCGTCTGTCTCCCAGTTAGCCGAAGTGCCGTCAAAAAGCTTGTAAAGCTCATCCCCACCTTCCTCGTGTGAGGCCGTTACAATCGTGGTGCCGTACACATACGTAATCGGCGTGGTGCTGGCAACGTATGCTCCCGATGGAGAAACGGTCTGCGGCAATTCGTCTGCCGACGAAACCACTGATCCGTCAGCGGGGTTGAAGCGTTGTACCCATGCGGAAGCATCGGCAGCAGCAGTGCCGCTGGCACCATTGAGGCTGTAGATCATATTGTCGTAGGCGACGACCGAATTATTTTTTACTGCGAGAGTCAATGAGGCGGGTGATGCCAGCGGTGCGACATCGACACCGACAGCCGGCGGTGACACCGGGTTGAAACGGAAAATGTTTTTGGAAGGCACTGCCGCGGTGCTGACCGCGCCGCCCATAATGTAAATGCCGCCGCTGGCCAGTGCCGCGTTGTTGTTACCCATAACGACTACTGAGAATGTGGCCAGCTGCTCGTATTTTCCGAGGTGAGATGTCGATTTGATCGTGTTGAAAGGTTTGGTTGCCATGGCACGCGGAGGTTTGTCCATGGCAACGGTTGTTATGAGGCTGCCAAAACTGGCAGGAGCAAGCGATGATTGGGTCTTTGGTGTGCCGTCGAAGAAGTCGTCCTGAGGGTTGCCAATGTTATTGATAAAAATTCTCTTACTAACGGTGTCTTCGGCAAAGATCAGTTTCTGCCCGTCTGGGCTGATTACCATCTGCTTATCTGCAACACCAAGGGTTTCGCCGACGTCTATCCGGGTGAAAGATTTGCCGGGTTTCAGCGCCCAGATATCATCCTGGACAGTGTCAAACTGAAAGAGTATCGGGTTGGCAAGGTCACGCGAGAATGCCAGAGCGGAATCAGGATCGTTTGTACAGCCGGCAAGGTCGTAAGCTCTGAGAAAAGTCGGATTAAAGTTAAATGGCCGGGTGCTCTCTGAGCCGATCGCTGTCCAGCCAGCCATAGATTGTGTCTGTCTGTCTTTGTCAGCGCTGACGCTTGGGGTTGTTACGCCAGCAATGGCGCCTGCAGAAGGGTTGGTGTGTATCCCAAGTTGAATATTGCCGCCATTGGTGCACTGGTCGACTTGGATAATGCTGCTTGAGAGGGGGTCCTGATTCGCGGTAAAAGTAAAATTGCTGAGGGCGTTAAGTGAATGTGAGCCTTTGAGCTCATGGTTATAAAACAGTCGGGCTGGATCTATGGCTGCTACTGCAAATTCTTCAGCGGCTGTTTCTGGGGTAAAGTAGCCGAAGAATCTTTTGTTTGCATCGCGTTTCCCGGGGCGGTTGTCGCCGGCAACACTATCAGTAAGCAGAAGAGCATAATTGCCCGGATAATCTATGTAGCTTCTCCAGGTTTCGCGTGAGGTAATTGCATTCTTTAACTTGATTCCGTTTGCCAGAGTTGGATTAGAAACCGTAAAAAGACAGGTATCCGTAGCGTTGCCAAAGGTCCAGGTAGTGTTATTCATGGTTCGGTAATCCACTACCCACCCGGTAAGCTGAGTTTCGTGACCGAAGTTGTTGTTGGCAAAATCATAAAGATAAACTTTGTTTTGTGTTCCCTTGCATTCTATCGCCAGAAATCTTTCGTCAGGGCTTATCGCGATGTTTTGCGCGTAAGGCGGTGGGAAATTATTGTTCGCAGTGGTGATCCAGCGGGCGAAGCGCTGGTATCTGCCTCTATTCGAAGTTCCCCATTTGATCTTGCCGACCCAGTCAAGCATGGCATTGCCGTCGGCCTTCTGGAAGAGCATGAGAAAGCCGCCGTTGGTCATGGCTTTCATATCCTGCGGCACCCAGACCGTGGCAACGTTGACGTCTCTGCATAGCTCGCCGGGAAGGCCACTAGCTACAGGAGCACTTGGGATCCAATAACCGTTCTCATTCCATGTTCCCCCCGGTATTTCGAGATTTGCGAAGAAGTTATCTGAGTAAGTTGCAATATCTGTTGTTGAATAGGTCGCGATCCTTACCGTTTCGTCATCAGTGGAATAAGCTACCACTTGGCCGTTTCCGCAGTCTTGGTAATGAGTTCTTACGCCATAAACCGAGTCATAAGTATCAATACCGCTGGTAGCGACACCAAAGCATACTTTGAATTTTGTGCCCTGCGCGCTGCCGCCGATGTTTTTTGGCACCTCGCGAGCAACCAGGCTGCGGTCGTAATCGAACTTGAATGTGTGCAGGTCTAAATATTCAATCGTGCTGTCAGTGTTGTCGTTCCCGGCACCAACGATCAGATATTCGGCTCTGCGCGTCGAAATGTCGGCGCAGGGCTTTGTTGAACTGTCGTAGGTAAGAATTCGGTCTGGTGGTATGGAGGTCGTGTAAACCCCGGCGGCTATGCTGGCAATATTGACAAAATATAGTTCGGCCACGTCTTTATGAGAGAATAATGCTTCGTAGCCGACTGGCGATGAAATTGCCAGGTCAGCTGTTATCTTGTATGGATAAGCTGAAGTGGTTGGAACAACGTTGCCGTCACCAAAGAGGATGCTGCTGATCGTGGCGATTCGGAGGCCCCCCATGTTGGTTGCATTTTTCTTGTCAGTCATCATCAGATATTTTGAATCTGGTGAAATTATTATGTCTCTCAAAACTTCCTCTGAAGTAAAGTCTGAGACTCCTATTTTCGAAAATGGCATGGAGCGATACTTGGCAATGAAGGCTTTTGTCTCGCTATCAACTACATAGACAAATTTGCCATCGCTTGAGGTGCAGACAGTGTTAGGTTTTTTGTCACCCGTGGGTTTGGGCATCTTTTCATAGTTCCAGCTTGCAGTAAATGATTCTGGATACATGGGGAATCTAATAACAATTTTTTCGTCTCTTATTGCCAGGTAGAGGCAACCGTCCTGGCCAGCAGTAAGATCGGAAAATATTTCGTTATCTGTATCACTATCTGCGTTCAGGTCTACCCCTGTTACCAATGTTACCGGCGGTGGCCAGTTCAAAGTGTCAGTTGCGACATCTATTTTATAGACGTAAAGGTATTTATTGCAGTGACTGGTGACAAAAAAATATTTGCCATCTGGCCTGAACACAAACCCACGATCTGCTTCTGCCTTGGTGGCGTCGTCTTTATCAATTTTTGCATACCTTTCGTCCGCCACACCCAGAGGGTGTGTGGCGACAATTTCAAACTTGCCATAGCTCGCACTTGACTGGTCAATGTTGAGCAGTCTTATGGTGCTTTCGCACTGAATTCCGACAATCTTGCGCGTCGGATGAATGTCGATGTTCCATGGCCGATTAGCGTTTTGCGCGTCATCATTGTTCCCTTTGGTGTCATCGACCAGAGGTAGAGAGAACGTATCGGAAATGCTTCTGGTGACAGGGTCTATTGCCAGTATTTTGAGCATATTCGAGTTAGATATCCAGATAAACTGGTCGCCGAAACTCGGAATATTGAGCAACGAAAAATAACTGATCGAATCGGTTGCGATCACATAGGGCCCGTCAAGCAGTTCAGCGTTAACAACTACTGCCTTGAGTCCTCGCGGCGTAGTCAGCAGCTTGGGATCAATCAACCGACCCACGGTTGTCGTGGCGACGTTGACATTCTCTTTTACTTCAACGCTGACTTTATAACTGTACAGAACTTCATCGGTGTCGATACCGGTTGCATCTGTGAAGCTGGCGTTGTTTGGCTCGAGTCCGCTGTCAAATGAGAGGTAATTTGGGTCATCTGCGATTTGATAGACATAATGATAGGCAGTTGAGGTATCAATCGCTGAGTGGTCGAAGGCGCCCGAAGAAAGCTCTTTATTCAGGCGTGAGCGTGCGAGCATGCGGAGTTTTTCGCGGTGATTGAAGTTTTCAGTGTGTCTGATGCCGCCCTGCATTGAGCCGACAATTGGCAATATGCAATAGCCTGCAATTACCGTAGCGATAAGAACTTCAGCCAGCGTGAAGCCGCGTCGCTTAAGATACAGGAAAATTCTATGCATTCTCAACCTCTTCTCGCCCAACCTGCTTCTAATTCGCAACATCTATGCCACATAGCAACGTAAGACCTGCTGCCAGAACTTGCGATGATGGCGTAGCATGTCACAATGTTTGTAAAGCATATCCGGGTAGGTTTTCTAACCTTTCTCATACAATAATTTTACCATGTAATGTGGCAGAAAAATGTATTCTTTTTTTACGTCCGGCAAGATTTTTTTACGCCACTTCAGTGGAACAGGCGCAGCACAGGAAACAGGCTTGAGCTGTCGTCAGTCCAGACGCGAACATTTCCATATTTTGCTGCGTTCGCTTCATAATTGTCAGATAAATCCCGCCAGTCGATCTTTTTGCTCTCCTTCAAGGCGCTGACAAGACTCGCAGACCGCGTAAATATAACGTATTCAGCAACGTTGCCAGCCAGATAGCTGTGGCAATAAAGCGAAATGGCGAAAAGGTGAATCGGCACTGTCGCCCACAAGATAGTTTGCAGCTTGAAATAAGCGACCGGAAATAGCAGTATGGCAATAAAAAAGAGGTTTTCGATCTTTGTCGGCGCCAGATTATGGCTGCTGAAAGCCATTACATAGGTAATCAGGTAAATTGCCAATGGTATCACCCACAAAAGAGGAATCGGTGCGATGTCGGTAGTTATAAACTGGGTAACTGCCAGCAGAATAGCTGACGGAAACAAGGCAGTTACCAGCCATTTGAGCTTGGTTTCGTAGTCTGGCTGGCGCTCTGAAGATTCTATTTTGGCTGCATCAGCGATCTCTGATTTTACGTTGAGTCGGCAGGCAACCAGCATTACTATCAGCAGGGCAAATCCGCCCGCCCATATATTTGCCTGAACAGTCAGACCGAAAGATGGTTCAACTAGCGATGGATAAAGCAATAGCGCGGCAAAACTGCCCAGGTTGCTGGCGGCGAAGAGAAAATAAGGGTTGCTGGCCCGCGCGTGCCCGGTACGGCTGAACCAGGTCTGCAGCAGCGGCGACAGCGCTGCCAGAACGAAAAACGGCAACCCGGCGCTTTTAAAAAGCTTGACGATAAGCCACAGCTATGGTTCTTCGGGCACTGCCACACTGCGGTTAAATGAAATCGGCAGTAGAACCAATGCTCCTGCCATAATCAACAGATGAGTTAAAGCCTGCCGGTACAGCCCGATCCGGCGCAGCGAAAAGTGCGCGTAAGCGTAGCCTGCCAGCATAAGCGTCTGAAAAAAGAACAGGCAGCTGTTCCAGGCTGGTCGGCTGTACAAGAAAGATCAGAAATGCCGACAGAAACACTGTCGCCGAATATAAAACCAGCAAAATGGCTGTACTTTCTTCTGTCGTTGGTCATTGCGAGAGTAGCGAAGCGTATGCCAAAGGCATAAGCCACAGCTCTGCGGCTAACCCCATTGTATCGTCATTGCTGCAATTACTGCTGAATCTCAATGATAAAAGTTTTTCAGGCTGCATGCAATGACAATCTCATTATCGCACACCATCGCCAGCCACCGCCAGATTTGCCTCGTACCGCCCGCAAAGACGCGGCGACAGAATCCGCAGACGCCGCCGATCAAGGCCATATTTCATCTTGACCAGGATCAGTCTGCCTTGTCGTTTGCGCTCAAGAACGAGAAGATAATTCTTCTCAGTGTCTCCACGCCTCTGCGTGCGACTCTTCGGCAGCTCACAAATAAAATCAAAAATTTGACAACCAGGGTCTGATTTTAAAGGCATTTATGAAGCTTTACTGTGTATTCAACAGTCAACTCCTGCGAGTCTTTTTTATTTGCTATATGCAATTGGCAAATGGCATTGACAATTGGCAATAAATAAGTACTCTTTAGGGTGTGGAGGTGTTACTTATGGAAGCGATTATTGATAAATTCGGCCGGATTGTTATTCCTAAGGAAATCCGCGATACATTTGGTTTGCGCCCGGGATCGTCGCTGCAGATTGAAGAAGATGAGCAGGCGATTATTTTAAAACCGCTTGCAGGCACTCCTCATCTGAAGAGCGAAAATGGCTGGCTGGTCTTTACCGGTGAACTGCAGGGCGATATTTCAGATATAATCGAAAATGTCCGCAAAGATAGAATTGACCAGGTTTCAGGAATGAAAAAATGAAAGTCTTTGCTGATACATCTTTTCTGGTTGCTGCCCTTATCGAGAACCATCCACAGCATGACCGAACCCGGCCATGGATCGAAAAGCTGTTAAAAAAATCGATCATTATGGGTGTTTCCAGCCACTCGCTGGCTGAATTATATGCCGTTCTTACTTCACTGCCGGTTTCGCCTAGAATTCCGCCTGGCACGGCATTGCAGATGATCAGCGAAAATGTTGTTCAAAACGCGCAGATCCTTGAACTGAAGTCATCAGATTACATGAAGTGTCTGCATCTCGCTGTCGAAAAAGGGTTTCATGGCGGTATCGTTTACGACGCGCTCATCGCTTACTGCTTCGGCAAATTCAAAGGCGATGCCCTGCTTACTTTTAACTATAAAGACTTCGCCCGCATCCTTCCCGACAGAAAAGAAGCGATTCTCGTT
>MFYY01000234.1:0-26153 GCA_001787855.1 Candidatus Riflebacteria bacterium GWC2_50_8 | reverse complement strand
GGCAGAATCCGCAGTCGCCCACAGGATGTGGGTGATGCCGCCGATCAAGGCAGATTTTATCTTGAGCAGTATCAGTCGTGCCTTGTCTTGTGCGTTCAAAAACGAGAAGAATAAGTTTTCTTTGTGTCTCAGTGTCTTAGTGCGAGACTGACTACTTTATTGCAGGTCGATGATGCGCTTTTGAATCGTTCTGAACAGCAGCGCTTTCTGCCTGTCGGTCATCGGAATCTTTTCGAGAATTCTGCTGTGCCGGGTAAACCTGTGCAGAAGCTTGTCGAGCATCGATTCCACGGCAGGTTGCGGCAGATTGAAACGCCTGGCAAACTCAAGAATATTTCTGCGTTTGATGTTGTCGTCACGCCCGTCGATCTTGATTGCCATTTTATGGTCGCCGTAAATTAGAGTGCAGATAAGGTCGTAAGCAGGTGTCATTTCGACCAGCGAACTGCCTGACCTGACCAGCAGGCTGATATTTTTGCCGTGAAGATCACCGTTTCCGAGAAGATAAGAAAAACAGTAGAGCTGTAACAGCTTTGCCAGCATTACTTCTGCCGCCGATGAAAGTTCTGTAATCCCCCTGGCGATATCATTGAGCGAGAGACGATACTTGTCGGCCGGATAACGATCGAGAAACTGGCAGGCATCTTCCTGATGATGCATCAGCATTTTGTTTTGCTGCGCGTTGTATTCGCGGTCAAAACGCTGCACAAGAAGGCCGCAGTTGTCTGAACCGTCACGCACCAGTTTGACCTTTGCCGTCAGCAGGCCGCATTTTGCCGCCAGATCCATGCAATGCAGTTCGTTTTCGACGAGACCGGGTTTATCTGCAGGATTAAGTTTAAGAATATAGGAACAGGTCTGCCTGGCAATATTGACCGGAAAGCTGATCATCGATGCCGAAATCTTTTCCTGAACGCCGGCGATACTGTCTTCACCCAGCTGATAACTGTTGATGGCAAGCAGTTGTTGAAGATGTTCATAAAAATCAATCTGCTTAAGTTTTGGCGGTAGTTCAACACCTGGCGGAGCGCCATTGTCGGTCGTTCTGGCAAAAACGTCGCCGATGACATTGCCGCCGGCCGCCGCAAACAGGCTGAACAGGTCATCGGGTGAAGTTTTGAGGTTGCGTATAAGGCTGTTGAGGCGCAGACCTTCCGGGAGCAGGCCGGCAAAAAACGGATGCAGATTACTGCCGCTGATGGAAATCGGGTGCCGCGACTTTTTTATGCGCAGCGCCAGCCATTGATAGCGCTGATCTGTCAGAAAGTCAGGGTTGAAGTTGAAACAGCAGCCGCTGCTGGTGCGTTCAAGAGTGCCTGCCGCGATATCGCCGCGAAATATGGTCAGGCGCTCGATATCTTTCGGCTGAATCATATTTTCAGGAACTCGTCTTTGATAAGAATTCGATTATTGCCGTTTTCGAGAACCAGGTGCAGGCCAAGCACGCCAAGCAGGTCAAGCAGTTTACAGGCCTGCACTGTTGCTTTGCCGTTTTCGACCTGACAGACCAGGTTTTTACTCATGCCCGCCATTTGGGCAAGTTCTCCCTGAGTAAGCCGTAAAATTTTGCGGCGCTGCTTTAGCGCTTTGCCCAAAAGGTGCAAAGCCTTATGACTGCCTGTCTCAGATTTTGTTTTAGAGATTTTTACCATGTTCGTTGTATTTTATGCTGTTCTACACTAAATTATAATAGATTTTATAAAAAAATACAACGATCGCAGTAAAAACAGCCTGGCAGATGCTGCAAAACTTCAATTGAAATGAAGCTTGCCCTGCATAGCTCTCCTCGCCCTGCGTAGCTTTAGCGAAGCAGGGTTAGCGAAGCAGGTTGCTCGTGCTCGTGCCCACACGGACGAGGGCATACTCGGCCGCCACGGGAAAGGCGCGGCCAAGTGTAATCGCAATCGAAAATCGTATTTACACGGATCTTGACATACCCGCCGCCACGTGAACGGCACGGCCAGGTGTAATCGTTATCGTTATCGTTATCGTTATCGTTATCGATCTTCGGACCCGATAAAGTCGAGGGATTGATATTTCTATGCCTCAGCGATCTCCGCGCCTCTGCGTGAGACTCTTCGGCAGCGAACCTGAAAATCTTCTTCGCGTCTCTGTGGCTTTGTGCGAGACTCTTAGTCTTCAGGCTTGTTCGTGTTTTTTTCGAGGTGGGCGGTTATCATCTGCCACATCGGGGTGAAGAATGGCTGCTGTTGAAGCTCCGGTTCGATGCGCTTGTACACCGCGTTGGCCGGCATGACAATGCTGCCGGTTGCCTCGTCGAGCAGGGCCGGTTCATTGCCAAAGCGGTCTTCGATCCGGCACCAGCTGAATCTGAACTGCTTTTGCAGCAGCTCGCCAAACAGGCAGCCAAGGCCGTGGGCAACATCGTTGGCGCTGAACTTTCTCGCACCAGCAGGCGAAGCGGCCCACAGCGCAAAGACGCGATCGAGTGCTTCGGCATCGATTACCTTTTCCGACAGATATCTGGTACATATTTCGCGACCGATGCTCAGGCCTTGTGCAAGCCACTGACGGTCGGCATTGTTGAACTGATGAATTTGTGTCTGCATAGTTCTTTGCTTTCTTAATATTTAATGTGGTAAATATAATATCAGATATTCGGGGGTAAAACCATTTTGTGAAATGTGCATTTGCAGCAATTTTCAACTCGTTGTGGCGATTGAGGTCTTGCGTTTTGGCCTGGAAACAGATATTTTTTCTTGACACAATGCGGCGTAAACAATAATATCAGCTGACTTGAGATGGGAATGAAATGGAGGCCGGTTATGGTCACTGAAGTTGAAGCAAAAGTAATTCTGGTGCTTAACTGCGGCAGTTCGTCGCTCAAATACGATCTGATCAAGATGCCGCATCGCATGAGCCTTGGCCGTGGCATTGTCGAGCGTATCGGTGAGGAAAAAGGCTTGCTGGAACAGCGTTGCGGTGACAAGAAACTGGTTATCGAACAGGCTGTTCGCGATCACAAAGAAGCGCTGGAACTGGTGGTGCGCGCAATTACCGACCCCGATGAAGGAATTATCAAAAGCGTTGCCGAAATCAGTGGCATCGGACATCGAGTCGTACACGGTGGCGACAAATACTCGTCTTCAGTTGTAATCGATCAGAGCGTTGTTGACGCCGTCGAAGAGTTTATTGAACTTGCACCACTGCACAATCCGCCCAATCTCACCGGCATTCTGGTTGCCCGCGAGCTTATGCCGGCAATTTCACAGGTTGCTGTTTTCGACACGGCATTTCACCAGACCATGCCGCCGCATGCCTATCTCTATGGGCTGCCGCGCAAATTCTACGACGAGCTCAAGATTCGCCGTTATGGTTTTCATGGCACCAGTCATCGCTACGTTTCGTCGCGCGCCATGCACATCTGCCGCCGCCACCCGATCAACACCAACCTGATTTCGTGTCACCTCGGCAACGGCGCGTCAGTTACCGCAATTGCGCACGGCAAGTCGATAGATACCTCAATGGGCTTTACGCCGCTCGAAGGCATCATGATGGGAACGCGTTCCGGCGACATTGATCCGGCGATTTTTGGTTATCTCATGGACCGCGGTTATTCTGCCAAGGATTTGATGAAGATTCTCAACAAAGAGAGCGGTCTCCTTGGTTTGAGTGGTATTTCAAACGATATGCGTGATCTTGAAAAGGCGGCCGATCAGGGGAACCGGCGTGCCAAGGAAGCGATCGAGTGTTACGCTTATCGGGTGCGCAAATATATTGGCGCCTACGCTGCCAACCTGGTCAAGCTCGACCTGCTGGTTTTCACCGGCGGAATCGGCCAGCATGGCTGGCGCATGCGTGAACGTATCTGCCATCGCCTCGAAAACCTCGGTATCTGCATGAATTACAAATTAAACAAGGAGAAAGGGTCTAATGAGGGAGTCGTATCTGAAGCGCATTCGCCGGTTACCGTGATTGTGGTGCCGACCAACGAAGAGCTGCAGATTGCCAATGACGTCTATGATCTGGTTTTCGGCGGAGAGTTTGAATATCGCCGGCGCCAGAGTGATATCACCGTAGGTATTGAGTAGGCGCCCGGCTTCCGACCTGGCTGAAAATGCAACAAACAGTAGAATACTACGAAAAAAATGCGGCTGAGTTGAGTGCCAGATACGAGAGCGTCAGCCTGGATTCGTTTCACCAGACGCTGACCGGGTATTTCGATCCCGGCAGCTGTCTGCTAGAAGTTGGCTGTGGATCAGGTCGAGATGCTGCCCGTGCGGTTGCCAGCGGGTTTGATGTGGCGGCCATTGATGCCTCGCTTAAATTGTTATCTGAGGCTCGCAAGCGGCACCCGGAACTGGATGGCCGCTTGTTTCAGCTGACTCTGCCCTGCCAGTTGCCATTTGCCGATAAGACGTTTACCGGTTTTTACAGCGTTGCCTGCCTGATGCATCTGCCCTCCGACGATCTGCGCTCGGTGCTGGGCGAAATTCGGAGGGTAGTGCGCTTTGGCGGGCTTGTTTCGGTGCCGGCATGTCGCCCGGATGTCAATAATTCAGGTCTTGACGATAAGGGCCGTATTTTCAACATGATGCCGGTCAGCGAGTGGTTGCGAATTTTTGCCGCCAGCGGTTTTACCGGTAGTGCCGGCCCGGAAGAACCAGACAGTCTTGGCCGCGACGGCATCAGCTGGGTGACAATCTCGTTGAAAATCCGTAACTGATGTGGATTGCCAGATTATGGCAAGCGGTTGTTATGATTTCGGGGCTTTGGGCAGAACGTTGTTCAAGACAATCATCACGCCGACCGACAATACGCCAAGGATGACAAAAACTGCCAGCATTGTGTTGCTGTTGCCGGCTTTTGCTGCGCGAACTTTCGGGGTGTAGCCGGATGCTGTGCGCAGTCCCTTTTGATCGTCAGGCAGACAGCCATGATAATCGCAGTAAATTATGCCCACGTCGCAGAGGTCGCCATAACTGCGAAGATGGCAGGCTGGCTCTGGCGTGCGTAGCGGCGATTTCAAATACTTCGCGGTGACCAGCATGCCTCTCTCGTCTGCAAGATCGCTGAAAACAAGGCTTTTGTACATGGTCGCGTTGTCCATGTTGTACATCTCGATTGCACCCAGCGCCACGCGCTGGTTGGCATAGCAGGCTTTGGCCCGAGCTTCTGATCTCGAGATTGAACGACTACCGAAAATACTGCTCAACAACGAGCTTTTTTCACTGGCAACAGCCTCGTCAACCGGCGGCTCAAGTATGGCGTCCGGGACCGGCCCATTTTTTGCAATCATCTCTTTATAGTCTGGACCGTAGGCCATGCCTGCGCCGGCCAGCAGTAAAAACAGTGATATTACTGAAAAAAGTGTTTTAAAGCGCATTGTTTGAACCCTCCCATGCAGAAATCTATGATAGTTCAGGCGGTTTCTTTGTGCAACCTGCTCGGTTCAATGCCGTCGTTGTTTGCTATTGCGGTTCCAGCGCGATGCGGTTACGTTCGAGCAGCGAACCGTCGGCTCTGAACAGTTCAATTATCGCGTTGGTATAGTCGACAGCGGCTTTGACTTCAGCAATTTTTGCCGCAGTCAGGTCACGCTGGGCCTGCGCCACCTGAAAGGCCGTGGTTTTGCCGACATTGAATTTAACTTCTTCGACGCGCAGCTTTTCGAGCTGTTTCTGAGAAGTTGCGGCGGTCGCAGTCATCTGCTGAATAGTGCGCTTAACTTCGATGAAGGCTTTGATAACATCTTCTTTAACGATCTGTTCGAGGTTTTTTATCGATTCCAGGCGCATTGCGCGTGAAGTTCTGGCGCGTTTTACCTCGGCGCGGGCCGCGCGGCGACCCCGGCTGATCTCGTAGACCAGACCGGCGCTGATGTCGTAAGAGCCACTGTCGTCAAAACTTGCTGATCGGTCGAGGGCCTTCGAATAACCGCTTTTTCCGATAGTCGCGAAAAAATCGAGTTTCGGCAGCAGACCGTTTTCGCTTTGCACAATATCGAGTGCATCTTTTTTGCTCAACAGTCTTGCCTGGGCAAGTTCGGGGCGCTTCTGCAAAGCAATTTGCAGGTGGCTGTCAAGGTTGAGTTCGTCTGGATGTCTGAGCAGAGGTGCATCGGTCAGTTCGGGGCGCAGTTTCCAGAAATTTTCGCTGTCATGGTTGATTGCCCGCAACAGCGCAACAGCGGCGGTTACTGCCTGGCTTTCGGCATTGATCAGGTCTTCATATCTGAGCGCAACCTCGGCTTCTGCTGCGGCTGCCTCAGATTCGGCTATACTACCGGCTTCGATGCGCCGCCCGGTTTCTTCGCGCTGTCTTTTGGCGAGTTCGAGCGATTCGCTGACGATTTCGAGCTGGCGCAGGCGCAGATAATATTGCCAGTAAAGGGTTTCAACCCTGGCGGCGAGGCTGAGCACGAAGCCCTGCAGTTCGAATTCTGACCAGTCAAGGTCAAGCTCGGCCTTGCGCAGAGATATCAGGTTAACCGTGCGGCCGGCCCCGCGCCGCAACGGGTGCTCAAGCGTAAGGCCGAGTCGCGTGGCATACAGATCATTCGTGGTGGCCGAGCGACTTCGCGAATTGCTGAGTTCGACAGAGGTTCTGGTGCCAGAAGTAGAAAGCTGATCAAGCGAAACAGCTGCATTTGTCGTGTTGCTGATTGAGTCATTGAGGCGTCCCAGCTGTGAAAGCGATTTGCCGACGCGTTCACTGCCAGATAGTTCAGCAGTCAGTGCCGGGTCAAAGCGTGCTTTCTCTTTTTCTACAACGGTTTCGCTGATCTGCGGTCGGTAATTCTCGACGTTGAGAGCAATATTGTTTGACAATGCGCTGTTGAGTGCATCATCGAGTGAAATCAGCAGCGCAGAAGTGTCGCTGGCGAAGATATTAAATGCCCCGAACTCTTTGCACGAAGATTTCTGCAGTTCGTTTACCTGAGCAGGCAAGGGCATAATTGCAGACATGGCCAGCGCCAGTGTGGCCAGAACAGTTTTTTTCATGGGGTTGCCTCATTGTCTTGTTTGTTGTCGGGAGATTGGCTGCGAAAAACCATTTCAAACTCATAGTAAACTATTGGAATGAACAGCAGCGAAATGAAGGTCGAGCAAAGCAGACCGCCGATAACCGCGCGCGCCATAGGGGCCTGCACTTCGCCGCCCTCGCCAAGGCCGATTGCCAGAGGAAGAAGGCCGAGCATCGTGGTCAGCGCTGTCATCAGAATCGGGCGGCAGCGGTCGCGCGCTGCTTCTTTGATTATAGCCATCAGATCGGTGCGCCCTTCGCTGCGCAGGTCGTTGATATGGTCGACCAGCAGAATGGAGTTGTTGACTACGATACCGCCGAGCATGATACAGCCGATGAACGACTGCACGTTCAACGTTGTGTCGGTGAAATAAAGCATCGGAATTACGCCGAGCAGCGAAAACGGCACGGTCAGCATGACAATAATCGGGTCGTAAAGCGACTCATACTGTATGGCCATGACCATGTAGACCAGGATCAGTGCCAGGAAAAAGCTGAAAAGAAGCTCTTTGAACGATTTCTGCTGCTCTTCGTAGTCGCCAGTCATGACAATGCTGAAATTCGCTGGTAGCGGTATTTCTCGCAGCTTTTGCTGGACTTCCTGAATGACGAAGCCGAGGGGTCGGCCTTCGACATTGGCTGAAACATTGAGTACCCGTTCCTGATCGCGGCGTTCGACCAGAGTTGGACCCTGCTGGCTGGCAATGTGCGCGATGTTGCGCAGCATGACCTGCTTGCCAGTCGAGTTGGTGATGGTCATGTTAAGAATTTCGTCGAGTTTCATGTATTCGGCATTATGCGCCTTAACCAGTATGCGATATTCATCGCCGGCCTCGCGCAGATTGCCGGCACTGCTTCCCGACATCATAGTTTCAAGAAACGAGGAAACTTTGGCGATGGTAAGTTTCTGGTCGGCAGCTTTGGCGCGATCTATGACGACAAGACGCTCTGGCACTCCCTTTTCGCGAGACAGTTGAACGTCGGTAATGCCTTCAACATTCTTAAGAACCTGCTGCACGTTGGCGCCGAGCATGTCGGCAATCTGCAGATCAAAACCACGGATCTGAACTTCGAGTTTGTCGGCATTTCCTGAACCCATGCGCATCATGAACATGCCCTGACCCTCTCGTATTCTGATTAAGGCTCCAGGAGTATTTACCAGCTTTTTGCGCAGTTCAGCAGAAACGTCAGCGCTGCTGCGTTTGCGTTCACTGCTTACCTTGAGTGGCACTCTTATTGAACCGCTGTTCAAAGCGCCGCCGCCGCCGCCCATACCGCCGCCGACATTGGTAAACACCGTTTCTGCTTCGGGAACGGCTTCTCTGATGATATTTTCTGCTTCGATGAATATGCGCTCAACAAGACTGAGGCGAGTGCCTTCTTCGAGTTCTATATTTACTCTGACTTCGCCTTCATCTGCCGTCGGCATGAGTTCTGTACCAATGTTTCCGGCCAGGCCAAGTGCAAACGCCGACGCAATGCCAAGGGCAAATACCGCTGTTTTTCGGTGTTGCAGCACGTAATTGAGTAAAACGCGATGCGCGCTGAGAATTGTGCCGATGGCTTTCTCAGAGATGCGGCGGAATATGCCCTTTTTGCCATTGCCAATATTCAGGAACCTTGAGGTAAGCATGGGCACGATAGTCAGTGCTATCAGCATCGAGCAGAGCAGTGAAAAGCCGACGATATAGGCAAGCTGTTTAAACATAACCCCGGTCATGCCTTCGACAAACAGCAGCGGCAGAAAAATGACAACGGTGGTAAGGGTGCTCGCAAGAACCGGCATGGCAACTTCGGAACTGCCGAGTATCGCCGCATCAATCATTCCGAGACCCTTTTCGCGATGGCGGAAAATGTTTTCGAGTACGACAATCGAGTTGTCGACAAGCATGCCGATGCCCAGTGCAACGCCGCCAAGCGACATGATATTGAGCGTAAATCCGAAATAATACATCAGAGCAAAGGTTGCTATGATCGAAACCGGTATGGCTGTGCCGATAATTGCGGTGCTGGCCAGGTTGCCCAGAAACAGCTGCAAGATTATTATTGCCAGAAGACCACCGTAAAATGCCGATGAACTGACATTATTGATCGAGCGTTCGATGTATTTTGAACTGTCAACAATAGGTGCCAGCCGCAATTGCGGAATATCCTGATTGATCTTTTCGAGTTCACTTTTAACCGCTTTGGCAACTGCTACCGTATTGCTGCCCGACTGTTTGTTCACCATTACGCGAACGCCCGGCTTGCCATTTATGCGCACAATGCTGCGTCGTTTTTCCCAGAGGTCGATCACGTCTGCGACATCGCGTAACCTGATCAGTTTGCCGGCAGTTTCACCAATTACCAGGCGTTCAATTTCTTTGACGTCTTTAAATTCTCCGGGTGTGCGTAGTCGCAGTTCATAATTACCTGACTCGATCATGCCTGCCGGCAGATTGAGGTTCTCGGCACGCAGACGGCTGATAACCTGATCCGGTGCGATCTTAAGCGCCCGCACACGATTTATGTCGATGTTAACTTGAATTTCGCGCTGGTTGCCGCCCATGACATCGATGGCGGCAACGCCGGGAATTCGCTCAATACGATACTTAACCTGATCTTCAATGAGATTGAGCATCTGAACAGGGTCGAGATCGCTTGAGGCGCCGATGATCAATACTGGCAGTGCTGCCGCGTCGAACTTGCGGATAGTCGGGCGGTCGACATCATCTGGCAGGCGCGCCATGATGCGGTCTATGCGGTCACGCAGATCGTTTGATGCGGCGTCGAGGTCTATTCCCCAGGCAAATGAAATGCGTACTCTGCTGTTTCCCTCGGTCGAGGTCGAGTTGATCTCTTCGACACCTGGAACTGCGGCAACCGCCTGCTCTATTGGCCGGGTAATCAGGGTTTCGACTTCAGTCGGGCTGGCATTTGAATATTTCGCGCTGACCGTGATTGTCGGATAGGTGATGTCGGGCATCAGGTCTACCGGCAGTTTATACAGCGAAATGACGCCGAAGATGATAATAATGCACATGATCATCGTTACGCCGATCGGGCGTTTTACGGACACATCTGCAAGAATCATCGTTTCTGACCGCCTTTCGCGGCCGTATCCCCATTGCCCTTACCGCGCTTCCTGTCGGTGTTCACTTCTGCCTGGCTGCGGCTGTCGGCAAGTATAACCGACATGCCGTCTTCAAGCAGATGATGGCCGAGCGTAACAACTTCGCCAGTAAGCGTGGGCGAGGCTATTTCAACCAGGTCTCCCTCGGTAAATCCCTTCTGAACCGGTATGAAATTAGCTGTTTCGTTCTCATTATTGATCAGGAAAATGCCTTCGCGGTCATTGCGCCGCACCAGCGCCGAAGCTGGTATTACTGTAGCGTGATCATGAACCTGGTAGATGATTCTGGCTCTGATGAACATGCCGGGCTTGAGCTGAAAGTCGCTATTGGCAAGCTCAAGCTCGATTCTGGCCTGGCGTGATGATTGATCGAGCATTGGCGATATACGCGATATCCGTGCCTGGTAAACTCGATCAGGCAGTGCAGATGGCTCGATCTCGGCATTCAGGCCGACTCTGATCTTGAAATAATCCTGTTCGACAACGTCGATTACGGCGGTGACCGTTGCAATGTCGATAACCGATACAATCGGCGTATTGGCCGAAATCATCGCGCCCTCATTGAGAAAGCGCTCGGCAATGAAACGTCTGCTTGCTCCATCGCTCCACGATGCATCTACCTTTGCGTAAGAAAGTCTGACTTTTGCCGTTTCAAGGGCAGCTTCTTTCTGGCTGAGAAGGGCACGATTTACCTGATGCTTGGCCTGGCGTGTCTTGTGGGCCGCCTGGGCATTTTCGACGTCAACATCCGACGAAACTTTCTGCTGCCGCATTGTGTTAACACGTTCGAGCTCGCGCTGTGAAATCGTCAGCAGTTCAGAACTTTCGTTAACATTGGCGCGGGCGATTTCCAGGTCGGCCTCGGCCTGCTTTACCGCGAGCAGCAGTTCTTCGTCATCGAGAGTGGCGATGGTGTCACCATTGCCAACACTGTCACCAATATCGACAAGCAGCTTCTTGAGACGCCCTGAAATTTTGGGGGCGACCATGAATTTTGACTTTGACTCGATCGAACCGACGAAACGCCCTTCGTCAACAAGACTGGCATTTCTTGTCGTTACAGTTTCAACCGCAACTTTGGCGCCGCCTGATCCTCGCCGGCCACCTGCTTTTCCGGACTGCTGACCTTGACGACTCTGCACCGTGTAGAGCAGTCCGCTGGCGATAGCCAGTCCAAGCAAAAATGTGCTCACGATTTTTTTCATCATTTTCTCCTGCCACGCTATTTGGTGGTGGCTGTCTCCAGCTTGCCGACAATTTTTGTGTGCATAAATATAGCACATTCTGAATCTATGATTAACCTGCTTACACTATTTAATATTGCAAGCAGTGAGATCTTGAGCATATAAAAGCTTTGCAGACATCAAGAGACTAAATTCTCAGCGGGTATTTATTTTGCGGACTATCTGAAATTTTCTCTTTGAGGTAGAATTGATGTACTGGTCGAGACAAGTCGCAGGAGTGAGTTATGCTAAAAAAATATTTAACCCTGGTTGCCATGTTGCTATTGTCATGCAGTTTGCTGGCTCAAGCCGGCAGCCCTTTTGCCGTGGATTCAGCAACTTCTGATGCTAAGGCATCGGTAATAGCTACTTCCAGCGCAGAATCCGGCAACAACGGTGACGCTGCCTCCAAACAGGCCAGAAAAGGTCTGTTGGCTGCTATTATCGAATTTCTCAAAGAGTTGTCGGGCGGTTTTTCTACAAAGTCAAAGGCAGGGGCTGATATCGTCAACACGCTTGAACGATCACTGGTAAACACCCAGCAGCAGGAAAAACGCGCCGGGCCGACCGTAAAGAGCACGATTGCTTCGGCAACAGCAGCAGTAGAACGCAAGGCCGCCGCACTCAAGGCTAAAATTCCGCAACTGGTCAAGCATGAATCGGCCGGCGGCAAGAGCATTTCGGTAGGTTCTGCCCAGTTTAAAAGCTGGTTTGCCGAAGCTGCTAAGTTTTCTTCAAGCTGGAAATTCCCGGATGTTACCAATAAATATGGCCAGAAAATAAGTCGCGAAGATTATCTGCGCGCAATAATCTGGATCGAAAGCCGTGGTGTTCACCAGAATAACCGCGGTAGCATTACCAAGAGCTGGGCGGGTGCCGTTGGGTTTATGCAGCTGATGCCGAATACGGCGCGTGGGCTCAAGGTTACTGCGTCTGATGCTGCTCAGAATCTCAAGGGTGGCGCTAAATATCTTAGCGAAATTTTCAACAGTGGCAGCGTCAGTAAAAAAACCGGCGCAGAGAAGCTGATAATGGGCGCCTGCGCCTACAATCTCGGGCCATTTTCCAAGAGCATGAAAAAGTCCTGGGAACAGCTGAAAACCGCAAAAATACCGGTAGAAACCCGGTCTTATGGTCTCAAAATGAAAATGGCCCTGGGACTCGAGCTCAGCGCCGACGAAAAGAAGCTGGCTGACCAGTGGTTTGTGCCAAAAGGTCAGACGGTTGACGAATTCACCGATGAGTTTTACGCTAATGCCCAGGGAATTGCCAGATAAGGAAACAATATGAAAATTATTACTTCGGCTCTTGTTCTTATATTGACCGGCTTTACGACTCTTGCCGCGCAGTCGCCAGAGCGCTCGGTAATCGCCGAGCTGCCACACGGCAAACTTGTTCTCGAACGTTCGATAATACCAGATGGCCTTGCCTTTAACGATCGCATTACCCTTGAACAGGGCAATGAGGCGGTTGAGATATTCGAGTCAGAAGGTCGTGCAATTCAGCAGGTCATCGCTGAAGATCTCGATGGCGACGGCACCAGCGAATTGCTGGTTCAAATGGATCTTGGCGGTTCCGGCGGCTTTCGTGAATTTGAGCTTCTTCAGTTC
This sequence comes from Candidatus Riflebacteria bacterium GWC2_50_8, assembly GCA_001787855.1. Lineage (GTDB taxonomy): Bacteria > Muiribacteriota > Ozemobacteria > Ozemobacterales > Ozemobacteraceae > Rifleibacterium. The sequence goes on along the minus strand of MFYY01000234.1, from coordinate 13,221 downwards.
AAAGAAGGAGTCTATCTGCCAGTGTGGCTCGATACCGGCTACGTGGCCGGAGAGGCGTCGATAGCTGATCGTGACGGCAGCGGCCAGAAGCGTGTTTATATCCAATACGCTGATACCGAAGCTGAACCTCAGACCGAAGAAACCGCAGTATTCGAATTTACTGGTGGCACTCTGCAAAGAGTGCAGGGTTTGTAAACTCTCTGTTACTAGTGACTTCAAGTGTTGAATAATTGTATACCGCTTATGCGCCTGCTGTTCATTCTGCCGGGAGCATGATTTAAGCAGTGTTATAGCCAACCTGCGTGACACAATGAATAGTCGACGTCAATATTGAACTCTGGTGAAATCCGCTTTCCGGTCGAATCAAGCCTGCCGCAGATCAGATCTGCGCTTGTCACCAACCGGGATGTAATACTTTCTGCGGCGCCCGGTGCCGGAAAATCGACAATCGTGCCGCTGGCTCTCAAAGATGAGCCGTGGCTGGCCGGAAAGCACATCATAATTCTGCAGCCACGCCGTATTGCTGCGGTCGCTCTGGCCCGGCGCATGGCTTATCTGGACGGGTCGTCGCCTGGTGTGGTAGTCGGCCACAAGGTGCGGTTTGACAGCAATATAACCGCCTCTACGCGCATCGAAGTCCTGACCGAAGGTATTCTTACCCGCCGTCTCCAGAAAGATCCTCTACTTGAAGGCGTTGGACTGGTCATTTTTGACGAGTTTCACGAACGCTCAGTGCATACAGACCTTTGCCTGGCCCTGTGTCGAGAAGTGAAGCGCGAAGTCAGACCTGATCTCAGACTGATGCTGATGTCGGCGACTGCTGATCTCGAACTGGCAAAAAGTTTTCTCGACCAGCCCGAACTGGTCGAGGGCAAAGGCTTTCTACACCCTGTTGCGGTCGACTATCGGCCATTCTCTGGCGGACGCGATCACATCGGCGCGCTGGCCCGTGCAATCGGGCAGATTGTCGCCGAATCAGGCCCCGGTGAAGAATTTCTGGTATTTCTGCCGGGAATGGGCGAAATACTGCGGGTTGCCGATTATCTTGACAGCTGCGGAGCTGCTTCTGGTCGCCAGATTATGCTTCTGCACGGCTCGCTCAGTGTCAGTGATCAGGAAAGGGTGCTGCAGCCAGCAGCAAAACCGCGGATCATTCTGAGCACCAACATTGCTGAGACTTCACTGACTATCGACGGAATAACCGTGGTGATAGATTCCGGCGAAGCACGCTGGCTCGAAATAGATTCGCAAAGCGGCCTTGAACAGCTGCGTTTACATAGAATCAGCCGCTCTTCTGCGACACAGCGCGCTGGTCGCGCCGGCCGGGTCAGGCCGGGCAAGGCTTTCAGGCTATGGAGCCAGGCTGAACATAATCAGCTGGCTGAAAACGACCAGCCCGAAATTCTCAGAATCGATCCGACTGCCGCTGTTCTCGAACTCTTTGCCTGGGGCTGCCGCGACCCGCTGCATTTTAACTGGCTACAGTCGCCGGGTTCAGAAAAGATAGCCAGATCGGTTGATTTGCTGAAACTGCTCGGAGCCGTTGACGACAACGGTAAAGTCAGCAATGACGGGCGCAAAATGGTTGAATTGCCGGTAGAACCCCGGCTGGCAAGAATGCTTTTGTGTGCTGCCACCCTTGGAATTACTGAAATGGCGGCTCTGGCTGCCGCAGTGATCTGTGAAAAGGATTTTGTCAAAAGAGGCGCTGCTGATACCGGTGCGATCTTTGGCTATTTCGGCAGTGATGCTGATCTCAGCTGGCGTCTGCAATTGCTTAACGATGGAAAAGCCGCCGGCTCAACCAACGTTAGCGTCGATGAGGGCGCGATCAGAAGAATATACAAGGTGCAGAAGCAACTGCATGACCTTCTTGGTGGCCGATCTGCCAATGCACACCTGTCGGCTACTGCTGGCCGCAAATTGCAGCAGGCGCTGCTGGCAGCATTTCCGGATCGTGTCTGTTTGCGCCGCAGTGATGGGCGCTCGCCAAGTTTTACCATCTGCAGCGGGCAAGGGTTGACGATTGCTGATACCGGACTGTTGCCGGGTGAGCGCCTGATTCTGGCCTTCAGGCTTGATCTGAACAGTCGACCCGGCATGGCTGACGGCCGCATTTTTCTGGCCTGCGCTATTGATCAGGGCCTTTTGCCGACTCAGGCTCTTTACCAGAAGAAAAGAGAGATCTTTTTTTCAGAAGACCGCGCCAGAATTCTGGCCCGTGAGCGGTCCTGGTATGGAAAGCTTTTATTGAGCGATTGCGAATCGGCTGTGCAGAGCGAAGAGTCCGAAGCTGCGTCTCAATTGCTGCTGAAAGCTGCTATGGCCTTTCCTGCTAAAGCTCTTGCCTGCTCTGAAGAGAAAAATCATGAGTTTATCAATCGTGTGGCTGCCCTCAAAAGCTGTCGGGCCGGTGCTGAATTTCCTGTGCTCGATGATAGCTGGCTGGTTGAGCAGATAAGAGAACTTGCGCCGGGCAGTCGCAGTTTTGCCGATCTGCAGAAACAGTCTCTGGAACAGCTATATCTGCAGCAACTGAGCTGGAAACAACGTGAGCTGTTCGAAAAGCTGGTGCCTGAACGCTTTGTGGTGCCTTCTGGCAGCGCCATCCGGATTCAGTATCAGGATGCTGGTGCGCCGATACTGGCGGTCAAGATACAGGAACTGTTTGGTATGCCGCAGACTCCGGCTATCTGCAATGACCAGCTCAAATTGCTGCTTCATCTGCTTTCTCCGGGCGGCCAGCCGGTGCAGATAACTGCTGATCTCGCATCATTCTGGCAGTCAGGATATCAGCAGGCAATAAAAGAGCTTAAAGGGCGCTATCCGAAGCACCCCTGGCCTGATGATCCCGGCAGTGCCATCGCTTTTCGTGGCACTAAAAAACAGTTTGCCCGCAAATTCGGCAGTTGAAGCCGTTTGCTCTGGTTTCACGGATAAAATAAAAACCGGCCGGATAGCGGGTTGCTATCTGGCCGGCTTGCTGAAAAATGTCTGCTGGTTAGAACTCTGTGCCCTTCATGAATTCAGTCTTGATGAAGTTGTAGCGCGCGGTGTTAACCTGTTTGAGCCAGTCTTTTGCGCTGAAATACCCAATGACTGCCTGCTGCATATCGACATAGGCGTCGAAGCTGCTTTGGGACTTGCCGAAGGTATCTTTCCATTTTGCGGTTACTTCGGGGTGATAATAGAGAAAGCGCAGTGTCATTTCGCGCAGCAGTATCTCTTTAAAACGCTTGCCACGGGCCGCATCGTCGAGTTCTACAAATGAAGGCATGAACCAGGAGTTCTGGGTAATGAAGATGAATCCTTCAGATGAAAAGGCGGTCTCGGTGTCGGTTGTCGGCAGATAGGCGATAGCCTGGGTGCAGGTCGAGAAAAACTTCGGCAATACTTCAAAGAGTTCGACAATCGCACTCTTGAGAAGATCTGGCGCGGTTTTCCAGTCGGTCGGCAGGTTGGCGGCGGCGGTGCCGACGTCGACTTCGGTTACTATCGGCAGGTAGTCGCCATCGGGAATCGTTGGTGCCCCACTGGCAGTCGGTATCTCAACATTGCCGGGGTCATCGCCGGGATCGGTTGTGCTTGAGGCCGCGTCATCGACCGGTTTGTAGCCCCAGCCTGAAATCGTGGCGCCGCCCATTACATTGTTCTTTACGAAGTCGTAGCGGGCCTGTGACTTTGTTTTCAAGTTGTTCGGAGCTGCACAATATTCGCCGATGGCAAAGGCGAGGTCGATCATCAGAGGGTTTTTGCCGGGTAAAACAACCATGTTAGCCTCGGCGCCAGGGCCGTAAACCCTGGTCGGATACTCGCCATAGGTTACGGCTTTGCCGTAAGCTTTGAATACATCGGGGTTTTCCTGGATAAAGCTGTAAGCCATGCCTCTGGCAAGAATGTATTGGAAACGTGCTATTTTCTCTGCGCTGGTAGGCATACGATTGTAGGTAGCTTTGAACTTTTTGGTGTAAACCGAAGACGGAAACATCGAGCCATAACCCATCTGGACAATGCCATGCTGGTCGTTAAAGCCGTTGTATTTGACTTCGAAGTCAAGATTGCTGGGTTCAAGATAGATCATTCTGGTGGCTGATCTGAAACTGGCCGGAAGAGCAGTCAGGGATGTGTTTACCGCGTCGAGCCATTCTTTTGACCAGCGGTTAACATCAGGGTCGTCGGCGATCTCGATTTCGAACTGTGTTTTAATGCTGTCTTTAAGCACTTCGACCGGGTCAGAGGCGTTGGCATCGTCATAGACCTGGTAAACAGCATCAAGATAGCTGCCGCTCTGGCACCAGGCCGGGCTTGAGAATATCAACAGAACCGTAAGAAGCAACAATAGTCTTTTCATTGGCTTAGCCTTTCGGTTCAGTATTCTTTGCCGTCCATGATGTATTTTTTGATAAAGTTGTAGCGTTCGAGATCCATTACAGCGCCGCTGCGCGATACGAAAACGCCATTTTTGATCGTTCCGCCGGTCCAGTATGTGGCAACCGATTCAGCCATGTCTTCAACCGGCTGGGTCCGGCCATAACCGGTTGGGCACTGGCCGGCGAGGCGACCGCCGGGCCAGAACTTTCTGCTCCAGGTCTGCATTACCTGCGGGTAGGTATTCTGGAAACAATGCGTCATTTCATGCACCAGTGTGCGTTTGTAATTGTGCTTGAGATAAGCCATCTGTTCATCTTTGGTTGGTGCGCGACCGTAGGCGGCGCAAAGCGAATTGTAGGCGCCCTGGGTCATTTGCGCGCTCAGGTCAAGCATGTGAACCTTGTGCTGCGGAACAATAACATAGGCGGCGGCACTGGGCGGGATTCTCGGGTCATAAGGCGGGCCATCGCGATAAACTGTGTCGGTGCATTTTCTGAAAAATGACGGCAGCGAGGCAAGTGCTTCGTCCGCTGCCCGCAGTTGATTCTCGCTCCAGTCCTGGTTTTGGCCGGCAATGGCGCTGATGCCGTATTTAGCTTTGATGGCAGCCCTGACCGCTTCCTTGCTGTCGGTTGATGGTTGCGGAGCAGGAGTTGGAGTGGGCTCCGGTTTTGGTGCTGGTGTGGGTTCTGGTTTGGGTGCCGGAGCCGGTTCGGGCTTTGGAGTCGGAGTGGGCGTGGGCGATGGATTGGGAGCGGGAGCGGGTTCCGGTTTTGGTTTGGGCACTATTCTGTCACATGGAACAACAACTATGACAATCCTGGCGCCGCACATTTTGCCGCCAATGATGCGCATAAGCTGATTGATAATGCTCTGCAGGCGTTCGAGCGCCTTCTGCTGTGCCGGGTCACCAGTTGGTTCTGGTACGTCGACGACTTCGGGAGTGTCGGTGTCGGTAGTTGCGTAATTGGTTTCGGGTTCGTCAGCTACCGCTGAAGTGCCCTGCTCGTCAGCTTTGTAAATGCTGTCGAGATAACTGCCGCTTTGCGCATAAATCGGCGCACAAGTGATAAAAACCAGCATTCCCAACAGTATCAGTAATTTCTGAGTCATATATACCTCCCGCTGTACATTCGCCTGTATAATTATACGAAATTTTTGCTCAATTTGTTGCAAAATTCACGTTTGGGGGGTATAGCAGCCATAGCTGGCGGTTTTAATCAGGGGACATTAAGTTGCCGGTTGAGCCGGGCCGGAAATATCGAAGTTTTCAGTAAAAACGGCTTTTCGCTGCCTGTCTGCATTTCAAGTTGCATGTCCAGGGCGATGCTGAGGCGGACAGTGCCGGAACTCGTGCTGTCTGGCTCTACAAAGCGCTCAAGTTCGGTCTGCCAGGTGAGAGATGCCACGCGATCCTTGATCAAGACGCGCTCGTTGTCGTTTCCTTCGCGACGAAAAACGCTGCCGCCATTTTCCGATGCCTGATAACGATAGACTACCGGCAATGCTTTAGCTTCACGACTGCTATAAAGCGAAAAACTGAGGCGATCAGGAGTCGAATTCAGCTGTGCCTGATCATTTCCGGCAATCACTGGCACGAGAACCGCGTTGTTAAGATCATTGCGAAGTCTGGCTACAAAGAGCGCACCTTCCTGCATAAGAATAGCTGTGCCTTCGCTGCGCGAAAATCCTCGGCGAAAGTTGGTGAACAGCATTATGGCAGTTGCCAGAAAAACTGTGGCAATGCCGCAGACAACGAGTATCTCGACAAGAGTGAACGCGCTATTTTTTTTAAATATTTTCATTGGCTACCAGGGTTTTCATGAAAAATTCGCGGACACGGTCAGAGTTTTTGGTGGCAGTAAACTTTATGGTCACCGTAACTTTCTTAAAGACAATTTTGTTGTCACGTTTGATATCTTCGATTTTCAGTTCGCGCCAGAGATCTTTAGCCGGAGTTAGCTTGAAAAGAACCGGACCGGCAGCGAATGGTCCGCCATTGATGATTTCGGCGTCAGCGTATTCACCGGTACTAATCTGCTTAAAGGGCAGAGATACGATCTGTTCCATGAGTTCAAGTGCCGCGGTATGAGCCCGAAACTCGCCTTCTGTCAGCATTATGTTACGATTCCCTGACGAAAAAGTCATGAAAACTGGCAGCATGATCAGGGCGAGTATGCCGACCGAAAATACTATTTCGAGCATCGATAAGCCCTGTCGCTGCTGATTATTCATTCCAGAATGAATCCTTCGGGTCGATGAAGACTTTGTAATAACGGTTGTATCCTGATGTTGTCGGATCCTGTCCGGTTCTGAAGCGCAATGTGCCGCCCTGAAACCGGTGATCGGCGTATACTGAGCCGATGCAAAGCGAGCCATACATATCGAATTTCGAGCCATATCCGAGCTCTGCAGCAGGGGCGACAATGTTTACCTGATTGGGCTGAGTCGAAGAGAAACTGACCGACCCGTTACCCACCATGACGACAGTCAGTGCCTCGTCTGGCGAAGAGCAGCTTATACCGCGAAGAACGATGTTACCCTGTTCGAGAATGATCATGCCGCCGCCTTTTACCACAAGTGGTTGCGGCTTGCCGCCAGCCGGTATCTGCATGTCGAGCTGTCGTGAGTTTTTTATGCTGACGATGGCGTTCAGTTCAAGTTCGTCGCGCTCGTTCAGAAACCTTTCCCAGAAGTCATTGATCGAGTCGACCTCGATATGCACACGGTTCTTCAGAGTCTGCAGCAGGGCTGATGCCGCCGGCCGACCCTTGAAAAATACGTGCTGGTCGCGCTCTATTGTGGCGGTGAGGCCGCTGTCCTGAGCAAGAATCCCGGCGTCAGACGGGAAAAATCTGCCAGTCTTTCCGCTGTAGACATCCTGCATGCTGTTATAGGATTCGACGTATGGGAGTTCGCTGATTCGGCTCATCAACAGGGTGTACTCGCTGTGGTCACGACACAACATGCCGGTTTTCAAAAGCGGCCCGCCGACCTCGCGACGCATGATGTCGTGGATATTGATCGAGTTGTTCCAGGCTGCTTCGGAAATAGAGGGTAGAAGATAGAGCGGTGGCGGGTTGGCAGCTGCAAACATTGCCTCGACATCGGGTTCTTCGGGTTTTACCTCAAGGTTGGCATAGCGCGGAAATGCAGCATATACCTGCCCAAACACGCGGGTTCGCGACTGGTAGCCTTTGCGTGCATCGCCATACAGATGCAGTATCGAAGACTTTGAAGTAAAGGCGCTTTTCTCGCCGGAAGAAAGAATGTTGCCCTCATACATCGCGTCAGTTTCTTTGCGACTGCTACGGTCGTGAAAGCCGTCAAGCACGAAACTGTGGCCAAAGCGATAACTGACCTGGCGAACCGACGATGAACTCTTGTCCCATGGCAGAACCATTGACGACGAAAAAGCGTCTGGTAAAGTCGCTGCCGGTGTTGAAAACTTGACCGGTGAAAAAACATTGGGGTTACTGACATCGTAAAAATGAAATATTTCGCCAAGATCGCCAGCACCAGAACAAAGATTGAGCCGGGATCGGCGGCCGCCCATCCAGATCCAGCCGCGGCGCTGCCAGACAGTGGCATCAGCCTCTTCTCTCAGAATATCGCTGATGTTGCCAGCTTCGAAAGACGCGTCTGGCGTGGCGTGATTGTAGACAATAAGCGGTTTTGGACCGTCGGTAATCATGCCCCGGTAATCGTTGCGGATCAGGTTAAAGCTTCCCTCGCCGCCTTTCGCAGCATCGCCGATATACAGGCTGAATTTACTCAGCCAGGCTGGCAAGCTGCTTCCAACCCGCACTCGGCGTTTAATGAGAATTACCCGCGTTGCGCTCTTGAAAGTTCCAGTTGATTCAATGACCAGAAAGCCATCTTTGGCGACCGGGTCAACCCAGCTGCCGGGCTCAGTTTCGCTGGCATGAAAATCTCTGAGCCAGACACTGACCTCGATTGCGGCATCTTTGTCGATTTCGCGCGAAAACTCTTTCAGATCACTATTCCAGTTGGCATCGAGCATGTCGTTAATGCAGATATCGCCTAATTCTCCGGGCTTGAGAAGCATTTCGTTCAGACGTTGATTGCCGGAATTGCCTGACATTATTCTGGCTACTGCTTCACGCACTGATCCTATGCTGCTGTTTATGCCGGCTTCAGCGAGAAAGTGCGCTATTTCGCCGTGGACAATGCTTTGAATGCCAGTATGCTGATGACCAACAAACGAATACAGCGATACAGCCAATATCAGCATGACAGTGCCGATGATAACGGCGAACATTATGGCAAAGCCATTTTTGGCTGCCGCGATTGATTTGTTGATCGGGGATAAATGCATAATAAAATAATCTCAACCCCGGGCATGATTGTCAACGCTTTTACTGAAACGAAAAAACTGATACAATATTTTTGCAATGCATGACTTTCGAGCGTGTGGAGGAAAACATGAAGAATCTGGCTTTGACGATATGTCTGGTATTGATAACTTTTGGAGGCTACGCTATGATCGAAACGATGAACCTTGAACAGCTCGCACATGGTGCTGATCTGATTGTCTCGGGCTCGATCAGCGCTGTTAAATCAACCGGAAAAATGCCTGATGGCCCTGAAATCATGGCCAACCAGTTTGAGGTAAAAGAGTGCCTGAAAGGTGATATTGCCGTCGGTGACAAGCTCAAAATCAAGACTCTGCGCGGTATTGAAGACAACGTTGAATTCGTTGAGGGTCGAAATTACCTGTTGTTTCTGCGCACTGTCGAAAATCATTATGAAGTGTTCAATTCGCCGCAGGGAAGCTGGCCGATCGAGAGCGATGGCAGTTTTTCGGCGATGGGTCATGGCAAGACTGTCGAGCAGGTAAAAACGGCCATTCAGAGCCGCCCCCTCAAGTTTCAGCCCGACTTCGATCCGCTGTCACTGTAAACAGATAACAGAAAACTCCCGCAGATTTTGCTGTCTGCGGGAGTTTTTATTTTCTGGACTGTCAGGTTCAGTCGCCGATAAGGTTAAGAACGGTCGCACGGTTTTCGTCCTGCATTTTAAAGGCCTTGATGGCTGCTTTTGACTGCAGGGCTTCGAGATTCATATTGATTAACTCTGCAGCGATATCGGCATCCTGAATTCTCGACTGCGCGGCAGTAGTGTTGATGAATTCGTTCTGCAGGTTATTTATCTGTGAACTGATACCGTTAACGGTGGCACCAATGTTGCCGCGTTGCGATGAGACATTGTTGATCGCCTGACTGACCTGCCCGATGGCCTGAGAAGCGTTGCTGGTAAGATCGAGCGAGTTTACACCTAATGCTTCGGCAGTAGCTGCCGGCAGAGCCATGGTTTCGCCACCCTGCAGCTCAATGCTGAACGTGCCGTCAAGCAGCTTTTTGTCGTTGTAAACCGTGTTGTTGGCGGTCTGGTCAATCTGACTGGCGAGCTGATCGATCTCGAGCTGAATATTGCCGCGATCTTCGCTGGTCAAAGTGCCGTTGCTGGCCTGTACTGCCAGTTCGTTCATGCGTTGCAGCATGTCACTGGTCGAGTTTAAAGCCCCTTCGGCTGTCTGGAGAAGAGATATTTCATCCTGGCGGTTGTTGATGCCCATGAGCAGACCTCGTGTCTGCGATTCCATGCTCATAACCATTGCCAGTCCGGCCGGGTCGTCACTGCCTCTGTTTATTTTTTTCCCAGAAGCGAGACGCTCAAGTGTTTTGCCTTTGGCCTCTTCACTTTTGATAAGGCTGCTGTGCAGCCGGTCTGAATTTGTTGCCCTGATAACCACAGTAAGACCTCCTTGTCTTTCTTTGTGTACCCACTATAAATATATCCGATTTGCTCGGTTTCGTCCATGCTTACTGTCGCATCGCCTCAATAGCTTCTGTTTCACTTTCGAAAGGGTTGCCCATCTGCAGCAGGCCGACCATTTTGAAAACGCCATAAGTAAGGTCGCTTAAGCCCACAAACGCCAGTTCGCCGCCTTTTTCGTCGACGATAATTTCGCTGAGTTCAATGATCTGGGCGATTCCCTGGGAGTTGATGACGGGTGATTCCTTGAGGTTGAGAATGACCTTGTTGCATCCTGCCGGCAGTTCCTTATTGACAGCGCTGAAAACAGCTGCTCCACCGTTTTCGTCGAGATAGCCATTGGACCGTACAATGAAAATGTCGGCACTTTTTTCGGTATTGATAGTGAAATTGCTCATTGCATGAATATATAGTTTATTCAGAAACAAGTCAAACTGAAATGGTGAGGCAGACTTAGAAAGCGGTTAAAAACTCGGCGGCAATTTCACCGGTAGCCGATTTTTCGGCTCTAATCTGTGCCTGGAAACTTCCGCCAGGCTTGGGCATCTTGCCGTATGACTCTGGTAACTGCATTTTATAAAGTTTGCCTGGCTCTGTTTCTATGGCAATCGTACGCTGCTTTTCATCAGAAATTACCACCCGGCCTTTAATGGTAACAGTCTCAATCACCTTGCGGGCTGCTGCCGGTATCTGACCTGGGTCAGGTGGCAGCGCCGCCGGCTGCGCCATGAACAAAAACCAGATTAAAGCGGTCAATACTGCGCCGATAGAGTAAGAAACAATGGTAAACCTGATCAGCGAAGCATCAAAAACCGTATGCTTGTCAACATTCTCTCTGATTTTCTGAATTTTTTCGAGTTTGTAAGCGGCGCGCTCAGTTATTTTGCGCTCTTCTTCGGCCACCAGTTCTTCGCCGGCGGTAAAAAGTGCTTCGGCTGTTCGGCCAGGGTCAGTTTCAGCTATTTTTGCTGCGAGTTCGCGGCACAACTGCTCATAATCTTCGCGTTTTGTCGATTTGCATGCTTTGTAGTCGACATAAACTCTGAAAAAAGTGTCTTCATCGGCATTCGATCGCAAAATAGAGAAAATCTGCTGCAGGTTTTCAGGATCGGATTCGGCTTTGATGGCGCTGATAAGAATCTGACTTACCGAATGGTAGTCGAAACTGCCCATGCAGAATATGGCGGTCTGTCTTTGTGCCGGCTTGATTGAGAACAGCATTTTTTCGACAAGTGATATGGCCTGTTTCTTGTCAAACAGCGAAAAAACCTTGATCGCAGCCAGTTTTACCTCGTCATAACGGTGTTTTATAAGCTGCGGAAGATATGGATGCAGCGCTTCAGGGTTGATAGCGCTAAGAGCGTCAATAACCGCTTCAAGAATATTCTGATTGTCGCTTTGCAGGCAGTTGACCAGCATTTCGGAATCTGTCGGGTTGCCAAATCTCTCAATGCGCTTGATCACGGCAATTTGCTCGTTTATGTCGAGTTCTTTGAAAAAAGGCCTGATAATCGCCATGTATTGTTCATAATTTTCGCTGGTGATCGAAGAAACCAGCGCCTGGCGCTCTTTTGGCGAGTAATCAGGTAGCTTTCTGGTTACCTCAGGTTTTTTGACTGGTGCGCTGGTTTCTGCTGACCGCGGCTTCGCCGGCAAATCCGTTTGAACGGCCGGTGCTGGCGGCGGGACCGGAGTCGAGGGTTTAACCGGTGTTGCCGGCTCTGCCTGCTCCATCTGACCGGTTTCCAGAAAAAACCTGATTTTTCGTATGTTAGTGAGCTCGCGTTCTTTGGGCAGATATGCTTCGACGGCCTGTCTGGCCTCGTCAATGCCACGTCGGCTCAGTTCACATAATTTCAGCGCTGACTGCAGACGGACTTCGGCAGTCGGCGATTTGAGGGCGCTGCTGTGGTGCTCAATAAAGAGTTTGATGCGTTTTTCTTTGAAATGGGTCTCAAGAACCTGCAGCATCTGTTCAGGGGCGGCATTAACAATTTTAGCCTGATAAAGAGACTGCAGCACGCCTTTTAATATTGCGTCGACCAGTTTTTGCTTGATGCCAACGCATGCCTGACGGACTTCTAGCAGCCGGGCCGGTATGTGGCGTTCCGGGTTGGTCATAAAAATCAGCCCGGCTTTTTTTATCATTTCCGGATCGCCCTCGACGCTTATATAACGCAGCATCAGAGTTTCGATCTGCTTGAAAGGAAAAAAGAAAGCCTGGTAAAGAGCCGCCTGCTTTTCGGTTTCCTGATCCGAGAACAGCATCGATTCAAAGTGACGCAGGGCTTCTGAAGGGTCCCAGCGGTGCAACAGTCTCACTGCGCGAGATCTGATGCCAAAATTGCTGTTGATAAGCAACGGCACGATCATGGCTTTCAATCGTTCAGGGTTATGCTTTTCGAGCGCTTCGATTGCGGCGCTGAGCACGCGAGGATCACTGTGCCGACACAGCTTTTCAATATCGCCGGTATCTGCTCCCGAACCGTATTTTTTAAAAAATTTAAGCACAGATGGCAGCAGTTGCTGCGAAAACCTGGGCCAGCCTGCCTGACGCAGGCTTTCAGCTACCGCCGCAGCTTCATTGCGCTTTACCGATTCAAGCATGAGTGCAAGGCTTATTTCGTCGCGTTGCGGATTTTGCAGCTGCTCATTGATTGCTTCCAGGCTGCCCCGGCTTTTTTCGCCGCTGTCGAGCCTGGCCAGCACTTTCTGCATGTGAAAGCGTATGCCAGGATCCTTTTCCTGGGTGAACAGCTCGCGAAACGTCTCGCGTTGCTCGTCTGACCAGGTCATGTCTTCGATTCTCGAAAGAACCGAAAACCTGATCGCAGGATCAGGAGACTTTAAATCATCGAGCAGTTCTTTGACTGGATCCATTTATCAATTTTTACCAAGCAGGGCGCTTTCGTTTTCAAGCAGAGTGTAACCGGTTTTAATAGCACGTGCCAGTCTGAACATTTCTGTTGCGGTGGCGCGGTCGCCCCCGGCAAGCATCAGCAGTCCAAGATTGCGCAGAATATAGCGCTGTAGCGGGTGCTTGCGGTTGCT
>MFYY01000233.1:9282-11468 GCA_001787855.1 Candidatus Riflebacteria bacterium GWC2_50_8 | reverse complement strand
ATCGAGCAGCAGCACGTCTGGCGCCATAAACAGCAGGCGGGCCAGAGCGGTCTTGCTGCGTTCACCAACGCTGAGTGTCTCGATTCTCTGATCCACCTTTTCCTTCTCGAGTTTCAGACAGCCAAGAATAGTGCGCGCCCGCGTCTGGCCAGCATAATCGCCGGCAAGCACATGTTCGAGCACAGTCGCCGAAAAATCGAGCTGCTCGAATTCCTGCGCATGATAACCGGCCACCGCCGCCGGCGCCCAGCTGACCAGGCCATTGTCGCAGCCCTCATATCCAGCCAGAATACGCATGAGAGTCGACTTGCCCGAGCCATTCGGGCCAACAACGGCCAGTCGCTCGCCATTCAGAACCGTCAGCGAAAAGTCGCTAAACAGCTGCAGCTCGCCATACGCCTTACTGAGATTTTCAACCCGCAGTATGCAGCTGTTCTTAAGATTTTTTTCGGGAAAGCTGATAGAGCGCTTCTTCTCGATAAATGGCTTTTCTGCCTTCGCCTTGTCGACGAGTCGCTGCAGACGCTGCTCCATGGCGGTAGCCGCGCGCTGCTTGTTCTGAGTGCGCAGCAGAGCCTTGGCCGAACCCTCGTCGCGCTTGCAGATTCCACCGCGTTTCGTGCGGTCGCGTTCAGGCTTGAAGTTCTCCATGCGATTGGCTTCGTTGCGCTGCATTTCAGCAGCTTTCTGCAGACGATCAATATTTCGGTCAGCCTGTTTTGCATCAATTATCTGACGTTGCAGCCGCTGTTCTTTCTGCTCGCGATAGAAGCTGTAGTTACCACTGAATTCAGTGAGAGAACCATTTTTCAGTTCCCATATCGTCTCGCAGCAGTTATCGAGAAACCTGCGATCATGACTGACCACCAGCCAGGGAATTTTAATGTTGCGCAGATAGTTTTCGAGCCATTCGAGTGCTTCGACATCGAGATGGTTCGTCGGTTCATCAAGCAGCAGAAAATCAGGGCATTCGAGCAGCAGCCTGATCAGTCCGGCCCGGTTCTTTTCGCCGCCGCTGAGGCTGTCGACCGGGCGCTGCAGAAAATCGGGAGCAAGTGAAAACTCACTGAACAACCTCGCAATATCAGCTTCAACAGCATAACCATCAATGTCATTGAATTCGGCGTAACGGTCAGCCAGTTGCAGCGAGGCGGCGGCCGCGTCAACAGATTCTTCGAGACGATTTATCTCCGCACGCAAAGACGCTATCTGCGGTCGCAAAAACGCGAAAACACTCTGCGAGGAACGCTCGCCCGCTTCCTGAGAAAGAGTTGCAATGCGTAATCCGGTGCGCCTTATCACCTGACCACTGTACCCGCTCAGATTGCCAGTCAGAATGTTCAGCAGCGTCGTCTTGCCGCAGCCATTCGGGCCGACCAGCCCAATGCGACTGCCCGCATCTGCCGAAAAACTCAAATCATTGAATACCGGCGCGACAGCACCGGGATATGTATACGAAATATTTGTAGCTGTAATAAGCGACATAAAGACCTCCTGACCAACTAAAAGCCCGCAAAAGGGCAAGCAACAAAGTTTTCAGTTATCTGGTCAGTTGATTTTCATCTTATGTCGGCTCTCCAATAATCTGTCGCGATCAGGTTCGACCGCTCAGACAAATATAGCACAAAGTGGTAATAAATTAAATTTGTTAATCTGCATGAAAAAATGCGGTAACATACTGTATAAAATGAATAATAGCGCAGCGGACAACAGCAACAACATTTTTGCCAGCAGAAAATTTTTGCTGCACAATCGCATGACCAACAGCGCGTTGGGGCCGTTCAACTGGAATGAACTCGTTGAACTCGCCCGGCATGGCGATCTGAATACAGAAAACCGCATCGCCGACATCCGCACGCCAGACAACTGGCTTAAAGTCGCCGATACTCCGCTGGTTTTTGAGCTGCCACTCAGCGTTGAAGAACCGCGCTATATGCCGATTGAGAAGAAACCGTTCCGACTTTCAAATCGCACCACGGACTATCTGAAACTGCTGCTTATCGGAAACCTGTTGATCGGCAGCCTGCTCTTGTTTGTCGCCGTCAACCCGATGAGCCTGATGTTTCTGCTGGCACTTGCGGTAATTTACAATGTGGCGCTGGCCTGGGTTCTGCTTTTCCTGCTGCCACCCTATTGAAAGTTACATGCTGATTATTTCGTAGCCTTCGGCGAGCCAGGTTGCGAAA
>MFYY01000233.1:5935-9245 GCA_001787855.1 Candidatus Riflebacteria bacterium GWC2_50_8 | reverse complement strand
CCTGGCGCTCGGCTTCAGCCAGGCTGCCCATCTTCCCGGCGCAGGCGCGGCAGACGCCGGCGAGAATTCCTTCTGATCTGACTTTGGCATACAAAGGGGCAAAAGGCGTTCCCTCTTTGCCGAGCTGCTCAATAAGCGCTGTAGCGCTGCCTTCAATGATCAGTTTGACCTCGTAGCCCTTGCTTTTGAGATCGATAACGTTTAAAAGGGCATGAGCAAAGCACATCAGCTCGCCCTGAAACGCAAAAACAGCGATTTTCTTCATAGTTTCCCCAGGATTCTTCATGCTGCGGTTGTGCCGATATTTCCGGCTGGTTCACAGATTTCAACAAGCTGCGCTACAATCTGAAGCATAATTTTTGCGGTCTGAGTCTGTGAATATGCATATACATATGGCATGCCAGTATCGCATGCAGTGCCGATTGCCGGCTCTATCGGAATCTTGCCGAGAAAGCGCACATTGAATTCGGCAGCTGTTTTTTCACCGCCACCACTGCTGAAAATCGCAGTCTGGCAGTTACATGACGGGCAGACAAAGCCGCTCATATTTTCGACTATGCCGGCGATTTCAACACCAAGCTGGCGGCAGAAGTTGATCGATTTGCGAACGTCGGCAGCAGCAACTTCCTGTGGGGTGGTTACGATCAGCGCCGACTTACTGCCCTTAAGCTGCTGAAAGATGGAAAGCGGCTCATCACCAGTGCCTGGAGGTGCATCGACGATTAGATAATCGAGTTCTCCCCAGTTGACGTCGGTTAAAAACTGGCCAATAACGCCGGCTTTAAGCGGGCCACGCCAGATTATGGCGTCATTATGATTTTCGAGCAGAAAGCCAATCGACATGACTTTCATATCGCCAACGGTAAGGGGCAGAATTTTGCCGTCTTCAGTAAGCGTGCGCTCTTTCTGCAGTTTGAGCATGGTCGGCACACTTGGTCCATGAATATCGATATCGAGCAGGCCAGTGCGATGACCCTCTGCCGCAAGCGAAACCGCCAGATTCACAGCAACCGTGCTTTTGCCGACACCACCCTTGCCAGACATTACGACAATCGTATGCTTGACTGAGTTAAGGCTTTCCTGAGGCGTTTCGTCAGCTTTCTGGCTGCATGACGCGCTTGAACAGCTTTTGCAGGCGGGGCCTTTCGAGGTGCATTCTGAATCCGGGCGTGAATTGTTACTCATGGCATGACTCCTTGTTACAATGACAATGCGGGTATTTTAAAATAACACTGGCAAAAGTGCAACAGGTTTTTAGCCTATGCCAGAAAGCGCCCGGCAAAAGTTGCTAATTTCGAAGCCCCCTGGCCGCAACGTCGCAGTTGGCAACCGGCTTCAAACATCAATTATCGGCAATAAAAAACGCGGCGAAGCTGCAAGCCCCGCCGCGCCTTTCCCTAAGCCTATTTAATGCGGTCGAAACTGGTTACAAAATTTTCCTTGGTTATAGTCAGCGCCGCTTCGCCGATCAGGCCCTTCTTTTTGAGCATCTTGACCACCGAAACCGGCATGGTAGCCTTGAGATTGTAAAGCATGCTCGGAATCTTCCAGAGCTTGATACGTTTATCAGCTGTCAGCACACGGTTGAGCAGAATAATCAGATTATTGGTGCAGTTATTGCGGATAGTGTGATAATACTCACCCTGGCGGTTAACGCAGGACTGCTTGATCGTCTCGACGAGCAGCGCACGGGTCTGTTCGCGGGTAAGGTTGATCGGGTAGATGATGATTTCCTTGTCGGTATCATTGTTATAGTTCACGTTGAGATCGGCATAATTGTGAAGCGTGGTCAGTATCCAGACGATGTCGAAATTCTTCTTCATGGTCTTGATCAGGCCATAGGTCTGCCCAATCTTCTTGTAAGCTTCAATAGTCAGGAAAATGTTATCGGTTTCTCTGCCATCCTTTGCCACAACGCCGCCCGGTTCGAAGGAAAAGCCGAGCAGAGTATGTGCTGCAAGAAATTTTGGGGCAAAAGGTTTTACCAGAAAGTATGCTTTCAATACCTTGTTCGGGTTGATGGTCGCGTTTTCCCAGGAATGCAAAGCTTTCTTCTTTTCGCTGGCAGGATCTGGTGAGATATCCCATCTGATGTTGCCGACAGTCATTTTGCCGTTGGCTTCACCGAGCATCTTTGCCGGGCGCTGATAGGCTTCGTGTTCGACTTCCGGGATCTGGATGCTGTCGTCTTCTTCGAGAACCTCGATCTTTTTGACCTTAACGTTTTCTACTTCATCAGACTTGGCGACTTTACCTTCGACGCCGACTGCTTTGCCGTTGAATTTTCGGGCTTCTTCCTTATCCATAAGCAGATGAAACAACCGGCCATCAGCAGTATACAGGCATGGAATTCCTTCGGTTATCTGTACAATGCCCTTAATGGTGTAATGAACGGCAAAGGGTTTGGCGGCAACCGGACTAAGCGCAGAAGCAACCAGAAACAGCATTAAAGCAAATATAGAAACCGATCTGGCTGGAGCTTTATGCATTTTTTACATCCTTAAGCGTCAAAATTGAAGATCATTTGTTGATTGTACCCAATAAAACTACATCCGTCAATGCGCGAACTGGCGACAGATTGTCTGAAACGCGGTATCAGCCGGCAGACTGGTCGAGATAACCTTCTCTGATAACTTTATATTCGCCGGTCTCGGTGTTGAGATCGTGCACGTTGAAATTAGTGCGAATATTGAAGCCGTCGTAATGTACTGCGAAATTAACTGATGTCGAGCCTTTCTGCTGGCAGCTGCGAATGCGATGAAAAACATTGCAGGGCCAGACCAGCATACCCGGCCCATCATAAGCGAGTTCGCCATCGATGATTATCTTGTCTGCGGTTACATCGACTTTAACTACGCGGCCATGCTGCTTGGTATAAATCTCGACATGCCTTTCACCAGACAGCACCATGAGGTTATCAGCCTGACTGGGATGCATATACCACGGGCGCTCGACCTCGCCAACCGGGCCGGGAGAAACCGCGCCGCCAACATGTATGACCCGGTCGATCGCGTCGATCCGTGGCAGCTCTTTAACACTCAGGCAATCGAAGCTGACTCCCGGGGTACGGCGAAAAATCTTGAGCGGTATTATCTTGTAAAGACCTTCGATCTGCTGAACAACGTCGGTCGCTGGCATAAAAGTCTCCCTCGCAGAATTGATTTATTTAAGATTCTACCACAGCGGCAACCAGCATCGCAAAATCGGCAAAACACTGGCAGTTAAGCAGAGCTGAGAGAGCCAAACTCACCGTTTTCGGCGGTATCTGCGGCGGGACTTACTTTCTTCAGGGGGTTCGACGACAGGCGAA
>MFYY01000233.1:3285-5892 GCA_001787855.1 Candidatus Riflebacteria bacterium GWC2_50_8 | reverse complement strand
GGTTGCTCGGGGTAGTCTCAGGAACTGGCGGCTTAGCGGGTTGCCTGGAGCTGGTAAAAACAAGCTTGCTCAGCGCAGCTGCCCTGGTGATGGGAATACTATCAAAAATGCTTACCGCGTCTGACATCTGGTAATATCTGTTATCCATGGTTTTCATTCTGACAAAATACTGCTCAGATGGAACAAACGTTTTGTTATTCTTGTCAGCAATTGTGAGAAAAAACCAGGAATGTCTTTTCCAGACCTCAAACCCGCTGATTTCGTCGAAATTACAGATGGTTTCCTGCCGGCGCCAGAAAAGAAGTCTTGATCTGAACAGCACCACGCGCAGGTTAAGGTCGACAATATAGTGCTCGTCAATCAGCCATAACCACGCGGCAAACAGAGTAAGAAGAACCGATGTCGAGTCGAGAAGCAACAGGTAAATCAGGCGCGGATTCGCCGCAATGAACGAACCTTCGCTTTTGATAAGCCAATGAGTCGAGAGAATGAAAAACAGAATGAGAATGCAGAGAACCAGCTTTTCTCTGGTCGTCGGCAGATCAACCTTGACCTGCCCTGATCCAAAGGCTTCGAGAGAAACATTCGATAATTTCGACTCCCACAAAACCTGTTCGAGAGTCCATGAATCGGCATGATCAGCAATTGTCTGCTTTACATCAGCACGCCACGCGTAAAAGCTCTGACCCTTACAAAAAAAGCCTGGCTCAAACCTGCAATTGAGAAAGCGGGCAAGCTGCTGAGCCTGCAAGGCGGCTTCTTCCTGAATCAGAAAGTATTTGCCTTTTTTCGCCTCAATTCGCGGCAGGTGAAGCACTGTACCGTCGTTCAGAATTATGACCACTGAATAGCCAAGCCGACTGCTATGCCAAAGCAGCGGCCATTCAGAAAGCTTTCCGACAGTCGTCACCATTGCCACTTCAGTGAATTCGATATGACGCTTACGGTAATAAAAGGGATTGGTGAATTCCTGGTGAATCGTCTTACCGGGAATATCGATCAGATACTGGCTTTTCATAAAAACTCGTATTGCTAGTGCAGCGACAAGGCCGATTATCAGGTCATTGCGCAGCCATACTGGGATTCCGCCTCGATTCATGGTCACCAGAACAACAAAGCACGCAATTCCAACCAGAGTGGCCATTTTGCCAGGAATTGTCGGAATGCCGATGACAATTGCCTCGCCAGGCTCAGCCCACTCATCAGGAACAGCCCATGTCGAGGTTCTGTAATGTTCAACTTCACCGCCTGTCTGTGAAACATGCTTATGAAATTGTGCGGTTCTGCTCTCAAAGCTTTCTTTCCAGTAGATAAAGCGCAATGCCAGAAAGGCAATAGCAGACCAGCAAAGAATGAACTTGGATAAAAAACCGTCTGGCCGCGGGTCAGGCATCAGGCTTGCTCCAATCAACGGCATGATGACCATGAAAACAAATATGTACCAGCAATTGATCATCAGGGAATCAAACCATCTAATGCCAGGAAGACTCTGCGGCAGACTTGAAGTATAAGAGGTTCCAGCAGGCCTCACATACGGAAGTTCTTCAATATCAAGCCATCTCAGCATCCCCACCCAGATCAGCGAGCAGAAAAACAGCCACGAGATAAAATCCAGTGCCTGCCCAAAAGGGTTTAACTCTAAAAGAGAAAAGAAAAAATCCGAAACCAGCAGAACTCCGGCCGCCCCGACTGTAGTTTTCAGACATATCTCAGCCAATCTATAGCCTGAAAATGCCATAACAAACCACAGGGTGGTAAAAAAAAGAATTACCGCCATGACAATGCCCGACCCCTGAAGAAGCATGGGGCTAGCTGCATAATAGTTGATGATCAGAGCAATTGTGACAATAGCCGTCGGTATGCCGGTAATCAGAAGCAATGTTAAAGCCATCACCCAGAGGCAACTGCGTTTCATCCGTCACACCTTTCTGCTCTCATTCCCCCACCCCTGTCTGCATTGGCGTTGTTAAATTCTAACAATGAGCCTGTCGAGAACCACCTGTCGGTGGAATTCGCCAGCTTGCCAAAAAATAAAAGGCTTGCATCTTGTCCTCTTACCATAAATCTGACCCGGCAATTATGCAACACCACAGTTTTGCCACCTGAGATTCTGGCCAGGTTTTGAGTATGAAAATGATATTTTCAGAGAGTTTTTAAACACAAGTGCACTGCCAGCTTTATCCATCGGCAACCACGTCTATAATGAGTGTAAGCAATTCTAATGGGCAATAGATTCTGTTTGTGATATAAATTTCATGAGTGTGATATTCTTTGCGAAAAGAAACTGACAAAAGACAATTACAGGTCAGATTTCTTGAACGTGATTCTTGAAGACTAAATAAACTAGAGGTTGGTGTATGGACACTCTAAGTCTTTGGACCCCGCTGCTGGACGTTGTGGGAGATGCTATCTGTCTGCTTGATGCAAATCATACAGTTCTGAACTGTAACACAGCAACAGAAATTCTTGTTGGAAAGCGTTCTGATGAAATTTGCGGGCAAAAATGCTGGGCAATTTTTCATAATCTGAATGGTGTGCACCCGGACTGCCCGTTTGAACGCATCATGAAAACTCTCGAGCGCGAGTCTTCTGAGATGCAGATCGACG
>MFYY01000233.1:0-3275 GCA_001787855.1 Candidatus Riflebacteria bacterium GWC2_50_8 | reverse complement strand
TGAAGTGCTGCTCGACCCGATAGTAGATGATAATGGGAAACTGGTAAGTATTCTTCATACATTGCGAAGCATCGATGACCGCAAGCGCGCAGAGCTGGAAATGGCAAAAAGCGCAGAGCGTTTTCGCTTAATGATCGACAATGCGCCTTATGGTGCGCATATCTATGAGCTGACAGGTGACGGTCAGCTCATATTTGTCGGTGCCAATTCATCAGCCGATAAAATCCTTGGTGTTGATAATTCCCAGTTTGTTGGCAAAACCATTGAACAGGCTTTCCCTGATCTTGTCTCTACCGATGTTCCAGAAGCTTATCGCATGGTAGCAACAACCGGGCAGCCTTACAGCACAGAAAGCATTTCTTATTCAGACGATAAGGGCATTGCTGGAGCATTCGAGGTCTGCGCTTTTCAGACTTCTCCAAACCACATGACCGCCCTGTTTAGAGATATCACTGAAAAAAAACGGCACGAAGAAGAACTGAAAAAGAGTCATTTCGACACTTACATTGAGCGTGAGCGCCTTGCCGTAACGTTGCGCAGTATCGGTGACGGCGTTATCACTACTGATGCTCAGGGCAACGTTGTTTTTCTCAATACGGTTGCCGAGCAGATGACCGGCTGGTCATCTGCAGAAGCCATTGGTAAGCCACTTACTGACGTATTTTACATTGTAAACGAATATACGCGAATGCCTTGCGAGAACCCTGTTGAAAAGGTTTTGAAGACAGGCCTGATTGTCGAACTGGCAAACCATACCATGCTTATCTCGCGTGATAACCGCGAAATAATCCTCGCCGACAGCGGTGCTCCGATAGTCGATGCAACAGGTAACATCTATGGCGTTGTGCTGGTTTTCAGGGATATCACCGAAAAACAGAAAATTCTTGAGGCCATGCATAAAGCGCAGAAACTTGATTCTCTGGGCATACTGGCCGGGGGAATCGCTCATGATTTCAACAATCTGCTTGGCGGCATTTTTGGCTATATTGATCTGGCTTTGCTGGACAGTAAGCTTCCAGTAAAAGTCAGAGAATATCTTGGCGATTCCATGAAAGTGCTTTCGCGCGCCAAAAACCTTACCCAGCAGTTGTTGACCTTTTCTAAAGGTGGCACTCCGATTCTTAAAGTTGGAGCTCTTGATAGAGCAGTACGAGATGCAGCTCTGTTTGCCCTGAGCGGCTCAAGCGTTTCCTGCCGCTTTAACTTCAAAGAGAATCTCTGGAGCTGCGAATATGACGAAAACCAGCTGGCCCAGGCAATAGAAAATGTTGTAATTAATGCCCAGCAATCCATGCCGAGCGGTGGGGTTATTGATCTGTATATCGAGAATGTTGTTATCGGGCCTGAAACAAACGGTCTGATCAGCCCCGGGAGATATCTCAAGATTGCCGTTCGCGATTACGGAATCGGCATGCCAAAAGAGCTCATAGCGAAAATTTTTGACCCCTTCTTTACTACTAAGCAGCGGGGGCATGGTCTGGGCCTTTCTACCGTCTATTCTATAGTTCATAAGCATGATGGTTTTGTCGACGTCGATTCTGAACCTGGCAAAGGAACGACATTTTTCATTTACCTGCCGGCCTCGAAAAGGAGCGCGGAAGTCGAATGCCCTCTTGCAGGTGAATTGCTGCAGGGTTCTGGCCGCATATTGGTTATGGATGACGAGGAATTCATCAGAAATACTTTATCTACAATGCTGGCCAGACTTGGATATCAGGCGTTCTGCGTAAACGATGGCGCGGCAGTCCTGGCTGAAATAGATGCTGCGGCAGCCAGGGAAGAAAAGTATGATCTAATCATCCTCGATCTGACAGTCGCAGGTGGAATGGGCGGCAAAGAGGCAATTGTGCAGATTCGAGCGCAGGACAGCGCAATACCGGTTATTGTCGCGAGTGGTTATTCTGATGATCCGGTATTGGCAAATCCATTGCATTACGGGTTTTCCATGAGTATCGCCAAGCCATTTACCCTGAGAGATCTGGGCGCGGCTCTTAACGGTCTGCTGAAAAATGGCTTACCCGCTAAGAAGCCGCAATAATTAAAGCAGGGCTTTACGCCATTTGAATCACGCTCAAGATTGCTCGCGGGCTGGCGCAGGTCTTTGCTCTGCGACAAAAGAAAATATCAGAACCCAGAAACAGAGAATCAGCGAGGCAACCGGCAGCTGCAGGGCGGTTGGCATTGAATAAACCAACATTACCCCGGGAATCCAGACGCACCACCCGGCCACAACTACTGGCAAAACCTTAACAAACGCAAAACGGGCTGTTAGAATTCGCTTAAAAACTTTTGAGCTGAAGCCATTTTCGCGTACAAAAAAAATCGAAACCAGCAGAAAGTTGGCAACCGGGCTGTACAGGCCCTGATCGACAAAAGCTTTCAGAAACAGTGTTCGCAGGCCGGTCTCTTCGCCAAACCAGCGGGCCTGATAGCCGTAGAAAATATCGGTAAGTATGCCCATTACGCCAAAAAGCAGGCCGACAAAGATAAGATTACGCAGATTCTGCGCGGTCGCTTTTCCCTTTTGAAAAAAAATGATTTTCAGAATTTCTGGCATAAGTGCCGCGAACAACACATAAACGCCAAAAGAGAAAGGGTAGCCAACCGAAATTTTAAGCGCCGAAACCTTACCGAGGCCGGTGCTGAAAGCCGTATTAGTTGCATAGGCGACAAAAAATACCACCATCAACAGCCATAAAATAGCGCCGGGCTTGATATTGGCTTTAAAAGCCTGCTTGATCTGTGATATCGATTCGCTGAGATGCATAAGTGTAACTGGCTCCTGAATAGTTCTTTGACTGTTGGCTTTGTACTTTCATTTTACGCCAAAGCTCCACGGTCAGCAACACCCTAAATTCTGCATTGCCGAAGGATATGCCGCAAAACTAAAACTCAGGTTGCGGTGATATCTGACCGAAGATAAAACTTGTAACCTGTTAATCTCAGCTGGGCTGGCAGAGCGCTGTTAAATTGTACCCTTCTCGACGGTCGGCTCTGATGTTAGCCTGTAAGATACAGGAAATCGAAGTATTATCAGGAGAGTATCAGCATGAAAATGTGCAAGATCATGGCCTTTTGCCTTTTAACAGTCTTCATCGCGTTGAGCAGCAGTGCCGAAGCAAGTCTTTATCTGAGTTCCGGCAAGTATACCTTCAACGTTCAGGTTCGCAACAGCAGTTTTAAAGACGTGACCCATGCCAGAGGCAGGGTTTACATCTCTGGAAATTCGGCGCGCATCGATGTCGAAGCTGATGGTTACCGCTCAGGCTATGAAT
>MFYY01000232.1:8998-11631 GCA_001787855.1 Candidatus Riflebacteria bacterium GWC2_50_8 | reverse complement strand
ACCAGTCCCGCCGATTAAAAGAGTAGCTCCGCTCCGAGACATTCAGCGAATGAAGCGCTCCCTTGCTGAATAATCTGGCGCCAGTCCCATCATATTTCAAGATCAAAAGATTGCTGCCCAGGTAATCGATCAGAGCGCTGCCGATACTGCGCAGTTCACCAGTCTGCAAGATGGCATCAGGATTCAGTCGGCCAGCTTTAAAAGACGAAAGAGCGCCTGTTCCGGCAAGTTTGGGTAAAAATTCGTGTAACCAGTGCTCAGAGAAAACATCAACAAAATCTGGCGAAATTTCAAGAATCATCGGTGGCTGAACGAGATCGCTTTCAAGCACCCGCAGCATCTGGCCAAAATAAAACAAGGCCTCACCGCGTGTCACCATGGAGTCTTCATTCCATGATCCATCAGGAAGTGTGCTGACAACTCCCCGGGCAATGAGTCCGGCAAGTCCCTGCACTACAGGATCTACGCTCTTTTGATTCTCCGCTGTGACAGACGGCTTAAGCACCGGCTCGAGAATCCGCAGCACCCTGCGCATCTCCTGATAAAGTTCTCGAAAACTCACGCGATTCTTATCCTGAACTTCTTTTCGCCCGCCAGAAAATCCGAACAACAGAGCTAAAACGAAGACCGCCAGCATGACGCAGGATTTGCGATGCTGGCTGAAAAACGCCTTTATATTAATTTCTCTCATCTGGCATCACCGAAGATACTGCTGCAGTACTGCCATTATCGATAACAGCTGAATCCATGCCTCCAGAGCCGACAAGCACCGGAGTAATCAGAATGACCATTTCACTCTCTTTTTTGTTGTCATCTCGATATTCGAGCCTTTTAACCAGATTTCGCAGAAGTGGTATCTTGCTCAACAGAGGCACAGGATTCCTTCTTTTACCATTTTTCTTGCGAATCAGACCGCCAATAACCACAGTCTCTTTGTCTTTTACCCTGATCATGGTCTTAACCAGGCGGCGAGCTGTCCATGGATGCCCTTCTATCATGTCGATCAACTCGACCAAGTCAACATCCACCTGCATGCTTATTTCATTATCCTTATGAATTGTCGGTTTGATATTCAGCTTTATGCCTGTTTCAGAAGTTGTCCAGTTGTCGCTGGTGCGAGCTGCCAAAGAGGCTGAAGCTATTGGCAGATACTCGGTAACGGTATTTTTCACCGGTATCTGCTCAGATATATCTATGCTCGCTTCTTCTTTATCCATGCAGCGTATTGTCGGATTTGCCAGGGTCTTGACCCGCGAATTCTCAGTGAACCCCTTGAACGTTGCGGGTATTACCACTGATGCGGCCTGCAGATTACCAATGTTATCTACTGCGGCAAGCTGCTCCGGAAAGGTGATTCCCATTCTATCAAGATCACTTCGCGAGATCTCGATCAGCCTGATGTGAATCAGCGCCTGCCTGGTTGGCTCAAGATCGAGTCGGCGCACCATGTTCATTGCCCTCTCAACCGAGTTCGGCGGGCCACTGACCAGAATCATGTCAGTTCGCTTGTCGTGAAAAAGCCGAACATTATCTGATTCGTTCAGAGAGTCTTTTACCAGGCCAATAAGGTCTTCTGGCTTAGTATTCAGCGGCTGAAAATACTCTCTTATGTGACTTGTTCCAGCGGTGATAAGCTTGTTCTCCGCGCCCTTGATCATACTTACGGCAAGATCAACAGCTTCTTTGTCGCCAGTCAGAATAAAGTTTCCAAGATCTTCCTGCATTCCGATACGACTGGCAACTTCTGCAGACAAAGACTGCTCGAGTAAAGTTTTGAGCTTAGCGAACGGAACATCAATTTTAACGACTCTGACGACTTTTCCCTCAAGACTTCTTGCCTTTTCAACTGTCATAACCATCAGAGTTCGGTCATCAATCAACTTAAGTGTCAGCTCATGCATTTTAAGAAGTGTCTCAAATGCCCGTCTGACGCTTGTCTTCTGCAGATATATATCAACCCGGCGATCCTTGATACTGTCAAGGGAAACATCGAGCGCAATATTCAGCTCACCGATCTGCCCGAGTGCTCGCAGAACGTCGCCAAGTGCCAGAGTCGACAGGTCAGCGCCTTCCACAGAATCATTGTCAGATATACGTAGAATCGGGTTCTGACGTCGACTTACCCATATTTCTCCATCTTCGACCGAAACCTGACCACCAACCAAAGCTGCAACCTGCTGCATGGCCTGCATTGGGTCAGTTGCTGCCATATTCAGGGTTACTCTTGAATCAAACATATCGCGAAAATGAATGGTCTTATGCAACTGTCTAGCCAGTTCAGTAAGCAGACTTGCTGCTTCGGCATCCACAACGTTTACCTGCAGATTTTCGCCGCTTTCAGACAACAACACGGATTCTCGCCCTGCCTCATCACTGACCAGCCTGTCTGACTCAAGCAGACCACCCTGTTTCAGATGCGGCAGCGATAGTTTGGCTTCCTGGTTGGCTGTCGGCCTGGTTGTGGCATTCTGTGGCGGCGCAATCAGAGAATACGATGATCGAACTTCCGGTTTAGCGAGATCGCCTGCCCTGAAAGTGATTTCAATGCCATCGCGAGTCTGCGTGGCCTCCGGTATATAACTCCTGCGCATGAAAAATGTTGCCCGCAGAACCGGAGGCTCAGCTGATAACTG
>MFYY01000232.1:0-8973 GCA_001787855.1 Candidatus Riflebacteria bacterium GWC2_50_8 | reverse complement strand
CCCTGCGGGAAATTCATCAAAAACGGGTTTACATCAACAGTGGCACCAAGAACATCCATGTAAAAGAGTGGCAACGATCCTTCTCTGATAAGTTTTGCTTCGACAGCGCCACTGAAAGACATCAACAGCCGGCCATTTGATGGCACAGTATCTGATTGCCCCGGCACGAAATCGATACGGCAAAACCTGCTGCCCTGACTCTGACCATGCACAATCTCAAAGCCTGCCGCGAAAACAGCAGACATCATCAATAACAGCATCAACAGCCGCCAGGCCGATCTGCCGTTCAGCGCTCTATTACTGAATTCATACATTTTCACACTTTCTTACTCGGCAGGATCAGCGTTTTTTTTCACCATTTTCCATAGATAATTTATCTACTGAGAACTGCCGATGTATTGTCTGTAATATCTCTGATCCTCATAGAATAATGGGAACATTATGGCCAGATTAATTGCTGCAAGCGCTTTCAAGCGACCACTCGAACTGATTATCGAAGAAAAAAAACTGCTCGACCAGCAGACAGTTTCCAGCCTCAGAAATCAGGCTGCCGAGCTTGGCATTTCTTTCGAAGACATGCTGATAGCAAGCTCAAAGCTCCCCGACGAAACGATCTTTCCGGCAATTGCCGAATCATACGGAATAGAATTCGATGCCGCCACCGATCCGATTGCCTATTCTGACCTGCCAGACCGACTTTCAGCGATATGCGTCCGCGAGAAAATATTGATTCTCAGCAGAAGCGACAAAGAACTTATAGTCGCAACTTCCCATCCTGCACGCATAAACAATCTTAAGCCGCTTCTGGCGGCACTTGGTTTCAGCACAAATTTTGTCGTCACCCTGCCCGCAAGAATAGAAACTTTTTTGCCGCAACCAGCCATAGAACTTCCTCAAAATGATCTTTATTCAGGAATAAGCTCACTGGCTTCGACACTAAAAACCAGCGATAGCGGAATCAGGCGTAATGAAGAACGCATCAGTGACATCAGTACATCACTTGAAACACCTTCTGTTGTCGAACTTGTTAACAAGATTCTTCTGCTCGCGGTAAACCAGAATGCGAGCGACATTCACGCCGAATCCACACAGAATGGCGCCCGCATCAGGTTCAGAATCGACGGCGTCCTCACTGACCGCGTCGAACTCGATGTTCAAACGGCTTCATCCTTTATCTCGCGACTGCTGATTATGGCGAAACTGGATATTACCGAAAAGGTCATGCCCCAGGATGGTAGTTTCAAGGTCACCTGCGAGAACCGTGATGTCGAGTTTCGTATTGCCTGCATGCCCGGAATTTACGGGCAGAACATCGTCCTGCGCCTGCTCTCCGGCGCCGAAGCAGTAAAACTTGAACTCGGCAACATAGGCATGCTTGGCGATGAGCTGCGCCTGATAACAACCATCACCAAGTACCCGCACGGCATGATACTGGTTGCCGGCCCCACCGGCAGCGGTAAGTCAACGACTCTTTACGGTGTACTTGAAGCCATTGCAGATCCGAAAATGAAATTTATCACGATCGAAGACCCGGTTGAACGCCGTATCAACGGAGTTCAGCAGATCCAGGTTCGTGTCAATCGCAACGAACCAGAGCGCTCCCTTACCTTTGCACGAGGGCTCAGAACCATTCTTCGCCTCGACCCTGACATCATCCTTATTGGTGAAATACGTGATGCAGAAACCGCACAAATTGCCATTCAAGCGAGTCTAACCGGCCATATGGTGCTGTCAACCATTCACGCGAACTCTTCGGTTGAAACACTTCGCCGGCTCGAAAATATCGGCATAGATTTTCATCTGATGATGAGTTCATTGATGCTGGTTTTTGCCCAACGACTGTTGCGCAAACTTTGCCCCGAATGCCGCACCATGCGTCAGGCAAATGATAAGGAAGCTTCACTGCTCAAAGAACTTCGCGCAGACAAAGTCTACGAGCCTAAGGGTTGCCCGGCATGCATGAACATGGGCTACCGGGGGCGCACCGGCATCTTTGAATTTCTGCAGATAAGCGATGCCATTCGCGACATGGTTGCGCAAAGAGGGCTTACCGAAAGCATGCATTATATTCGTGAGAGCCGCCTGAGAACTCTCCTTGAATCGGCACTGATAAAAGTTGCAGCCGGTGAAAGCGATTTTGCTGAGCTCGAAAGGGTCTGTGGTCCGTGTCTGTAATCGACAACATAACTGAATGGCTTCTGAGTGCCGGTAGAGCTGGCACGCTGGAGATTGGCAGCAGTTACCTGCGCTGGGTCTATGGCGAAAAAAACCAGCTGACACCAGCCTTGCAGATATTTCGCAGCTGCCAGACAGACGCCGTAAGGTTCACAAATTTTCAGAGCAGCTATCTTTTCGACAGTAATAAGGTCGCAGAGTCACTCCAGCCTCTTATCGAGATAAAACATGGTGTTGAGAAATATGCCAATGTTGTTCTGCCAGATCAGGCATTTCACTTTGGTTCGATAAACATACCTGCCGCCGCAGCCAAAGCCAGTCTAATCCCGCTCCTCGAACGCGACATTCAAAAAACCGCTCCCCTGCCCTGTAACGCTTATGTTATCAAACACGAGACCGGAAGAAACAGAGGGAGCCAGCTGAACGTTCAATATTGCGCACTCCCGCTGAGCGTTCTCGAAGATGTACAGAGAGCCTGCGATAAGGCTCATCTTATTCCTGTTTCAATTCAACCGTCGTTTACCGGTCTGTTCAGGTTGCTGAGCCTGCACCAGAACATAAGCGATCATCCATCGGTCTTTTTACACATCGGCAATGAATGCACCACGATGGGAGTTTATGAAAAAAGTGGTCTGCGAGCCATTAATCTGCTCGACTTTGGCGTGCAAAACTTTATTCAGGCGGTTGCACAGGAGCTGAACTGCGACCATAACGCAGCGGTTCAAACGGTTTTCCACGAACCCCTGCTCCTTGATGACCCCGGAGCATCAGAAGCACAAGTCGAGATCGCGGCATTCGGCGTAGTAGAGCCACTGCTGGCAGATTTTTTGCAAAAAATATATGGGCAGCTTCTTCTCTTCAGTTCTGAACATCATGAAGAAAGCGGCTATTCAAGAATCGTCATCTCAGGCGGCGGAGCCCTGATCATAAACCTTGATCGCTTGATAACCTTCAACCTCGGCATTCCAACCAGCACTATCAGCAGGGAACTTAAGCAGCTCACAGAACTTCCCGGCCTGCCGGTTCACGAAAAGCTCGAAACGCTGGCGCCCGCCCTGGGAAATATAATCTTGCAACCCGCTCGAAGAAATCGTTTTGACAGGATGCTGGCAGCATGACCAATTCATTCGAATTTCTCCCGGCCGACAGGCGTAAAATTAGAATGCCAAAGGTTTCACTGCTGTTGTTTCTGACTACAGCAATCGTCTTTGTTATCTCGACAGTTTCCCTGCACAAGTATTCTTCAAATCTCGAAAAAGCTTACCAGGATGCCAGTACCCGTGTAGAGAATGAAGCGATCAGCTTTATCAAGCGCGCCCTGCAGTTAATGCCAGACCCTTCATCTGTCGACGATATCGCGGTAAAGACCACACGTCACAACCTGGAAATGGGAGAATTAACAAGTGTCTGGACAAAACTGTTCAATACTCTTGACGCAGTTTTACCAGAAGATTCGGCGATTCAGCTCATCGAAAACCCCCAGACCGGCAAAATGATGTTTTCTGCTGCTGACCGGCACTTCAGGATCAGAGTGGCGCTCTCGGGGACAGAAGCGGCCAACGACATTTATGCCAGACTGGCAGCGTTGCAGGCTATAGAATCGTTAAGCTTTACCCCGCGCAGCGAAATGAAAAACACAGTAACAAAGGGCTTGAGCGTCGATCTTGAATTTAGATTTAATGAGGCCTATGCAACCACGCCATAAGAATACTATCCTGTTCGTGCTGGCCTGGCTCGGCATACTGATGCTTGTTGTAGCGGGCATATATCTGCTGCCTGCTGTCTGGCAGGAAAGTTCACGACTAATCGAACTTTCTGCCAGGCTCAACGACAGCAGAAACCTCGAAACACGCATGAACAGCTTTCTTAACAGCATCAAAGCGCAGACTGCCAGTATTTCCGCAGAAATTGCTGAACGGCAGCGCGCCGTTGACCGCGCCACATTTACCCGCCTTGAAGCTCATAAAATCAGCAAGTTTATCGACGACCTGCCCGGCCTTTTCACCGAGGCCGGAGTTAATGTGATAAATCTTGGTTATCAAACTCGCGAGACAATTGAACAGTTTATCGATCTGCCGTTTGAGGCTCATATACAGTGCGACTACGCGGGCATGCGCCGAATGTTGCATTCTCTTGAGACACACGCGGCCGGAATTCAAATCACACAGATCGAGTTTGTTAACCTGGACGACGATCAACATCGCACACGTCTTCGACTGCAATGCCGGGTGAGGTTCAAATCTGGTGTCCAATAAGGAAAACAACAATAGAAGAGTACTGGTCGGTGCCGTAATATTTGCGCTGCTGATCGGAATGAACCTTATTGTCCGTTACAGGCGAACCTCCTCGCAGTCTTCATCGGCATTGCCGCTGGCACCAACAACACTAGTATCACCTGCCACAACTTCGCCGGCACGAGCAACGGCATCTTTACCCAAACCAGCTACAAATACTGAAAATATTACGACAGACTTACCAGTCAGCTCTCCAGAGGTAAAAGACACCAACTTCCTGGTGCCGGGCAGCGAACTGCAGATGTTAGCAATAAACCAACGGCTTGAGGAGCTTCGCCAGAAGCTGCAGATTATCGAAAAGCCTTATACGCAACCCGATCTGAACATAGATCTGTTGCTATCCAGTTACGACCGGTTTCGCTGGAAACAGCCCGTAACAGTTGCAACAGAAACAGCTGTCATAGAGCCTGAACCTGTTATTGCAAGCGCTGCGATCAGCAGGGAAGTTGAAATTCTCGGTGTTTTCAGAATCAAAGGGCAAAACAAGCTTATGATAAGAGAGAACAGCAAGGTCTACCTGGTAAATGAGGGTGAAGAAACCCGGCCAGAAAACATAATCGTTCAAAAGACCGCTACGTCGAGCTATCTGGTATTTGACAGTGGCGGCTCAACTCATGATCTGCAGTTGAAAAAGCCTGCCATGGATGGCGTCGGAAAGGCCATCGCAATCCTGCGGGGGCAAGATGATCAACAGCCATCATTTGAAGTTCAAACACGCGAAATCGGCACAGAAACAGAACGGATTTTCCCGACAAAATAAAGGTGTGAAACTGGCATGAAAAACTTCAAAGTGAAAGTTCAGAACGCGGATGGCTCTTTCGATTCGGTAAGAATCAAGGCCGAAACCGGGCGAGAAGCGATGGACCTCGCGGGAATCAGGGGCTATAACGCTGTCGAGGCCGTAACGGATGATGAAAAAGGCAATATCAGCTTTGGCAGAATACCAGATTCAGAGTTGTACCACTTTACCAGACTTTTTGCCACCCTCACTCGCGCTGGCATTCCAATACTCGAAACTCTTGAGCTACTCGGCAGTCGCATTGATAATCGGTATTTGCGCTCAGCTTTGCAGGGCATAGTCGCCGACGTCAATGATGGAACCGGTATTAGAGCGTCTTTTGGCAAATACCCGCTGATATTCGACAAGTCTTATCTTCAGCTGGTCGAAGTGGGCGAAGAGTCGGGCAAGTTGCCACAGGTGCTCGAACGTTTAACCGGCATTTTGCGCAAGCGCATTCAGTTGCGCGGCATGATCATTAAAGCCCTTACCTACCCAGTTCTGGTTATGGTTCTGTCCTTTGTCGTCGTAGTAGCGATTCTGGTCAAGATTGTTCCGAGATTTAAAGATATCTATTCGCGCTTTGGCGGCGACTTGCCGGCGATTACCAAGTTTACTCTCAAATGCAGCGACCTGTTGATCAACTATTTTCCAGTCTTTGCGGGCTTTGTCATTCTATTTGTCGCAATGATTTATGCAGGCAAACGAACTGTTGTTGGCAAACGCCTTTACGACAAGCTTGTATTGAGCTTGCCTCTTTTTGGCCAGATGTTTCACACTTATGAAATTGCCGGATTCTCAAAGAGCTTTTCCATGCTGGTTCACAGCGGCATAACGATAACCAGTTCCCTTGATCTTATCAGTCAGTCTATTGACCGCATTCCGATCAAAAGCGCAATTTTTGCGGCAAACGAGCTGATCAGAACCGGTCGGCCGATAGCCGAAAGTTTCGACAGTCAGATGCCGTGGCTGCCAGAACTGCTTAATCGCATGGTTTCAGTAGGCGAACGCAGTGGCAATCTGCCTGAAATGCTCGATCATGTCGCCGATTTTTATGAAGAAGAATTCAACAATAAGGTTGAAACTCTCGCTTCACTTATAGAACCGGTGTTAATAGTGTTTCTCGGCGTCATTATCGGCGGCATCGTCGTTTCGCTTTATCTGCCGATCTTCGGTATGGCCCGCCTGATTTCGCAAAGGTAGCAACAGATGGAAGTTCTGGAAATCCTTAAATTGATTCGCTCGCAGAAGCCGGCGCTGGTTCAACACGCGCTGAAGGTCTGGGAGAAGGAGCACAGCAGTCAGCCAGAAGTCCTTCTTGAAACCATAAAATATGGCGACGCGAACCTGATTGAACCAGCGTTAAAGCTCGCCGGCAGATACCACCCCACCACCTGCGCACCTCTAATTGCAGAATTGCTCGCAAACCCCGACTCAAAAGTGCGACGACTTGCCGTTCAGACAATAAACGAAAAAATGCGTGATGCGTGCGCAGATGCCCTCAGTAAGCTTCTGTCGGTTGAAAGTGATGTCTTTGTTCTGGCATCAGCCGCCAATGCTGCTGCAGTATTACATCTCGACGTCAGGCATCTTGTTCCATGCCTTAATCACCGGGACATTAGAGTGCGGGCAAACGCGGTCAGAGCAGCTGCAATCTGCAGCCCCGCACAAATACAGGAACTTCTCGAACCCATGTTGCATGATAAGGCGCTGCGCGTTCAAAATGAGGCACTCCGGGCTATGGCACAATTTATTCCCGAAGACGACCTCGAAAAGCTTATTTATAAAAGGCTGCAGTCAGAAAACGCCTCCGTCAGAGCCGCCACCGCATTTATAACAGGCGAACTCCCACTGGCGATGCGCCTGGTATTTTTGATCGAAGCGCTGAAAGACAAGGACTCACGGGTAGTCAGCAACGCTGCCCGATCGCTATGCAGAATCCACGACCCGCTCGGAGTGGAAGCGGTCGTTCAAGGCTATCTGACAACGACCGACCAGCATCTCGCCACCAGCCTGCTCAGGCAGCTCACAGGCGAAGACATCGACACGCTGCTGGAACAAGCCGACAAGTCAGGCAAACCCGGCAGAATTGCTGCTTCGATTCTCGCTCGACTGATCGTTGCCGTCGAGCATTTTGACAACTGGGAACCCGCTCTGCCATGGATCATCGCGGCAGTTGATCGAGATGAAAGCGAAATCCGCCTGGCCGCACTGCGTGTTGTTCTGCGCAAGCTCAGCTTTTTCAGCAGCAATATCGAACGCATGCTTGAAAAAGCGCAATTGAGCGGCAACAGTCACGAAATCGCCATGGCGCATTATATCAGATGGAAATCAGGCAATACCGCCGAACTTGAAACTCTCAAGCAGATGCTTTTTTCGGGCCGCAAAGACGATATCGCTGCCGTCAGTGAACTTCTGAAAAGCGAAGACAGTATTCTTGCCCGCAAAATTCTCGACGAAGCCGGCAAGCGCGGCATTTACATCGCCAGCAACCAATACATCCCGCCGACCAAACCAATCAAACTCCCCGAAGAATAAACTATGCAGTCAGGTATTTTTAGCCAATTCCCACGTCCTTGTGGGCACGATTACGACACGCAGGGTGACGATGCGCCCTTCTCTGTCATTATGCGCGCAGCTGTCAGGCGGAGTCGCAGAATCCACAGGTGATGCCTGCTCAAACCTCTCGAAAAATCCGCGTCAATCAGTGTAATCCGCGGTTTCTTCTCTTTTGACCAGGAATTGCTGACGAAAATACACAATGCCTTAGGTGTTTACGAACAAAATAAATGAAATTGGCATTACCAGTCTTTGTAGGGTATGCCATTAAGGCCATCTGGCGGGATTACCGTATCCGGGCAACGCACATCGACAATATTCATGGTTGCGTCAGTAAAGCTCATTGAGTCGTCGGTAATTACTTTCAGTTCCTCACTGGTGCCGTTGTTGCCGATCAGTTGCCATCTGGTTGAAGCAAACATAGGATTCAGCGGCAGTCGGCGCAGGTAAAAACTTCCACCCGGGACTGGGCGCCTTGTCGTGAGCAGCTCATTGATGCTTTTGGGAAACCTTGGTTTATCGGCAACAAGAATCACCGGGTTCTGATACGAATCCTCAAAAAACTTGTCGAGCGCAGCACGCATCTCAAGCAGAGCATAGCGCAACCGCTCTTCTTTTTCACGTTGGGAAACAATATCGGCGGTATGAAAAGCCACCAGCGACGCCAGTAAAATCAGCGCCGAAACAACCACAACCTCAACAAGGGTAAAACCACTCTTTGGTGAGGCTCTTTTAAAAGTTAATCTGATTTGCATTCAAAACGGTAGAATCCGGCCGTTTAGAAACACTCAATTCTCTGGTATCCTGGGCAGTTACCGTATCTAGAACTTCAGCTGTGCCTGTTGTAGCAATGTTAGCACCAAAATTAGCCCGAAACTGTGTATCGGATATTTTTTGAACTGATGTTGAAACAACAGCTCCTACACTAACGTCAGTGTTGCCTAGTAAAGATACTTTCCGAGAAAAACTTATTTCCAATGTGGTATCATTAATACGGCTGACGCTGCTAACAAAGAAATCTGGCTTCCAACTTACCATTAAGTCATCATTGCTTGCCAGTCTATCCACCAAAGTGCCATCTGCGGTGCTGTCATCTATGCCATTAGGACCCATTGAGTAAATGACGCCAATAACTGAGTCTATTATGTAATCATTACCCCATGGATC
>MFYY01000231.1:13374-15184 GCA_001787855.1 Candidatus Riflebacteria bacterium GWC2_50_8 | reverse complement strand
CGTCGAGTATTCTCTTTATGTCGGGAACGCAGCCGCCGCAACCGCCACCCGCTTTGGTGTAGTGGGTTACTTCTTCGACGGTTTTGAGCTTGTTTTCGCTAATAACTTCACGAATTTTGTGCTCGTCTACCCAGAAACATTTGCAGATCACCTGGGCATCCTGATGTTCTTCGATCTTTTCACCTTTAAAATTGGCTATTGCGGCTTCGAGTGCTTCACGGCCCATGACCGAACAGTGCATTTTCTGTTCTGGAAGACCACCAAGGAAGCGAGCGATATCGTCATTAGTTATTTTAGCGGCTTCTTCAACAGATAAGCCTTTTACCATCTCGGTCAGTGCTGACGCGCTGGCGATGGCGCTGGCGCAGCCAAATGTCTGAAAACGCGCTTCTTCTATTTTTCCAGTAGCGGGATCAATCTTGAGGTAGAGCTTTAATGCGTCGCCGCAGGCCAGAGAGCCTACTTCGCCGACACCATTTGCATTTTCAATTTTGCCGACGTTTCTGGGGTTTGAAAAGTGGTCCATTACTGATTTTGTATAATCCCACATCTGTGTTTACCTGCCTGCATCAATGAATTGCTAGTTTATAGCGTTACTCCGATCAAGGTCGGTCGGGTCACTAATAATATAACTAAACCTGCTCATAGTTCAATACTAAATTAGTAGCAGATCGAATGAGGCGCAAAAATGACTGTATAAAAATTGTCGTGAGATCATGGCGCTGAAATTGCGAAAGATGCGCATGCCTGGTAAGAATTCTCATGGTGCACTTTGGACCCCTGATCTGGAGCAGGTTTTTGCCTGGCTTGACAATGTTTGATAATCCGGTTATAAATATTGCACTCTTCAATCCAAAATAAAAAAGAGAGAAAATTGATGGTAAATGAATCAAATAAGCGAAAATCGTTGATAGCGTTGCTCTGTCTTTCGGTTTTCGTAAGTTCTACGGTATTTGCAGTTCCTTTTAAAAGCGTTAGATCAGTTGGCCTTCTCGCCAACATGGAAGCGCTCCCGAATCTCGAACAGCCCAGCTCTTCTGGCAGTTTCTTTGACACTCTTGGGCCAGACGTCTCAAAGAAGGGTGCAGTTAAGACCTACGCGGTAAAAGTTGTAAAGCGCAATGAAGGAACATACTCTCCGGCCGGACGCGACAACTTAAGCGTTTCTGGTTCCGATAGCGGTGGCGCCCGCAATATGCTCATGCCGGTCATGGGCCGGATCAGTTCTCTCTTCGGTAATCGCCGTCACCCGACATCTCATAAGATCCGTTTCCATTCAGGAGTTGACATAGTTGCCCGCAAAGGCACACCAATTGTCAGCAGCCGAAGTGGTAAGGTTTCTTTTGCCGGCTGGCGAAGTGGTTATGGACTCATGGTTGTTGTCGATCACGGCGAAGGTCTGCAGACCGTTTATGGGCACTGCTCAAAAGTTGCGGTCAAAGTTGGTCAGACGGTAAACGGTGGCCAGAGAATCGCTTATGTTGGCAGCACAGGCATTGCAACCGGTTCTCACCTGCATTTTGAAGTTCGCCGCGGCGGCAATGTTCGCAATCCGTTCAGGTATCTCAGTAACTGACATTCATTAAAACCAGAAAGGTCTGTTTCATAAACTTGTGAAACAGACCTTTTTTCTTGTCTTAATCTTCTTCGGGAATTGAATGACTGGTATATCGTTTCTGCCAGACTTCTGGCAGTATCAGGCCGGTTTGATGGCTTTTTTGTTAATCAGTGCGGTGTATCTTGCTACCCAATGGGCCAACCGCCACAGTCTGTTATCTGATTTCTAAAAAGCAGAAGCCGGCTGACATAG
>MFYY01000231.1:11650-13362 GCA_001787855.1 Candidatus Riflebacteria bacterium GWC2_50_8 | reverse complement strand
AAAGTCGGGGTTACTTGCCGGTCGGCGGCAGTTTAACCCAGACCTGAAGTTTCGACTTTTCGTCGATCCTGACCATTACGTAGTCTTGATATTTTGTTTGCGATTGCGTCTGCATGATTTTTCACCATTTTGTTAAAAAAAAGCTCATACTTTCTATGCACGCAATTTTCGTGCCAACGCCTATGAATCTTTCCTGCGAATAACGACGAGGTTGCTTGATGCGCTGCTAGTGAGCGTCTTGCGGCGTGCGCGTTGATTCTTGAAGAGTGTGCTTTGCACGCGAGTTCGCGGAAATTGCCTGAAATTGATCACTTAGGACACCATGTGCTGTGCAAAAACTTCACTTGTTGTTCAAAAAATGAGCATTCTGGAGAAATTTTTTATTCAAGCCCGGGAATATCAATATCTTCCGACTGATATCTGGCACCTGTCTTCGGGTTGCGCGTCTGAAAATGCATGGTAAGAGAGATGGCTATGCCTGCCAGGCCCATCAACATCCAGAGAAGACCGAGATCGAAATATTTTTCGCCGCCCACTGTTATGAAGAAAGAAAAGCTTTGTTTGGAAACATTTTCGAAAAGCTGGGCCTGTTCATATACCACGGCCGAGACTCCATGGCGCTGTGAGGGTTGTTCCTTTTCGGTCAGAGTGTTGATTACTTCGGCCTGGCTGAGGTCGATGACGTCTGTTTTGAGATGCAGATAATACTGGTTAGAAGCCATACCTGCCGTGGTTGTGCGTTTTACCACGATGCCACTGAATTCTCGACTTAGTGAGCGATAAGCCGAGATGAGCATGCTGCAGCTGAGCATCATCAGGATAAGTGCAAATATTCTTGCTTTTATCTTTCCT
This sequence comes from Candidatus Riflebacteria bacterium GWC2_50_8, assembly GCA_001787855.1. Lineage (GTDB taxonomy): Bacteria > Muiribacteriota > Ozemobacteria > Ozemobacterales > Ozemobacteraceae > Rifleibacterium. Next base: position 12,510 of record MFYY01000231.1, on the reverse strand, counting down.
GAGCGGTTGAGTGAAAAATCTGGCAAGGTCGTCTCCATAGGGCAGTATTTAAGGCTTTTCCGTAAGCTTCTATTGTTGGGCGATACCCTCTGCAGTTTAACTGGCAATTTGAACAAAATAAAGTAAATTGATAACAATTTAAAAATTTAGCAAAAAATAAATTGGTACCCTTACGGATTGATAAACTATGTGCTATATTTGACAAGTAAGTTTAACTCTGGAGGAGTTCAGATGAAAAAGTTCATATTTGCGCTTTTGACCGTTCTTTTATTGACAAATGCTCCGGTCATGGCCGGTAACGATTTGAGTGGAATGCAGGTTGATCAGAATGATAAAGCTGTTATAGCCATGTTGTGGATGGTCATGTCTGATCTTCAGATGTGCAGATCCTCAATGAATAATTCGGTTATGGATAACGTTTCTGCAATTGGTCATCTGAACAATGCCCAGTCAGCACTCAAAAAGACCGAAATGGATCCAGCTTATTACACTCTGTTTGGTGAAATTGACAAACGCATCAGCAAGATCAAATTCTACCTGGTGATGAATGAGCGCCGCGCAGCCGCTGAGCGTCTGCAGCAGCTTACCATGGTTATCAGAAACGTAGTCGGTGGTGGCAACCTGCCCAATACCGGTAACTACGGCGGCTACAATGGTTATAATCCCGGATATGGCGTAAACGGAAACAACAATAATTCCGGTAACTACATACCGAATCCTTCGGGAGCCGTGCCGGTTCGCCCTGAAATCCCGGTAAATGGCCAGTTTGCACCGAGTCCGATGCCGACCCTTCCGTCAGGTGTTGTGCCGGTTCGCTGAAACATAGTCAATCGTTAAGGACAGGCGGCGGTTTTTACCGC
>MFYY01000231.1:3795-11590 GCA_001787855.1 Candidatus Riflebacteria bacterium GWC2_50_8 | reverse complement strand
TTGATCTCGATCGCTCAATCGAAGAGATAAGCGGGAAATCTGTTGCGCAGATTTTTGCTGAAGACGGCGAGGCAATTTTCCGACAGCTCGAAAGTCGCGAGCTTGCAGCAGCGATGCAGGAAGATGGGCAGGCTAAAATAATTGCTGCCGGCGGTGGCGTCGTTTTGTCGAGCGAAAACCAGCGTCTGCTCAGACAGGCCTGTGTTATCTTTCTTGACACAGATTTTGCCGAGATTATGCGGCGATTGCGTGGCGAGCGTTCGAGCAGGCCCTTGCTGAGCGGTCTTGATGACGCCGGCGTCAGGCAGCTCTGGGAGAACCGCCGCCAGTTGTATATCAAAACCAGTAATTTTGTGGTAAAAGATAGTTCTGAATTGATAGAGCTTATTAACAGTATGGCGCGATGAGGTTAAAGCATTATGAAACACAATAATCAACAGATCAGTGAAGAATACATTCAGCTTGTCGAAATCATGCGCAGGTTGCGAAGCCAGCAAGGCTGCTCATGGGACCGGAAGCAGACCATGGAGAGCCTTGCCGATAACGTGATTGAAGAGGCTGATGAGGTTGTCGAAGCGATAAAAAGCGGCGACTCATTGCACATCTGCGAAGAACTTGGCGACCTGCTGATGATGATCGTTTTTCAGACACAGATTGCCGCCGAAGAAGGCAAATTTGATATGGCAGACGTCGCTCGCGGCATCTGCAGCAAGCTGATCAACCGGCACCCCCATGTTTTCGGAAGCCACGAAAACGCGATTGATCCCGAAAAAGTCATAGAAATGTGGGGCGAGATCAAGAAAAAGGAAAAGCATGACCGCAGCCTGATCAGCAATCGCATGCGCGCGGCTATGGAGTTTCCTTCGGCGCTGTCGGGAGCAGAAAAGGTGCAATCTGAGGCGGCCAGCATCGGTTTCGACTTTGCGAGCGCTCGAACCGCGCTGGCAAAGATACACGAAGAGGCGGCCGAGATCGAAAAGGCAATTGACGGGGGTAATCCCGAAGAGCTCGAAGAAGAGATCGGTGATCTTTTGTTTTCAGTGCTGAACGTTTCGCGGCTGTCAAATATCAGCGCCGAAAAGAGCCTGAGAAAATCAACAGCCAAGTTTGTCGAGCGTTTCGCGCAGATCGAGCCCTTGGTTGAGGCTGATGGCGGTTTCGCCGGCAAAACTCTTGAAGAGCTTGACCGCTACTGGGATAAAGTCAAATTGCAGAAGTGAATCTGGCCTTTACTCTTTCAGGCTTTCTTTGAGCCTGACCAGCTGCTGGCGGCGTTCCGGATCTCTTTCCACTTCGAGACCCTGATTGATCTGCTGAATGGCACCGCGGGTATCACCGTTTTTGGTGCAAAGCTGTGCCAGAACCAGTCTTGCTTCCCCATTGTTCGGGTTGGCCTTGAGGGCGCCTTCGGCATGACTTTTCGCGCGTGAAAAATCCTGGTTGCGCAGATAAAGATCGGCCGAGATCGAAAGCGTCTGACTGTTATTGGGGTTGATCTTGAGCGCGCGATCAATGTAACTGCGGGCTTCTGCGAGATTTTCTTCGTGTATCAGAATCTTTGCCATTGAATAGTTCGGTTCGAGTATGTTCGGGTTCAGGCGTATTGCGCTGTCGAGAAAGCGCTTGGCGTCAGCTATATTACCCATTCTGGCAAGCTTTAGGCCGGCCGTGTATTGCAGGCGCAGATCGTTGGGGTTCATCATCGCCTTGCGCTTGATCAGGTCATCTTCGGTTTCATCGTCGATGTCAGTGGTGACGGTCATTTCCTGCAGACGGGCCGCGTTCTCGAGTTCCTTCTGGCGTCGCAGTTCGCGCAGGTGTTCGTTGTAGCTCTCGTCCTGCATCTCCAGCAGATCACACTCGCGCAGTATGCGGCGCGCGTCATCTTCGAATTCGGTGCCTTTCAGCGAGCTGGTGAGGTGAATAACCTGTTCGCGAGCGATTTTGTAGTCGCCATTTATGTAATTGATAAAGGCGGTTAGAAATTTCTTCTCAAGCTCTGTTCCTTTGGCTTTTACCATGCGCTCAATGGCTGTCATGGCGCCTTTGTCATCTCGTCCGAGAAGAATTCTGTCCATGGTCAGGGCCGAGCGCAGAAACTTATAGGCGAGGGGAAGCTTGTTTTCGTTTTTGGCGTCAATGGCAGCTTCAAAGAAAATATGTGGCAGCAGAGGGTTGAGTCGATGATACTTTTCGAGTTCCTGCAGCGCCTGCTCGATATTTTTCTGCCGCTTGAGAATGCGATAACTGTAGTAATAAGGCGTCGAATTGTCCGGGGTAAGCTTTATACAGCGTTGAAAACGCTTTAGCGCTTCGTCAAAGTTGCCGGTATCAAAATAGATTGTGCCCAGCCAGAAATTGTAGTCGAAATTTTCGAGTTGATGCATATCGCCAGCCTTGACCAGTGTGGGAAGGTCGCGGGTATGGCCAAGATGCCTGAACAACTTGATAAGCGCTACGTAGCCTTCCGGCGAATCCGGGTATTTTTTTATAAGTTCTGAGTTGTATTTGAGGGTTAGTTTTGCATCGTTTTCAAACGCAGATGTGCGGGCAAGACCCTCGTATACGGCACGTTCCATTTTTGGCGGCAGCTTTGCTGCACGCAGGTCTTCATACAGCATTCTTGCTACCATGACCCGTCCGGTGATCTCGTAGAGATAGGCAAGCGAGTAGCCGATTTCCGGAACTTTTCTTTGCTCAAGAGCTTTCTCAAAAGCGACAATGGCCGGGTCGAAACTCTTGATTCCGGCGTAGGAATAGCCAAGCATGCGCTGAATGTCAAACTCTGCACTGCCTTTGTGTGGCTCCAGCAGCGCGATTACTTTGTTGTAATCAGTTTTTTCGAAAGCAGCCCTGGCTGATTCGACTGTTTCTTCTGCGGTTTTAACCGGTTCGGCGGTTTTGCCAGGTGTAGTTTGAGGTCTGCTAGCAGGATCTGGCACTGCAAAAGGGTTGAAAAGGTAGACCCCGAGTAACAAAACGACAACGAGAAGAAATATAGGTAATTTTATTCCATCCATGAAGAGAATATAACATAGTGGAATAGAGACAAACAACGTGAAGACTAAAATTATTTGTGTTTATTGTCGATTAGTGATTGAAAAAGAAAATTCAGGAGCCTGAACATGAGTGATGAAGTAAAAAACGTTGAATCTGTAAACAGTCAGTTGCAGGCCGCTCATCTGCCCACCTGCGATGTGTCGATCGACATCGGCCAGATTCTTGCGGCAAACCAGGCTTTGCTGAAAAATATGGCGCGGCGCATGGAACAGATGGAAAACAAGCTCGTCGGCATGGAAAGCGCCTTTAACGATCAGGCGCGGCTTCTGGTTGCTGACCGCAAAACCGTTTTAATGTTATCGGCCCCGCCCCGGGAAGTAAACCCCTGGGAACCTCCCGCCGGTGAAAAACTTGATAAAAGTTACTTTTCCAAGTTTCCTCTGTATGACAGGCTTTTCAGACCCTGGCTGCTACGCCGCAAAAACAACTGAGCGAACTGTTTCTCTGAGAGATCACCCTCTGCTGCGTGTAATCAGCCGACATTAAGTTTGTCGTTTTCGTACAGCACAAAACCGCACTATTCTGCCTTGCGGCGGGTGTGTTTTAAATGCTGCCCAGATTAAGCGTTATGCGTTAGCAGGCAGACCGGAGTTTGCTGGGCGAGTTGCTCAGTTATCTTCTTCGACGACTACGACGTCTTTTACTTTTTCAATGTTGAGAGTGCCATTCTGAAAAGCAATAAAATGCTTGCAGGTTTCACACTTTGAATTGTTGTAGACTTCCCAGCAGTATGACATAAGAATAACTCCTCTTTCAGGCCGCCTTGGCCATATTGTCGTAAGTAAGGCATCCAAGAAGTTCTTCGCGGGCATCATCGTCGAGGTCAAACGCTCTGACCAGCTCGTATTTAAGAGCGGGATCAAGCCATATGGCACGCGTCCAGGCGCGCACTGCCTGATCGATCAGACCGCTGGTGGCCAAGGCAACTCCAAGGTTATACTGAGCCTGACTGTTGTTAGGCCAGCGCGCCAGAGAGTTCTGGTATGCAACGATCGCTTCGCTGGTTTTGCCTTCCAGTTCGAGTTGCAATGCCTGTTCAAACAGCTTTTGTGCGTGGTTTTTTGCCCAGAATTTTTCACTTTGCATATAGAAAAACTATCGGCATAAACTGCGCAGAACATTACAACGAATGCATCATAGCACATTTTCAACTTTTTTTAAAGACTGGCTGTTCTGCCAGTTACGTCTGAAATTGCAGCAAAGACTTGAAAAAGATTGCATCTCGGGTTCTAATGCCATGACATTATTTGCAGGAGAATTTCGATGATACGAAAATTTGGCAAAATGACGCCGGTGTTTCCCGACTCATGCTTTATCGCAGATGGAGTCGAGATGATAGGAAATGTCAGGCTGGGTGAAAATGTAAACATCTGGTATGGCACGGTCATACGTGCTGATATTAACCGTATCGAAATCGGTTCTGACACTAATATTCAGGATGGTAGCGTGATTCATGTCGATACAGCTGGTCCGGACCCGGATACTGGCGCTGTGTTGATCGGCAGAAATGTTACGGTCGGGCACAAAGCGCTGTTGCATGCCTGTCGCATTGGCGACAATTGCCTGATTGGCATGGGCGCCATAGTGCTTTCCGGTGCCGAAATCGGTGAGGGCTGCGTAATTGCCGCCGGCAGCGTGGTGCGGGAAAATGAAAAAATTCCGGCCGGGTCGCTGGTTGCCGGACTGCCGGCCAAGGTCAAAGGGCCGGTTGCTGAGGGTTGGCGCGAAAAGATTCTCTTGTCGGCCAGTCGCTACGTCGAGCTCGGGCAGCAGCACAAGCAGCTTATATCCTGAGCAGTTTTATCGCGTTATCAGGGTAAGCCGGACAAAATGCCGCGCAGGCTGCACAGCCGGTACACTTTGCGGCGTCAATAAGCGGTGGCTTGCCCGGTTCCGGGCAGGTGATTGCCGACACTGTGCCATCACACTTCTCACGGCAAGTTTCGCATTCTTCGCCATTGCTGCGCAGACAGTTCGCGGCAATGACCCTGGCGGTGGCGATCTTTTGTAGACTCGCCAGGTGAGTCTGTGCAAGTGCGCCGCTTGGGCAGGCGTTTACGCAGGGAAAATCGTTGCAGAATCGGCAGTAAGCTTCTCCCACTCGCAAGGCCGGGGTGCCAAGGTCAAAGGAGTTGCTTTGCGTCACTGGACGCAGTGCGTAAAACGGGCAGGCCTTGATGCAGGAGCCGCAGCGCCGGCATTTCTCGAGAAATTCCCGCTCTTTGCCGGCGCCGGGCGGCCGGATCAGCTCGGGAAAACTGCTGGCAAATTCCGACAACTCATCTGGAAAAGCCGAACTGGCGCCGTCAAGCAGTTCAAAAAGATAGCTTTTGAAAAATTCTGCCCGGCCAATTTTGTCGGTTGGTCTGCTCATTCTATGCTATTCCCGGTAGATTGCTGAGGATGAGGGCATTCGCTCAGGCAATAAAGCGGGCTGAACAGCCCGCTTTATTGAAGGGTGTAAGAATCAGGTTATTGTTGGGGAGTAGTGTAACTGCCCCATCTGATTGGCATGGCGCCGTAGGTGAGACCGCCGCCGAAGCCAACGAGCATTATTATGTCATTTTCCTTGATGCGGCCTTCGACCAGCGCATCGTGCAGAGCAAGCGGAATTGAAGCTGCAACTGTGTTGCCGTAGCGGTCAATGTTTACGTAGAACTTTTCGATCGGGCAGTCAAATCTTTTGGCGGCTGATTCAAGGATACGTATGTTGGCCTGGTGCGGGATTATCAGGGCTACGTCATCGAGCGTAAGGTTATTGCGCTTGAGGACTTCTTCGATGATATCACCAACAATTTTGGTTGAGAATTTGAACACTTCTTTGCCATTAATTTTGAGGAAATGTTCTCTATTTCTGATCATTTCTTCAGTCGGGCGTCTGGCCGAACCGCCGGCTTCGATCATTATATACTCGCCGCCGCTGCCGACAGCTCCGAGAAGGTTGTCAAATACACCCTGATCTCCATTGGCCGGCGAATATACTACTGCGCCAACGCCGTCTCCGAATAATACACAGGTGTTACGGTCGGTAAAATCAAGGATGCGGGTGGTAATGTCGCCACCAATAACTAGAACATGGTTATAAACTGATGTTGCTATAAACTGAGCTGCGATCGAAGATGCATAAACAAATCCGGTGCAGGCCGCCTGCAGGTCGAAGGCGCCAGCTTTTTTGCAACCGAGTTTATCCTGCAGCAGACAGGCAGTTGACGGGACCTGATAATCAGGTGTGAAGGTCGCATACACGATCAGGTCGATATCTTCTGGGGTCAGGCCAGCATTGGCGATTGCCTGGCGTGCGGCTGGTATCGAAAGTTCCAGTAGCGTCTGTCCATCAGGAATCTGGCGTCTTTCTCTGATTCCAGTGCGGCTGACGATCCATTCATCCGTCGTATCTACGATTTTTTCAAGATCCTGATTGGTCAGAACCTTGTCGGGGAGGCTGATTCCAGTGCCAGAGATTACAGCTTTTCTTAACGCTTTCATGTGACTCCTTAAAAGGTTAATGCTGCCGAATAATACTTTATCATATAAGCCAAGTCAAGCTTTGCATTCGTTCTTTGGCATAGACTCGATGCCGTACATAAAAAGAAGTTGGACTATTTTTGCCAGTAGCCATATAATAATTTTAATGTGGGCTGATGGTTCTGGTTGTGTACAGAGTTTGAAAAAGACTCTCATCCTGTTCTTTATCAATGTCCAGTCGGTTTATTGTTAATGTTGCAGATCATAAAAAAAAAATATTGTAACGTTTGGCTGTATTACAACGTATTTTTCATTGAAGGACGCAAACGCCAGTGTGTGGCATCGCCCGTCAGTGATCAAGAGGAATTAAAATCTGGAGGGAACTATGAAAAAATTTGGTGGAATTCTGTTCATTTTCGCGGTCTTCTTTTCTTTTGCATTGGTGATTTCAGCTCAGGATGCGGCAGCAACCGACGATGCGGCGGTTGATACCGCAACTGATGCCGCTGTGGATACAGCAGCAGATGAGCCCGTTGAAATTCCCGGCAGCGTCGATATGACGCTTGAAATGAAACCAGGCAAGTTCGTAATGCCAGCAAATTTCCGTGGTGGCGACCCCGACAGAGGTCTCGTAAACGCTGTTGAAGACGTTTTCTACGAACAGCATGAACACTCGATCCTTTACAAGGAAGATGCCGGCGAAGTAGCAGAAGGCGCAGCTTTTGAAGGCGACCCCAACATTACCTGGGACACCAAGGTAAAAGATGCAGATGGTAATTTTCAGACCATATCATCTGCCAACACCAATATGGCCGGTAACGGTGGTAAATTTTTCGCACCCGGTGAATATCAGATCGGCAACGGTGGCGCCAGACAGGTTGGCGGAGCCGAAGGTGCTGAAGATACTGCTACTGGAAACGAAGATGGCACACCTGGGACTGCCGGCGGAGAAAACACTGTAGAAGGCGCCACTCCTGGTGTAGATGGCAATCCTGCTGCCGGTGGTAGTGAAACCGACGAAGCACTGGTCGGTGAAAATGGTGAAACCGCTGAAGGCGGCGCCAAGACCGTTACTGCCAACCAGGCTATGGGCGTTCTCGTTCATGACGTAACTGCTCCCGATCTGTGGATCGCTTTCCAGGAAGGCGCCGGTAGTGTTGATATGGCCGCAACCGAGCAGGAACTCAAGAACAAGATCGTTGAAAAGATCGTGTCAAACCTTGGCCGCCCATTCTCTACCAAGGCCGAAGATTATGAAGATGCCAGCTAT
>MFYY01000231.1:0-3783 GCA_001787855.1 Candidatus Riflebacteria bacterium GWC2_50_8 | reverse complement strand
GAAGGTCTCGGCGACGAACGCAACCTGGAGCCCTGGAAGAAAACAGCCCGTCTCTCAGTTGCCGGTGCTCTTTTCAATGAACGTGGCGCTCCCAAGTTCGAAACCAAGACTGTTGAATCAAAGGCTCTTGACCAGGAAGACCTGACCAGCCAGATTCACATCGCCGGTGGTGACGATGAAGCACTCAAAGGCGTGTTTGTAAGACGTAACGTACCTTTCATTTTCGCAGCCATGTCAGTTGACAACGGTAACAACCGTGGCACAACCGCCGAAGTTGCCTGCCGTATCGAAACTGCCGACGGCAAAGAAGTCGAAAAAGATGGTAGCGCTTATCTGTTCCGCGTTCCGAACTTCCCCCGCGCAGAATACAAAGATCAGCCCGAATATTTCTTTGTCTCCAAGGCCCAGGATAAGTCAGGCAATCTGACCACTGTCAGAACGCCACTTTACATCGTTAATATCCAGGCAGCCTTTGAAGGCGGCAGAAATCAGTAAGCAGGGGTAGTTTGCAGAATTATGAAAAAAATTAAAGCAGTAGCTTTTGCAGCAGTTGTGATGTTTGGTTCGATGGTTAGTGCACAGGAGCCCTCCGGGGCTCCTGTTAACCTCGAAAAAACTCCGTGGCTAAAGGGTGTTGAGCTTAGTCCTTATCCTACAGACCTGACTCCAACCTTGCCTTTGGCGATTTTTCTCGAGAATGGCGAAGCAATTCCGGCTACAGTGACCGAAGATATTCCGCTGGTTATGGTAGCGGATACCGCCATTTTTGATAATAATCCTCCGACTCATGCCAACGACCAGGAAATACCAAATCCGCGTTGGGATGCCTCAACCGCAGTTTCGTGGTATTTCGTAGACTGGGAAAAGAACCAGAATTTCAACGCTTCAGTGACTCAGGGGCTGGCTGCTAATCAGATGGTCGTCATTCCGACCACTCCGACCGGCAAGGGCTCTGTCACCTGTCACATGGCCAGACGATTGCGCTATGACGCCCCGGAGCCGGGCAGAAGCAAAGTATCGTATGCCAACTCGAGTGGAGCGAGAGATGTTCGAGTACTCGATATCACACCTCCCCTCTGTGGCCTTGAGATCAATGTTGAGAACGGCAAGTCGGGTTCTTTCTGGCCAGTCGAATTTCCTGCCGACAAGTATCCTTTGCCCAAGACCGCCAATGTCTATTTTGGTGGTGGCCTCTTTGATGCTGTTGACCGTGAGATTATAGTAGAAGGACTGGAGCTTGGCGCAAACATGATTGTCAGCGCTGAACAGGTTGCAGTGAATGTTGCCGCTGACGCTAAATTGGCCATCAGGGTCATTGGTGGCGACAACTACAAACTTGATAACGCAAAACTTAAGTTTGGTATTTGCACTGTAGCTGGCGGTGAACCGATTCCGATTGGTCCGATAAACGAAGAGACCATTGAGCTGTCGAATCTTGAAATCCCTGAAAATCCTTACATTTTCATTGATGCATCCGATACTACCGGTAATCGGCAGGTTATGTTCGTTCCTCTCAAAGTCAAATAATCAGCAATTAAAAATGCCAGGGAGGAAAAACCCTGGCATTTTTTTTTGGCACCCGCCGCCAGTTTATGTTATCTTAGGCTGGAGAGTTATGCAGAGAATTATCAACAACATAAAAAAATCCGGTATAACCTTTGTCGAGGTTTGCGTTGCATTTTTGATCCTCGGCCTGGTTGCGTTACCGGTTTTTCAGTTTTTGACAGGTTCAGTCAAAGAAACTGAGCGATATTATACAGAGACGATTGCCATTTCACGAGCCAAGTTCATTATGGACTCCTTGATGTTTCAGATGCCGTGGCAGGCAATAGGTGCCGGTAACCCATGTTCTTTCGAAGATCGCAAGAACAATGACGGAGTTAAAGCATTTCTCAGAAAATCTGTGCCGAAAATGTTTGGAGATGGTTGCGAAACAGTCGATTCAGATGTTTTTAAGGCTGATGGTCTTTATCAGTGCCGCAAGGGCTTTATGTACCGAGCCCGGGTTAAGGTCGAAGATCTCGACGAGGACTCTTCAAGTGCGCCTATTCAGTTTACCATTGAGTTGCCGGGCAAGTCGAAGCAGTATTTCAAGATAAAAGATCTGGTTCCTAAGGACAGCTACGGCAAGTATAATCTGATGAAGAAAATTGTAGTTCAGGTAAAGTGGTCAAACAGTAAAAATGTTGATCCTAAAGACGACCCGCACGCCAAAAGCATATTTTTGGTCGGCTTTAAATCTGATCTGGAAGGTTGAGATGGTTGCAATGAATAAAAAATCTGGCATAGCTGTTGTTGTCGTACTGTTTTTTGCCTTTTCGATCGCGACCATTTTCTTTTTCATGGCACATTCAAATACGAATCTTGCCTATCAGAACAAACAGACAATTTATCAGATGCAGGCGTACTACCTTGCACATTCTGGAATGCAGCACGCCAAGCTGCAGTTGCGACTGCTTCCCAAAGAAACCTATGAATTTTTCAGTGCGGGTGGCTCTACCAATGTTCTTGTAGACGTTGATTCGTCTCAGCATATTCCTATTGCCATGGGCGCTTTTAAGAATCAGCAGGCCAGCTACGACCTTTTCAAGGAAGGTAAAGCACCAGACAACACTTTTCCCTATGGCGGAAAGTATCATGTTGAAAGTATCGAATTAACTGGCTCACATAATCGTATGAAAATGATTCAGGACGGATACCGTGTAGTGGTCAAGGCTGAGGTCGACAGTGGCCCAACCAAGACATTCTCTACAGATCTTACCGAAGAAATGATTGTTTCAAGATTTACGGGAGGCATCAATTGAAGCCTCATAAACAATCCCATGGCGTAACACTTGTAGAAACCATGCTGGCCGTTATTTTGCTCAGCCTGCTGTTCGGCGCAGCCAATAGCGTTTTGAGTTATTCCCGGCGTGAAACCGAAAAGGGCTTCTGGATTCAGCAAGGTATCACCCAGTTGCGCAATGGCAGCCGCGCGATAACCGATCTGCTGAAAAAAACCTCTTATCCTACTACTATTACTCGCGATAGCGTCGTTGGCGAAAAAGTAATTTCATTTCATGAAAAGCGTGAATATGACCTAAGCGGACGGTTGCGCAAAATGGATGTAAATGCCAGCACAGATTTTGACATGCATTCAATCAGCGATGGTGACATGATCAAACCGAGCTTTATCGAGCAGACTATCATGTATTTTCCCGTCTGCGAGCCGGAAAAGGATCTTGAGACTGGTTACACTGCGGGTGTCATCAACTGGGTGGAGCTGTTACTAAAGCCTTCTCATAATTATTCGGAAACCGGTCTGGGGACTCTGGTTATTATTGAACGTGAAAAGACTTATGATACAAGATCTGAGACGGTCAATCGTGCATTTGGCCTTTCTGGTGCGTTTGATCGCGGACTGCCGACATCCCGCGTGCGTGAAATAATAAATGATGTCAACGCTATTCAGGTTGATTCTTATGAAATAGATGAGTTGCGCGGTCTTGTCGTAACCACCGATGGCGCGCCACCGCTCCCGGTTGTGAATAAAAAAATTCTTGTGTCAATCAACATTTCGGTGAGCCATCCCAAAGACGCCAAGATCTGGCTTAGCGACCAGTGCTCAGTTATAAACAATGTTCAGCTGGTCAAGGTCGCAGGTGGCGGCATGGAGTTGTTGCAGGTTATCTCCGCCAGCTCGGCCAAGCTGAAATATAACGGTACGGAAAAAAACGTTTCGGTTGGCGGCACGATAGGGCCGTATATGGTTACGCAAATTATAGATGCAAACTCTATCGCGAT
>MFYY01000230.1:14665-16794 GCA_001787855.1 Candidatus Riflebacteria bacterium GWC2_50_8 | reverse complement strand
TGCGCAAGAACCGCCCGACAAAAGACAAGCGAATATTCAATAATGCAAAGGTTTCTGATCATCATGCCATAATTCCGACCGAAAAGAAGGTCTCCGACACTTCTGGTTGGCCGCAGGCTGAAATCAACATTTATGACCTGGTAGTGCGGCGTTTTCTTGCGGCATTTTATCCTGATCACGAATACCTTTCTACTACTGTGGTAATGCGCTCTGGCAAAGATAACTTTCGTGCCAGTGGCCGGGTGATAGTCGAAGAAGGCTGGCGGGTGATCTACGCAAGGCGTCAGCAGGCAGTCGAGAAAGCTGCAGATAAATCTTCTGAGCCCGGCGGTGAAGATGAAGAGAATGAGCAGTCTTTGCCCGACCTCAAGAAAGGTGATACCAGACTTGTTGAAGATGCTGTTCTACTGACCAAGAAGACCAAGCCTCCCGCCGCATACACCGAAGCTACGCTTCTGCAAGCCATGGAAACAGCCGGCAAGCTCATCGAAAGTGAGGAGCTGCGTGATGCTATGAAAGATGGCGGACTGGGCACTCCGGCTACCCGCGCTGAAATTATTGAAAAGCTGATTAGAGTCGATTACATGCAGCGCGATAAAAAAAAGCTGGTGCCGACGCCAAAGGGCATTCAGCTCATTGAAGTGGCGGCGTCTGAGATCAAGAGTCCTGAAATGACGGGAAACTGGGAAAAGCGGCTTGCCGATATGGCGCGTGGCAAAGAAGATCCCGACGCTTTTATGGGCGATATTGCCGGGTTTGTCAGTACAATCGTCGAGCAGATAAAAGGTGCCCGCAACCTGCACGCTTCTGCTTCCGCACCCCGTCGTCAGCCGGTTCCTCCGCCTCGACCCATATCCGGCAAGTCGCAGCTGGAAAAAACCTCCAGGCCGGTAGCTCCTGATGAACAGGCAAAGAGCCAGATTGTTCGCCAGACTTTCGGTGAATGCCCGGCGTGCGGGCGTGGGCAGATTATCGAGGGCGCTCGTGGCTTTGGTTGCAACCGATTTAAAGAGGGCTGCAACTATGTTGTCTGGAAAGAGTTTCACGGAAAAAAAATTACGCAGTCAGCTATAGATCTTCTTATTCAGGGAAAAACCACGCGCCTGATCAAGGGTTTTGTTCTCGAAGATGGACGGGTTGTGGCCGGTCGCCTGAGCATGAAAGAAGATCGCAGTGGCATAGAACTTGTGGTAGTTAAAGAATAGTCGCAGCAGATATTTCTTTACAGGCAGCTGAAATCAGATAGGTTTTGCGCATGGATATTGCCTACAGATTGCTGATGTACCTACTCATGGCCAATGTTGGCTACATGATGTTTTCGCTTTTTCAAAAAGGCTTCAAACGCTATTCCGGTTACATTTCTCAGCTGTTCTTTCTGCTTTGTCTTATGATTGTCATGTTGGTCCGCGATTTCAGCGGCGGCCTGGCCATAAGCATATCGTTCGCCGGTATAGGCGTTCTTGTGCTGCTCCCTATGTATCTGCAGCGGCAGATAGATGTGCTTATGGCTGAAAACCGGTTTGCCGAGATTGAACCATACGCCCGCTGGAAAGCGAACCTGGCTTGGGAAGAGATGAACTCACATTTGCACGAACTGGCTCTGCTGGCAGAAAAATTCAGCGAAAACACCGCACAGCTCGAACAGGAAATGCGATTGATGCTTCACCGCGGTGAACCCTATGATGGTGTTACCCGCGTTTTTCTCGGGCTTATACACTTCAATAATCGCAATTTCAGTGGATTGATAGATGATCTGAGGTTGCCCGACAAAAATCTTGCTGAACAATCTTTTGAAGAACTTCTTTATCTGGTGCGCGCTTACCTTGAGACCACCAGATATGATGAAGCGATGGCCGCGCAGATTGCACTCGAAAAAGCGGCAATTGACGGCGAGGAGGCCTCGCCGGAAAAGCGTGCAAATCTAGTTATCAGCCGCATGATTTTCTTCGCGTTTCTCGGCTGGAACACCGAATTTGATGTTCTGATGAAGGCCGAAGAAGAGGGTATCGACCGGCTTCCACCAACCCTTAAAGATTTCTGGTGGGGCGTCTGCCGTTTTAATTCTGGCGATTACGAAGCTGGGGAGAGCAAAATGGCCGGAATCATCAGTGCTTCTGGCAAAGAAGAGG
>MFYY01000230.1:11634-14653 GCA_001787855.1 Candidatus Riflebacteria bacterium GWC2_50_8 | reverse complement strand
GGCTGCCTTTTATGCGCAAACGCTATTTTTCTCTAATAGAAAACCGTGATTTTTTTGACCGCAAGATTCTGTCTCACCTGAAAAGCTTATATGCCAGCAATATCGAGGAATTCAGAGCGGTGATGATTGCTGATGAGCAGCAGGCTGAGATGGTCGAGTCTTCGACGCCGGCTACCAGCCTGCTGACATGGGTGATCATGATCGTATCGGTCGTTTTGATCGTAACCCGTAATGTTGAAGATATCGTGACTCTCATCGATCTTGGTGCCAACAGTTCGTTTCTGGTCAAGGATGGCGAGTATTTCAGGCTGTTTTCCTATCAATTCATCCACATTGGCTGGGTGCATCTGTTGATGAATCTGGTGGCGCTGAAATTTTTTGGACCGCCGGTTGAACGCATTACTGGCTGGCCGCTTTATCTGGCGGCGTTCTTTATTTCTGGCATATTTGGCGGCATGGCTGCGGTTTACACCAGTCAGCCTCTTTCTGCCGGAGCTTCAGCTGCCGTTTTGGGGCTGTTGTCCATTGCGATCGTTTTCGAGGTGTTTAAGGTTAAGGGCTCAGAAAGCCTGACTCGGCGAAATAACTTTTCGACGTTGTTGTTCATTCTGGTTATCAACCTGATCATCGGAGCTGTGGAAAAGGGTGTTGACAACAGTGCCCATCTTGGCGGCCTTTTGGGAGGTGCGGTTTTGGCGGTTTTACTGCTGCCGATTCTCAGGTCGCCGCTGCTTAAGCGCCTGGCTGGCTTTGTTGCAGTCTGGGCAGTTATCTTTATTGGCGGCCTTTCGTTCTGGCAGATGTACAGTTTAAGTGACATCGGCTTTTATCCGCGCACCATCAAGGAATTCGCAGAGATCAGCAATGCATCCGCAACATTCTCTCTGCAGCTTCCCGCCAGCTGGCAGATAGATCAGCTTGAGAACAAACCACTGAGTCTTGAGGCTACGGGCCCATTTCGTGAAAGAGTATCTGTTCTGGTAGGCCTGAATGCAGAACCTGCCGAGGATGTTCTTAAAGAGTATGTTGGGCAACGCACCAGTGAGATCGAAAATACGCAGGAGATAAGCCTGAAGTCCCGTCGTGGCCCGGAAAAACTCGACCAGCTCCGGCCGGGAGTTTATCGCGTTCGTTGGCTGATCGAGTCGGGCGGCGGGCCGCTGTCGGTAGTTGATTATCTTGTTTTTGAAAAAGACATGTTGTTTCTAGTTCGATTTTTTATTGGCACAGAGTTTGACGGTTCCTATGAAAAATTGACCAGTCAAGCTGCCGCAACGATAAGGCTTCTTGAGAATAACTGACAAAAAAGCCTCAATTAGCAAGTAAATGTAACAATCTTCACTTTGCCTCTTGAAATTGTGGACTTAAAGTATTATACATTCCCTAGCATCTATATCTCTACAGGGGGCCACATATTTCATGAGGACAAAGTTGATTGCAATCGTTATAATGACCATTCTTGCTCTGCCTGCCGGCGCTTTTGCCAAATCTGGCGACTGGTGGAAACCCAGTGGCTGGGTTTCCAAAAAGAGCCGCTCAACTACCATCACTGGTATTGTTGATTCGGTAGCCGAAGGCAAAGTCATGTTCAAGACTCTTGATGGTCAGACTCTTCAGCTGACTGGCGAAACTGCAGCCAAAGTCGGCGAAAACAGAAGCGTAAAGATCAGGATTTTTGGCAACGTTGTTAAGCCAGATCAGAAATTCCCATCTGGCGCCGTTCAAGTAAGAAGCTTCAAGGTTCTTGAAGAAGCTCCGGTTGTGGCAGCAGAACCAGAACCTACCTATGAACCAGAGCCTTATGTAGAACCGGAACCCGTAGAAGAACCGGCTCCTTACGTACCTTCTGAACCCGTTGTAGCTGCTGACGAAGACGAAGATGAAGCGCCTTTCGTTGATGATGCCGCAGACTATACCGAAGAGCCTGTTGCTGAACCCGTTGTCGAAGAAAAAACCTATGTTGTTGCTTCTGGCGACACTCTTGGCAAAATCAGCCAGAAGGTTTATGGAACTACCGGCAAGTGGAAACAGATTGCTGAACACAATGGCATCACCAATCCCAAGCTTCTCAAAGTCGGCATGACTCTGAGAATTCCCTGACCCAGTGAATAATCTGGCAGCACATTAGTGCTGCCAGAATGACAGGTTCAAATTAATTGCTGGTAAAGCGATTGCTGTTGTGGTAATCTCTCAAGCAATTCACCAGTATTTCAGGAGGAATAACAATGAAGAATGTTGATCTGAGCATCGAAGGTAACATCCTTACCATCAAAGTTGATCTATCCAAAGAGTTTGGCAAATCTTCCTCTGGCAAATCCATTCTTATCGCCTCATCTGAAGGCAACTATGCGATTCCAGGCCGCGAAGAAAAAGTAGGACTGAACGTTTACCGCAAACTATAAGCTGCGGTTAAGCATTTCAAGACTTATGCGGCGCTCGCTTCGGGCGCCGCATTTTCTTGTACGCATATTTTGACTCTCCGCCATGCTTCGTTTTTCGTGCTCGCGCGGATGTCGGCATACTCGGTCGCAACGGGAAAGGTGCGGCCAGGTGAATCGTTCTCCTGCTCGATTACAAAGCCGATTCGGATAATCTTGCTGTTAAAGAATTTATTGTGAATGGTATTGCAGGCGCGCCGGCAGTTTTTTTTGCTTAGTGTGTGAGCGCCTCAGGAAAGAATCTGCCCTGCAACAGACGCGAAAACTTTTTGCACAAGGACATGCTTATGCAGAACTGCGCATGATAGAGCAGTTCTGCGAGACAGGTGACTTTGCCGCAATCAGGTCTTGAAGTCGCTTGTGACAGATGGCAGTCTGGAACCTGCCTCAGGCTTCGGTGGTTTCTTCTTCTTCTTCTTCTTCGGTTTCGCCATCTTCGTCGGCTTCTTCCTCGGACTCGCCTTCTTCATCGCTCTCGCTATCTTCGTCCTCTTCCTCCCCCTCTTCGAGAGCTTCAGCGTCTTCTTCTTCGAGTTCGTTGGTTTCTTCTTCTGCCTCGTCAATTCCTTCTGCGCCGGCGT
>MFYY01000230.1:6080-11578 GCA_001787855.1 Candidatus Riflebacteria bacterium GWC2_50_8 | reverse complement strand
GCCTTTGAGCTTGTCAATAAGTGGAGCAAGCTTTTGCATCAATTTTCCTGGCTGTTTTACCTCTGCTTCTGGTTTGGCCTGGTCTGTTGGTTGATCGAGTATATCAAGTGCCGCTGCCTTCTTTTTCTTGATAACCTTGCTGATTCCGCCAATCAGAGCCGCGATTACGATCAGAAGCGGTATCATGAATTTCTTGAAAGTCATGCTCCAGTAAAGCGATGAAGCACCTTCGGGAGGCGTCTTGGCTTTAAGTGCTATGGCCAGGTGTTCCTGAGCCTTTGCTGTGTTCGGCTTTTTCGCGTTATAGTAAGCCAGCGCCAGTCCATAATTGCCCATCGGGTCCTGCTTATCAATTTTTACCAGCTGATCCGAATAGCGGCGAATTATCATGTAGTTAGGTTTTGCCTCATTTGCTTCTGCTTCGATCTGGTATTTAAGGCCGTCTTTAGTGTCGCCGGCCTCCGGGTTTTCTGAAAATAGATCTTTTAAGCCTTTCCAGTCCTGTTTTTTATAGAGGCCCATGGCAGTTGCCAGCACTGCATCGTGACTGCCCGCTGGAGCCGTGTCTGCGTCTTCGGCTCCATCAATCTCGACGTTGCCATCGTCAGTCTCAGTTTTTGGAGGATTTGCCGCCAGTTGCAGCGAGACTTCGAATGCGTCAACTGCCAGTTGTCGGTCGCGTGACAGCGATTGCTCGAATTCGAGCAGGGCAGGGTTTTGGCGCAGAGTTTTGTAGGCTGCCATCAGATTGCCGGTCGGCGGCGGCACAGCAGGCTTTAATGCAACCGGCGGCGGCTTTACTGCTCTTTCTGTATAGGCTGTTTGTGGCTTGGCATCAGATTGAGCAGCTTGAGCATTCTGTCCTGGATTCGGGTCCTTCGTCCGGGGTTGTGTTCCAGAGGCAGCCCGGTCTGCTGGAGACGTAATTTTTTGTTGTTTGTTAGCCAGATTGCCGATGAGTTTCATGGTAGAGGTTACGGCCTGCGTTTCCAGCAGCGACTTGACGCTTTTAAGTGAGCGCTCGAACTCTCTTCTTGACTGCGCTGGTTTGCCATAGTGCTCAGCCGTTGAATAATCGGGGAGCGCGACGGGCTGTTTGACAGCTCTGATTTCTGGCAGAGTATAATTCACTTCTGGTGGCGGAAGCTTCCGTAAAATTTCTTCAGGGTCTATTTCGGCCATGATCGGTGACCAGGCCAATACCAGCAAGAGAAGCAGTATTATGCAATTTCTTGTCAAGATTTACCTGCGAATTTGTCGCGAGCTGCGACAGCCAGTACGTCGCAACGCTCATTTTCAGGGTGTCCGGCATGACCCCTGATCCAGTTCCAGCTAAGTTTGTGGCGATTTGCCTGTACCAGCAGGCGCTCCCAGAGTTCACGGTTTTTTACCGGCTTCTTTGCCGCGGTTTTCCAGCCGTTTTTCTGCCAAGATGCGAGCCAGTCTTTTAAAAATGCATTGGCAATATACTGACTGTCTGTGAATACACTGACGATGCAGGATTCTTTTAACGATTCAAGCCCGGATATCACTCCCATAAGCTCCTTGCGATTGTTGGTGGTTTCCTTTTCGCCACCTGACAGTTCTTTTTCAACTTCCTTGAAGCGCAATATTGTTCCCCAGCCGCCAGGTCCCGGGTTGCCGCTGCAGGCACCGTCTGCATACAATTCAATCTTTTTCATTTCCTGATTCATGTTTTATCTCTGACCACATCTGGCAACAGTACTTCAAACCTGCTGCCATGATTTAGCTTACTTTCTACAGTTATTTTGCCATTCAATTCTTCGGTAAGTTTTTTCACAATGCTTAGCCCGAGTCCGGCTCCTCCGTATTTTCTTCTGTGTCCGTGGCTTACTTGATAAAAGGCCTCAAATATCTTTTCGAGGTGGGACTCTGCGATGCCAATGCCGGTGTCTTTAGCCTCTATCAAAAGATCCTTGCCGGATTGTGCAATTCTTATCGAAATTTCGCCATCTTTGCAGAATTTAATTGAGTTCATCAGCAGGTTAACGACGATATGTTGAACCGAGAGCTTGTCGGTATACAGTTTGAGCTGGCGCTCAGGAATCTCCATGCTGAACTTGGCCCTTGAGAACTGTTGCTGCTGATTTAGCAGGGCTTCGAGATATTCTGCCAGTTCATTTGCCAGAAATTCTTCCTTGTGGTAGGTGAATTTGCCGCTTTCCAGCTGAGAAAAACGAAGTATTCCATCGATCATTGTCTGAAGGTGGCTGGAGTTAAATACTATCTGCTCGGCGATTTCTTTTACCTTGCTTTCGTCGAGAGAAACTGCCGTTCCCGGAGGATGGTGCAGAATCTGGCCGTAACCTTTGATGGCGGTAAGCGGTGTTTTCAACTCATGGCTCATCATGGCCAGAAATTGCGACTTGGTTTTATTGGCCTCTTCGGCTTTTTCTTTCTCAAGAATCAACGCCTGTTCTGTTTCCTTGCGCAGTTTTACTTCTGTTTCAAGCTCACTGATGATTTTCTGTTTCATTTCGGTCTCAGCTTTGGCGCGAAGAAGCTCTTCAAACGCATCTTTTATGCGAGATTCCATCTTCTGGTATACTTCCAATCCCAGGCTCGGCCCGAAAATCTCAATCAGAGGCAATGAGGGTGGCAATTTGGGGTCTTTAAGGTTGAATATGATTCTGATTGTCAGCTCTGTGCGCCTGACCCCGATTGCTCCAATAATATAACCCATGGCAATGATAATGTGGACCGGGCTGGATGGGATCTCTGATAATGGGGTGCTTGTAAACAGGCCCGCGTAAATCGCACAGCCGAAGCTCAAAAGAATTAGGCTGATGCCGATCAGTCTTGCTGAATTTTGCAGGCGGCCCTGGGCGTAACGCCAGAGATGAAGGCTCAGCGCCGCAAGATAGCCTATGCCTATCGCATAGAGCAGGCCAAATATGAACTCTTTCAGGTTATAGGGTTCTGGTTGACCGGTTAAAAGACCGGGATTCATGAAGATTGGGATGGCGACAAATACCAGAGTGAGCCCAATGCTGTAGATCAGCGGTTTTTTGCCGAATTTTACACGACAGACGCGCCCGAGCAGGTAAACGCCAGGCAAAGCGAAAAGAATGGCAAATACAAAGAAGAGATTGGTGAATAAATTCTGCTTAAAAGGAGACAGGCCGGTCAGCCAGAAAATTGTATCAAAAGTGTTGCCGATGGCTGCACTGCATAATGATAAGGTAATCATCAACATTGAGTCTTTGGCTATGCTGCGACTGGGGATCATGCTCCAGCTGTTGACCGAAATAAGCGCGGCTATAATATTGAATGCGATAAAGATCAGATACATCACACTTGCGTGCTTTTCAGAACCGTATTTGATTCCGGCAAGGTAGCAGCCAATATAGGCAAGCGCAAAGCCTGCCATTGGAGCCCACAACCAGCGAACTTCAGAGCTGGTAAGACGTTCGGTCAGCTGTTTATAGTCTTCCAGCCCCAGTCTGTTGTTTTCTTCAGGCGTTTCGCTTTCGCGGACAAAGCGATCAACCGAGTATGCCGGAAATTCCTTGCTCATTATTTTGTAGACCAGACTTCATTGTTTAAGAAATAACTGTTGGCCAGCTCTCCACCACTGATAAAGAGTTTATCAGAAAGTGCGGCCGCGCCGTGGAGCACTCTGGGCGAAAACTGTGAGCTGCTTCCTGCTGAATTGCCAAGAATCTGCACCCAGCTGGAGCCATCACTGCTGGCCCAGATATCATTATAGTAGGTTGCGCCTGCTAGATATGGGTTATTGCTGGCACCACCAGTCAGCCAGATGCGATTGTTGAACATTGCGCTTGCAGCAGCACAGCGCGCCGGAAATGCTGCGTTGCTGGTTTCCAGACGCCAGAACTCGCCGTCTGCAGTTGACCAGACATCATTCAGTGCGCGCTTGTTGGCATCGGCATCTTCGCCAAAACCGCCCCAGATCCAGAGACGATTGTTAACGACACCAGATACATGCAGCTTGCGTGGAAAGAATGTAACGACGCTTGAGTGGCTCTGCCAGTTGCTGCCGTCGCTGGAACTCCAGCAGTCGTCGAGTAATGTCGGAGTGTTGTTGCCGTCGACGGTTTCACCGCCAATGATCCACAGCTTATCTGCGAAAACTGCCATCGAATGTGCGGAGCGGGCATAGTAGGCGGCAGAATTGCTTGCGCTCACCCAGTTCTTGCCATCGCTGGAATTCCAGACATCATCAAAAAGCCCGCTGACTTCTGAATAGCCGCCTGTCAGCCAGATTTTGCCATTATAAACAATGCAGGCGTGACCAGATCTTGCGGGAAATGCTGCCGCTGCGGTCTCGCGGGTCCAGCTTTTGCCATCGCTTGAACTCCAGACATCGTTAAGATAATCCCAGCCGTCAAAACCACCAATGACCCAGAGCTTATTGTTAAAGCTGATCATAACATGTTCTGAGCGCTGTGAGAATGTCGTGGTGCTGTCAGTGTCTGCCTGTTCAAGGGTCCAGGTCTTGCCCTCATCAGCGGCGGTGGTAAAGGTCCAGCTGACTGTTGCCGACAGGTTGTTGCCAAGGCTGTCTGTTGCGCTGCTCGCCACGCTGATCTGATATAGCATGCCATAGGACATGCTGCTGGAAGGCGTAAAACTCATGATGTTGCCGCTCCAGCTGAAGCTGCCGTTTACTCCTGTGCTGGCCTGTTTGAGCGAGAACGCAGCCTCAGCACTGGCTTTGTTCATTGCTTTTGAGAATTCGACCCTGACTACAGCCTGTGGCGGAATACCTGTCGAATCGACAAGAGGGTAACATTTGCTGGTCAGCACTGTTGGTCTGGCAACGGTTGTAAAGCCGAGCAGGTAGTTTTCGGCCAGACTGAGACCGTATTTGTCGGTGGCGCCTGCTCCTATTGTGATCTGGTATGAGGTGTCATAGCTCAGGCTTGCGCCAAGGCTGATAATCATTGCCGTGTCGTTATCCTGCCAGCTGAATACTGGTGTTGCAGCAGGGCTGACGCTCACTGCCGCCTGGGTTTTTGCTCTATCCATGGTTTTGCTGAACAATATTTTGATCTGCTGATTCACCGCGACATCATAAGAACCGGCTGTCGGCGTGGTCGACGATATTACGGGTGCTGTAACCGCTCCGGTGGTAAAGCTCAACAGGTAGTCGCTGGCGAGCGTTGTGCCAAAAGTGTCTGCGGTAGCCTGTTTAATTGTGATCTGGTAACTCTGGCTTTCAAGCAGATCTGCAACCGGGGTGAGAGTAAGCAGCGTGTCATTCTCGCTCCAACTCTGGGTAAAGCCCGAAGAAGGCTCTGGCGACCAGGTCATCGCAAACTTTGTTTTGTCGATTTGATTGTTGAATCTGATGGTTACAGAGGGTTTGAGAGAAAGTCCGGCACTGTTGGCTGTCGGAACAGTTTCACTGACCGTGAGTTGAGCGGCTGTCTGCCAGGTCATCTGATAACCCGAAATTAACTCAGTGTCGTCCGCTGCTTTAGCTGACGCTGCAATCTGCAGCACGTAATTCG
>MFYY01000230.1:0-6056 GCA_001787855.1 Candidatus Riflebacteria bacterium GWC2_50_8 | reverse complement strand
AGCTGATCAACATAGTGCTGTCGTTGTCCTGCCACGAAAAAGTCGGGGTAACTGCAGGCAGAATCGTAACGGCCTCTTGAGTTGCAGCCTTGTTCATGCTTTTGTTGAAATAGATTCTGATCTGCTGGTTTACTGAGACTGCTGTGGCGTTGTTCTCAGGAAGCGTCGAGCTGACCTCTGGTTGGGTAAAAGCCCCGGTTGAGAATGTGAGAGCATGATTTTGCGTAAGACTGCTGCCATAAATATCTGATGTTGCAGCCAATATACTGACCTGGTAACTGAGTGATTCGGCAAGGCCTGGACTGTTAGGCGTCAGCAGCAGAGTCTTGTTGGCATCGCTCCAGGTCTGAGTGTAGCTGTTTACCGGTGCAGGGCTGAAAGACAGGGCAATTGTACTCGTGTTAACCGGGTTGTTGAATTTAAATTCGATTGCCTGGTTGGTAGCGACACCTTCGAGATTGGCGGTCGGAACGGTTTCAACTACGCGCAGAGTTTCAACTACTTTGTAGCTGATCACGTAGGTGGTAAGAAGCTGGTTACTACTGTTGCTTGCTATGGTTACCTGGTAGTCTCCTCCAAATTCCATCGTATCTGTATGGGAGATGGTGAGTTTTGTTGAATCGGCCGACCAGGTATAATCGACGCCGCCGCTGAGTGCAGGAGAAAAACTGATTGAGTTTTCAATGTCAGTCTTGCTGACAGCCTGGTCAAAGGTAAATTCGAAGTTGCTGTCAGGCGCGATACCTATGCTTCCTGAAGCTGGACTGATGGCGATCAGACGTGTGGCAACATATTCTTTACTGGTAAAGCTGAAACTGTAGGCACTTTCAACCTCCTGTCCATAATTGTCAGATGTAGACTTTAACAGGCTGAACGTGTAGTTCTGCCCGCTGGCAAAACCGCTGCTGTAAGCAATTTTAACTTCTGTTTTGGCGTCGTTCCACGTGGTGATGTATTCACCGGCGACAGCAGGAGAAATCTCAAAGGCAAGCGTTTCTGGATCAATTGGCGCCGAAAAGCGCAAAACTATCGGAACAAATGTGTCCACAGAAGAAGCATAGTTTGCAGGCTCGTTCTCAGTAACCGTCGCCGGAGCAGGAATCTCCGGGTCAGGGGGTGGGGGAGCTATAGTTGTAAAAGCAAGGCTGTAAGGTTGAGCAATGGTCAGCCCGGTAATGTCAGCTGTATTTTCGGCAAATGTCAGCTGGTATTTTGTCGCGGCGCCAAGCTGCGTAGCAAAGTTAATCAGCATTGTTTTGTCACCGTCCTGCCAAGAAAAGACAGGGGTGGCAGCAGGTGTAAAGGTAAGCGCGGCCTCTGTCCTGACTTTGTCCATGCTCTTGCTGAAAGAGATTCTGACCTGCTGGTTTACCGCAACTTCTGTAGCGTTGTTCGCAGGAAGCGTTGAACTGACTTCTGGTTGAGTAAAAGCGCCGGTTGAGAAGGTGAGAACATGATTTTGCGCAAGACTGCTGCCATAGATGTCTGTTGTCGCGGTTAGTATGCTGACCTGGTAGCTGAGCGCTTCGGCAAGGCCCGGGCTGTTTGGTGTCAGCACCAGAGTCTTGTTGCCGTCTGCCCAGGCCTGGGTGTAGCCATTTACTGGTGCAGGGCTGAACGACAGGGCCGTTGTGCCAGTGTTAACCGGGTTGTTGAACTTTATTGTTATGGTCTGGTTTGTAGTAACTCCTGCCAGATCAGCGGTCGGAATGGTTTCAACAACCTGCAGCGCTTCGACGACTTTATATTTGATCGCGTAAGTGGTAATAAGCTGGTTCTCAGCGGTGCTGGCGATGGTCACCAGATATTCCGTGCCGATCGCCAGTTTATCATTGTGGGTGACGGTGAGCTTTGTCGAGCCGCCAGACCAGGCATAATTGACCGCTCCGGTAAGTGCAGGAGCAAAACTGACTGAATTCACCAGGTCAGCTTCGCTGACCGCTTTATCGAAGGTGAATTCAAAGTTGCTGTCAGGGACGATGTCGGTGCTTCCTGACGCAGGAAGAATGCCGACGAGGCGTGTGGCAACGTAGGCTTTGCTGGTAAAACTGAAACTGTAATCTGATTTGATCTCCTGCCCATAAATATCGCATGTGTTTTTAGAGAGGGTGAGCGTGTAGTTCTGCGCGCTGGCAAATCCGCTGCCGAAAACAATGCTGACCTCAGTTTTGGTGTCGTTCCAGGCGGTTGTGAAGTCTCCCGGAATGGCGGGAACTATAGTAAAACTGAGGCTGGCGGGGTCGATAGGACGTGAAAATTTAAGTGATATTGGAGTATTATATTCTATTTCTGCGCCTGTCGGGCTGTAGCTGAGCAATTCAGCCGGGTCATTGCTGAGAGTGGTAAAAACGATTTCGCCGGTAACATTTAGCGCAAGTTCGTTCTGGCCAAGGGCTCCTTCGACAAATCTGACAACATATTCAGTTGCTGGCAGCAACAGCGCTGCTGGCGTAAAAGTCATGATGCGATCATTCAGCCAGTTGAAAGTGCCGACGAGCTCATTTCCGGCACGGTCGCCAATTCTGATAGCTGTCTGCACTGATTCTCTATTCATGTTCTGGTCGAATACAATTTGTATCTCAGTGTTGCTGGCCACGAAACTGGCGCCATTTTCCGGCAGAGTATCGATAATCTGCGGCGGCGGAGTTTCTTCGCTCTCTTCGGCTGGGGCTTCGCTGAAGTTTACCGTCTGTGCAGCGCTGTAGCTGATAGCGTTTTCGGTGGTGTATAATGCCTTTAAGGCAATAAAAGGTGGCATTTCAGCTGGTTTTATGCCTTGCAGTTTTACGATGAAAGTGCAGGTCGCATTGTTGCCTTGTGTTTTTACTGATGCAATGCTGGCGTTAAGCAGATCAAGTGTTATTGAATGGTCGGCGTCAGAGCTTACTTTGCTTGCGGATTCTGGTGAATCAGAGTCGGTTACTGATAGGCTGAAGCCGGTATATGCTGATAGCTGCATTTTTAACTGGCTACTGGTTGGGCTCAGACTGAGCGGCTGATTTGAAGAAAGATTCAGACTTATTTCGAGATCGCTCTCGAAAAATCCTGTGGTAGAGGCAACAGCGGCGCTTGGCGAGGCGGTAATCTGCATTCCCTGCTGAAGTGCTCCGATAAAGTCGCTGGTGCGTTCAACGACCAGCCAGTCCGAAAAGTTCAGCGTTTCGACAACCAGGTCGCTCGTTAATGTTTGCGCAAGCGGACTGGCGAAATTCCACTTTCCGTCACTTTCTCTGTATGCGGCCATGTATGAACGTCCGGCCACCGCATTTGTTATTGAAAATTTAAGTGTGGCTGCCTGGCTGAGCGTATTAAATGCCGGCAAAACATTTATAGAATAAAGTTCACTGACTGGTCTGTATTCTTTGGGAAGGTCGAGTCCGGAGAGCAACAGGGGGTATCGGGTTATTTCGACGCGAGAATCGTATCTCAGGGCACCCGCCGGAATGTACAACTTGAACTGTGGAGAACTGAAACTGAGTGCCTGCGACGCCTCAACATTGCGGCTTAAGATAACTTCACCCTTGGGCAAGTATTCGGTCGATTCGCCGTAGTCACCAAACCAGGGGATGATTCTGCAGCCGCTGGTTATAAGCAGTGCAAGAAAAAACACTAATGCAATTCTGTTTCGCAGACAATTCATGTTCACGCCTCTGTCTCTATATATCTATATGATAGAAGAACCTTCTTAGCCTGTAAAGCGCGAAAAACTAAATCACTACAGAAGCTGAACAAGTTTCAGCAAAATGTAAAATACTTTTTTGCAACCTTCAGTTTTGCGGCTGGTTCTGTTGCTTATGCTCTTTGAGATGTTCAGCGCAGAATGGCGTGCCGTTTTCGCCGCAGCTCGGGCAGGTGCAGTATCTGAATTGAGCCTCGGGATTGCTGACATCTGTTATGCCGCAGACACAGCATTTGTGGCGAAAATTTTCGGTTCTGGCCAGCGATTTCTCATATTCGGCGGCGCGCATGTATTGCCGGCGGTTTTGCCGGACAGATGCGACCATATCCTGTGCGAAAAACAGCAGATAATTGCCTACTGAAAGTGCTATTGCGATTTTTATGTACAGGCCCCCTATAACAAAACTGTATATCATCGACGCGCCTGACAATAAGGCAAGATACTTCATTTTAACTGGCAGGATAAAAAACAGCAGGATCTCGTAGTCCGGGTAAATAGTGGCAAACCCAAGAAACAGGCTCAGGTAGATAAAATAGCTTCCCAACTGCACTTCCGGCAGCATCAGGGCAACAATAATGTTGGAGAGCGCCCCAACCATGTAATATGCGGTGAGCTTGAATGTACCCCACTTTGCTTCAAGGCCGTCAGCGCACATGACAAGAATTGACAATTCGAAAATCAATAAAAAAATGCTGGTGCTGTGAGGAATAAGCAGAAAGGTGAACAGTCGCCAGACCTGGCCGCTGAGAATTGAGTCGAGATGCAGGGTAAGCATGTGATAAGGCAACATGCCCGACCGGTTAAGGAAAAATACTACCAGCATGAGCATGGAGACGTATCTGATAAGACCTTCAAGTCCCCAGTGCCCGTATTTTTGTTCAAGTCGATCAAGCCAGATCATTCTTTTTCACCTTGTTGGGTCGCTTCAGATTTTGCGGCTGCTATTTCCTGCCCTCGTGAAAGTATTATTCCATGGGGGTTTATCCGGTATGGGATGATGGTTACGTCGATTTTGTCTCCAACTGCGTATTCCTTGGAAGCAGCAAACTCAAATTTTATCATGATTTTCTGGTTTTCATGCACCATTACCAGGCTTTCGTCAGAAACGAGTTTTTCTATTGTGCCGGAAAGTGAACAGGGGCGGTTCATTCTGAACTTATCTGGTATTGCAACTTTAGTAGGATTTCCGCGCTCACCAGTTCGCCATTCCTGCTGGGTTTTTCCGACCGGAACATCGCTTTGCCCTCGATCGGAAAGCAGCATTATCGGGAGAAGTCCGAGAAAAACCAGCAGCACGCTGCCAGATAAGAGCATCTGCCAGTTAATCGAAGATTCTTTGGCATCTCCTTTGCCTTTGGTTTCTGGCTTATATCCTGGTTTCCAGTCCTTACTGCGCCGGGCAATTTCTCTTACTTTGCTTACAGAGTATGGCTTTTCGGCTTCTTCGCTAGCTGGAGGTGGCTCCGGTTCACTGATTTCAGGCATTTGCGCAACCAGGTCAAACAGGTCGTTGCGAGTCTGTGAAATAACCATCGACACCGCGGGATTGGCAGTTTTGGTAATGTTGTCAAGCGCTTTAAGAACTGCTTTTGAAGGATTGCTCAGTAGAATGCTGGCGATCTGTTTGGCGATTACCGGGTGATCTTCGCAATCAAGCTGGTCCATAAGAAGTTTAAACGTAACGTCAAAAGGACATATTGCCAGGCAGCTGATCGAGTTTGATCTTACGGCCTGCTCTTCAGATTTTAAAAGGCGTTTGAGAGCTTCGATTGATTCGGTCTGCTTGTATTTGAGCCCGAATCTGACTGCCCTGATTCTCAGGTTCGGGTCGGTTTCCTGAAGAAGAGACGAAATTTTTTCTTTGAGAGTGTCCGGATCAAGGCGCTCGAGAACCTTGAAAGCCGCAGTTCGCACTTCAATACTCTCGCAGTTTATCGCTTCCTTGGCCAGATCAATAAGCTTGCCGTCCGGGTGAATTCGCAAAAGGGCATTGAGGGCCTCAGCGCGCACCGTTGCTTCGCCCGACAAAGCGTCCTTCATTATCCACGCCTTGTTGGCGCCAAAGTCGTCAATCTCCATGTTGCGCAGCTTTTGTTGTTTATCTTTGTCTACGGGCTGAGCGACAACTTTTTCAGCTTTCTCGCCTGAAACTGTTGCAGCCGGTTCAGAGGGCTTCTCCGTTTTTGGCTCTGTCGTTCTGGCAGTCTGAATTTCGGCAGGTTGGGCGGAAGTTTTTGCCGGCGGGGTGACTGCTTCTATCGTCTGTCTGCGGGTGAGCTGGCGAAAAACGTCATCGGTCTGCGGGTTTTTGCCGAGGCGCTCAATTAATTCCTGAACTTTTGGATGCTGCCGGTTTTTTTCGATCCAGCCGATGATG
>MFYY01000229.1:11849-17782 GCA_001787855.1 Candidatus Riflebacteria bacterium GWC2_50_8 | reverse complement strand
CAGTAGCTCGGCAATGTACCTGATCTGGTCTGGAAAAGTCGCGACCGGCACGATCATACCGCCGAGCAGCGCCCAGATACCGCCGTTGAGAATCAGATTCAGCGTCGTGACATCTTCGATCCAGAAACTGAGTAAGGCTATTGATCCAGAAATCATCAGGCGGGCCAGACCGCCGATGATTATTGCTGCCGCAAAAAACAAGAGCAGTGAAGGCTCAAGATGCCCGAGAACAACGCGGTCGTGGACAAATACCCATAATATTATGGTAAAAGGTACCAGATAGACCAGCTGCATGGCATTACTGGCAATGCTTTCCAGCAGATAGCCCATAAGCGGAGGGAAAGGCTTTAGCAGATCGCGGTTGAGCGAGCCATCTTTTACCGCCAGCGAAAACTTGAAGACGATGCGGCTGTCGGTAAGGTTCATGATAACGGGTACCAGCAGATAATATAGCAGATAGTCAGACTCTGAATACGGGTTGCTGGCGGTTTTTTCGATAGAGAGCCATGCCGAAGCCAATACCAAAGGTAGCAGCAACAGTCGAATGGCGTGAATAAGCATCATGCCACGATAAGTCAGAATGATCTTAAAATATGCGAGTAGAACGGCCAGCTTGCCGTCAGTTTGGAACATTGCCATAATCAAGGATTACGTCTGTCTGATGTAAAAAGTTGCCCGATGAGATCTTCGAGCGGCGGGTCTTCAATGGTCAGGTCTGCGATATTGCCGGTTGCATAGAGTTTTGCCGCCATTTCCGGCACTCGGCTGCGGTCGACCAGAAAGCGGTAATGTTGCCCATCCTGATGAATGAGGTGACAGCCATCTTCGAGGCGGCATTCAAATTTGCCGTTATTGAGCAGCACCGACATGATTTTTTCAGGGTGGAGCTTTTGCGTGAGATCGCTCAGATGCCCGTCAAATACCTTGTTGCCGTGATCGATCACGATAACCCTTTGTGCCAGCGCGGCGACGTCATCCATGTAATGTGATGTCAAAAGAATCGTAGGCTTGAAGCGACGATGATAATCGAGCAAAAAATTGCGAATTTTTTTCTGCATTAAAATATCGAGCCCGATGGTTGGTTCGTCGAGAAAGAGTATCTGCGGCTGATGCAGAAGCGACACGGCAAGTTCGCAGCGCATACGCTGGCCAAGCGAAAGCTTGCGTGTCTGGGTTTCCAGACAGTCGGCTATTTCGAGCATGTCGACAAGCTCTTGGATGCGGCTTTCATAATCACTGTCGCTCAATCCGTAGATGCGGCGATGTATGGCAAAAGTTTCGACCGGCGGGAGATCCCACCACAGGTTCTGTTTCTGGCCCATTACCAGTGAAATGCTCTTTAAGAATGCGTGGTCGCGGTTAAAAGGCGTGTGTCCAAGCACTTCGATCGTGCCGGAGGTTGGCACCAGAAGGCCTGAAAGCATTTTCAGCGTAGTTGTTTTGCCGGCGCCGTTCGGGCCGAGAAAGCCAATGATGTCACCTGGTCTGATTGCGAGTTCGAGATTGTTTACCGCATTAACCGTTTTACTGGCCGGCGCAAAAAAGTTGCGCAGACTTGCAACCAGGCCTTCGGCCTTGAGTCGAATCTTGAATTCGCGATGCAGGCCCCGCGTGACAATTGCGTATTCATGCTGCTGTTCGTTCATATCAGGCATATTACCTACACCACAAGGATTACGCAAGCATAATCAGAGGTTGATTTGTCGGCGGTTATGAGTTATTAAATTCTCATACAGTTCTGTTTGTACACTAAAGTAAAATCGCCCACCGCGAAACAGGAGATTGCCATGACTAATACCCCCATTAAATCGTTCATCGAAGAACACTACCTGCACTTTAACTCTGCCGCACTTGTTGACGCAGCCAAAGGCTACTGCCTGCATCTTAAAGAGGGTGGGAAAATGATGGTAACGCTGGCGGGTGCCATGAGTACGGCTGAGCTTGGCAAGTCGCTTGCCGAGATGATCCGCCAGGACAAGATCGCCATCATCTCATGTACTGGTGCCAACCTCGAAGAAGATATCATGAACCTGGTCGCGCACAAGCATTATCGACGGGTTCCACATTATCGCGACCTCACTCCGAAAGATGAATGGGATCTGCTAGAAAAGGGCCTCAACCGGGTTACCGACACCTGTATTCCAGAAGAAGAAGCTTTTAGGCGCCTGCAAGCTCATATTTACAAGATCTGGAAAGATGCTGATAGCAAAGGCGAACGCTATCTGCCGCACGAATACATGTACAAGATGCTTCTCTCTGGCGTGCTTGAACAGTATTATGAAATCGACCCGAAGAACAGCTGGATGATCGCTGCAGCTCAGAAGAACCTGCCGATTATCGTACCAGGCTGGGAAGACTCAACCATGGGCAACATATTTGCCTCATATTGCATTAAGGGTGATCTCAAGCCTTCTACAATGAAGTCGGGCATAGAATACATGATGTGGCTGGCTGACTGGTACATCAAGAACTCGGCTGGCAAGGGCGTTGGCTTTTTCCAGATTGGCGGCGGGATTGCCGGTGATTTCCCGATCTGCGTTGTGCCGATGTTGTATCAGGATCTCGAAATGGAAAAGATTCCGTTCTGGAGCTATTTCTGCCAGATCTCTGACTCGACTACCAGCTATGGTTCATATTCTGGCGCGGTTCCTAACGAAAAGATCACCTGGGGCAAGCTCGATATCAATACGCCGAAATTCATCGTTGAATCAGACGCCACTATCGTAGCACCGCTGATTTTTGCGTATATTCTCGGCTGGTAAAATCGCGCAGCTCAACGTAGCTCAATAAGTTCATAAAGAGGGAAGGTCCGCGACCTTCCCTTTATTTCTGTACGCTCGATGAAGAGCAGGCGGCCCTGTCCTTTAAGCATTCTGATTGTGGCTGGACAGGCAATTATGCCGGTGTTAACTGCTTTGTGAGCCTGTGCCTTAAGGCGTGCCGCCAGGTTAACCGGGTTGCCGATGAGGGTGAAATCAAGTTTGCCAGTCTTTGAGCCAATTTTGCCCGAAACTGCTGGTCCAGAAGCGATGCCGGTGGCCACTTTAAATGGTGCGTCTTCGTCGGGGAGACTCTGGCTTATTTCGAGCGCTGCCCGGCAGGCGGAGATCACATGGTCGTTTTCGCCACCGTGTTGCCTGAACACCAGCATGACCGTATCTTCGATCAGCTTGTCCATAACGCCGCCGTGGCGATTTGCCACCTGATCAGCGACTTCGATGAGTCGGCCAAGAATGTTCACGGTCTGTTCAGGGCTTGCACTCTGGCTGAACTCTTTGAATCCCTTCAGGGCGCAGAATACGACGCTGGCCTCGACACGCTCGCCACCAGGCACAAGCGTAATATCACTGCTGATTTCGGTGAGAACGTCCTGCGAAACGTAGCTGGAAAGAAGCTCGCGTTGGTACAGGCCGGCAGTCATGTGGTTAAATGAGCTGGTCAATGGCTCAAATTCATCTCCTGAGCTAAACTCGATACGGTGCTGGTAATTGCCTGCTGCTACCAGATCGGCACCGCGTTTTAACATGTCTATTGGCTCGATCAGCATTTTTGACATGAATATTGCCATGGTTACTACCATCAGCATGAAATACAAAAAAGCTGGCAAAAGCACCGTGCTGATCTGCAAAGAAGAGCTGTTAATGCGGCTTGATGTGAAAATTGCTATGCATTGCAGTCGATTGTGGAAACTGGCAATAGCTGTTGATTTCTCATTTGACCATGATGAGACAGACCTGGAGTGAAGTGTCTGCCGAGCAATCTGCGCGTAGGCTGTCGGTCCAAAGCCGGGACTGCTAAGCGCTTCATGATCCGGGGGCAGTCTGAAAGACTTTTTTATCGGGATAAAACAGCTTTGAATAAGATAGTTTCCCCTGATTTCAGATTTGATGAATTCAGGGTGATCCTTTAGAAAGTCTTTTACAAAATCTGTTGTGTAGTATTTCACCATGATCAGTGACTTTGGCGCTGAAAATCGCTGGTTTTCGACAAAAACCGGGAACGTTGAGAATAGTGTCACATTATTGTCTGAAAGAGTCTCCTGAAGCCTGCCAACATTCTCGAGAATTATGCCGAGTCCCTTTACTTTGATGCCAAAAGTCCCAACGCTTTCTTTTGAGCCTTCCGGATCATCCTTTACAGAGCGCAATGCGTTTCTGAGCGCCATAAAACTCAGGCTTTTCATGCCGATTTCGGTCTGATCAAGGTGCTCGTCTGGATCCAGCGTGTATATTTTTTCGTCTGTTCCATTGTTATGCAAGATCAGCGCCGAGATACTGTGTTTTCGCCATTCTGCAAGGTAGCTGTCGGCTTTCTGCCAGCTGAGCCTGCCGAGAGTCTCGCCGAGTTCTGTAAGTTTCAGTTCTTCAACTTCGATTCTGGCATTCAGTGATTTGTTCAGGTAGTCCTGCTGCAGGTATAGATACTGGTTTACTTCTGACTTTTCAAACTCTTCTGCAAAGTGTTCATGATAGGCAATTCCGGCAATGAAAGTCGAAAAGGGCAGAATCGAGGCGGCAAATACACTTAGAAAAAGGCGATTGCGTATATTCAACGCGCTTCCATGACCGAAAAGAAAGATTCGCAGAAGCAGAACAGATGATAATATGACCAGAGTCATGGCGGTTAATCTGACTTGCGAAGTCACCTTGCGCAGCGGGTGCTGTTGTGAAGCTGCGGGTGCGACGATCTGCAGCAGTGGCAGCTGATCGAGAGTTTCTTTCAATTTTCCGGGAAAAAGAGTTCCGCCGGTTGCGCGGTGCAGCAGAAACTCTTCTGAAGCCATGCCTTTTAGAACGATTGCTCCATCTTTGTTTTCAGTAAAACTTTGCATTTCATTACCAAGCAGGTAGATGCCATAGCGCCCTTCTTTTGAAATGGTGAAGCTGCGTTGAAGATCTGAGAAGAGCTTGTTGTTCGCTGCAAATTCAGCCAGCAGCCTGAGCGGGATATCTGTTTCTCTGAATGCAACTATCGCGGCGCCTGAGTTTGCCAGTGGCAAAGCGTAAAACAGCAGGCGCCCAAGTTCAGGTTTGCCAGAGAACGACTGCACTACGCGGTTAAGCTGAATGTCGATTTCGCCGGCAGCGATGAAAAGGCTGCGAAAATAGGTCATACTTCTGGCTAAGGCTGAATCAGAAACCAGGTCTGCTGATGTTTGTTTTTTACCCAGAATCTGGTTTTTATCCGCCAGACATAGCAGATAGTTTCTCAACATGGTTCGCGACAGCAGGGTGAACGAAGGTTTTATCGAGTCAGCAATGTGGCTCGTAAACTCTCCGGTCTCGGGGTGCAGGTGGAAAATGGCAGCGGCAGGCACCTGCACGTCGCTGCTGATAACTTTGCCGAGTTCTTCTGCATTTGCGTGGTCTAAGGCAATTTTTCTGGAAAGCTCGCCCATTTTAAGTTCTATCATTCTGCTGAAGCTTAACTTGCTGCGAAAATCACTGAGTTCCTGGATCATTCTGATCTTGAGTTTGTTTCTGATGTAGCTTTCGCTGTCTTTGAGAAGCAGGTCGAAAGAGATCATCATTACCAGCGCTGGTAAAACTATCAGAAACAGCCAGATTGCGAGCAGTCTGGCCGTTTTCGATCTGTTGTTGCTGACAATGCGGCTGGATTCAGACATGTTGCAACTCCAGGCAGACACTCTCATCCCCGTCATCACTGATATTTATTTCTACGATCTTTTCGTTCAAGAGGTCAGCAGTAGCCCGATCGACAAAAATTCCGCTGGTTTTGCCCCATCTGGTCCTTGCTTCCAGGGCCTCCGCACGATGGTTGACTTCACCGATCAGAACAAATTCACGTCGACCTGACCTGCCGGCAGCAAAGCCGAGAATAGCCTCGCCGGTTGCGATGCCGATTCCGGTTCAGATCGTGAATTTGTCGTTTTCCTGACGCTGGCGGTTAAATGTTGCAAGCCGCGATTTCAT
>MFYY01000229.1:0-11829 GCA_001787855.1 Candidatus Riflebacteria bacterium GWC2_50_8 | reverse complement strand
TCGCTGTAAAACGCTGCAATTATCGCATCTCCGACAATTTTCTCGATTGCTCCGCCATGCATCTGCAACGCTTCTTCCATGCATGAAAAATAGTCGTTGAGTAAACTGACTATTTCTTCTGGCGGATATTGCTCGCTTAGAGTCGTAAAGCCGCGAATGTCCGAGCTTAGAACGCTGAGACTGGCTTTGGCCGGGTGCAAAGTGGCGCCGTCGGCTTCGAGGCTCGACACCAGTTTGTCTGAAACAAATCGGCGCATCTTTTCTCTTTGTCTCAGTCCTTCACTCATCTGGTTGAAAGAATTGCCAAGCTCCTCAAATTCACCGCCAGAAGCTACAACAACTTTTACCTGCAGGTCATTTTTTCTGAGCCTGCTGACGAAGGCGAGCAGAGCTCGTACCGGTGCCAGAAAAATGTCGGCGAGAACATCAGAAATCAATGTTACCGCGAGAATTGCGTATGCCAGCAATGCCCATGGAATAATTACGAACAGAAGATTCGTCGCTGGATTGTGGTTAAGAGTAGCCCTGGCAAGAATAATTACTGGCGAAACATCGGAGATGATCCAGCTGTCAATCCGAAGCTGCTCTCTATCTCGTCTTACAATGGTTCCGGAAGTTTTATTGTTCATGGCAATAGCAGCCAGCTTGGCCATCTTACTTGAAGGAGATGCGAAGTATGGTGCCTGATAGGTGCGCAATGATGTCGGACTGCGCATGGCCATGGCATACTCAATTCGGCAGTTCTCGTCATAGTCGCTGAAGAGGCGTAAAGAGCGCTGCGACAGTTGCGAATACAGCTTCTTTATAATGTTGATCTCATCTACCATAAATAGAGCAATCGCCTCGATTACCTTGGGTCGAAGCGGGTGGACAATGAAATGATGGACCGACCTGATGAGGGCCGAGGCCGACATGATGTGCTTGTTTGCAAGGCCTTCGCGGGCCAGTGACTCCGGTTCCGCGAAAAGATTGGACAATGCGCCGGCCAACCCGATAAGAATTGTATACTGCTTGTGGATCTTCTTGATTTCAGGAGCTTCGCTGTTAACTGCGCCAAGATCAAGAAGTATCTTGTAAAGCCCCATTTTTACCTTTGCCTGGTCCCTGCTCCCCCTGTCTGTTTCGACAATCTCACCGCCATCCCGCGTAAGAGTGGTTTCCAGTATGCCGGCGGTGACTTTTCTGAAATGTCCTTCGCGTAACATCTCTGGAATGCTTTTGTCTTTAAGCTGGTAGTAGCTGTAGGTCAGATACTCTTTTGCTTCAAGCATCATCATAAGAACTCTTGAATCGGTATCGTTGATTATCTTGCCGAGAAAATCCAGTTGTTGTCTGATTTTAGTCTGGCATTTAATCAGATTGAATTTTTCATTGCTGTTTTTTTGTTGTTCAATTACCAGAAAAACCCCGAGAATGGGCAGCATGACAATTATCGCAACCGCAACTCGCAGCTTTTTTGCCAGCCGCAAGCCGTATTCGAGATCCTGTATGAAAGATCTGATGAGAAGAGCAAAAAAAAGCAGCAGTGAGGTTTTCATCATCGCGTTGCATATTGCCTGAGCCTCGGCGTATTTCGAAAGCAGGTGTTTCTTGTCTATTTTTGTACAGAGCCCATGTTTGCCGACAAATTCACGAAGTTTTTGTCTGGTTTTCGGGTTCTTGATGGCGTAATCTTCGATAAGAGTGAAGAAACTCGATGGAAACCCGGCGTAATAAAGAAGATGCTCATTGCCATAGACAAAATAAGGCTGTTTTACTGTTTTTTTGACGATGAAACGGCCAAGATCAATATCTTCGTTGCTCATCGCCTTTTCTAAAACCCTGGCTGGTGATATGTCGCAACTGTTAAAGATAAAATAATAGGCGCCAAGCATGCTTACGCGTAAGCCTCTGGGCCTGGTGAGCTGATGCAGGATCTGAAACGATCGCTGACTGCCAAAGCGATTCGAAAAAAAGATTCTGCATACGTTGTTTGCTGTTGGGGGGCTACCAAAAGGCGAGATATAATCCAGAAAATGATCGCCGAATTTTGACTGTGCATTCACATGCCTGACGTCGCCAGTTCCCCTGTATTCATCGCTAAGTTGTTGCATATTCGGGGTTGTCGACAATTCATTGACTACGTCATACTGCGAAAACACCATCCAGTAGGCTGCTGCATTTTCAAAAGTCTGGCGGTCTGTTTCGTTGTTGAAAAGCTTCTGGGAATAATATGCATATAGGTTTTGCATGTCGCAGTCGACAGCATATGCCATGAGTGGCAGCATGTTGTAGTTTGCCTGCAAAAAGGCGGCAGCACTGGCAGGGAAGCCACTTCTGATGAGCATTGGGTCGGTAGCGTAAGAGTGGATGAGTCGGTGCGGGTTTTCTGCGTCAAGCTCGAGACCAAATTGATTGCGCATGTCTTCGAGCGCCATTTCAATATGCCTCTCCGGTTTGAGTCGCTCCTGAAAGCTGGCCATTTCATTGAGCAGACGTTCACGGGCCTGCATTTCGAGATAATTCTCGTCTTTGACGCGCAGTTCATCGAGCAGATGATTCAGCCAGACCAGTGGTGTGAGCAAAAGAACCGCAAGCAGCAGAACCCAGATAAAACCGGTCTGTCTCTGATTTGAAGTTATTACCAGCACTCTTTTGCGCCCCGATGTGATGAATTTCAGCCAGATGCCTGACAATTTACCACAATCCGGCAAAAAATGCCCTGATTGTGAGAGCCGAGGCTGGAGAAAAGAAGCTCGCACTAAGCCTCTAAGACACAAAGAGCGGCCCGAGCGTCTTTTAAAATGCCAGGCAGACCCGCAAAAACCTGAAATCGATATAATCTATTTATTTTTGAGCAAAACGGTAGTTTCTGACTCTTCTTTGTGTCTCCGCGCCTTCGTGCGCGGCCCAATTGTGAAACAGGCTGTTTCACTTTTGTTTATTTGGGGTTCTTAACGTATTTGCGCATGAAGCCGCGCAGGTTTGAAAATATGCCCATCAGCAAACTGACTTCACGCAGGGTGGGGGTCGAGCGGTGAAAAAACGCCCGCAAAATCTGCAATACTGCATCACTGTTGGCCAGTGGCAGAAACTCGCTCATGCTCAATACGGCTTCAATGTGATTATAGAGTCGCGCAAGTTCTTCGGTCGTCGGCGGTTGTTCGTATGGGTCATCAGCGCAGGCCTTGGGCAGCGGCATCGGGTTGCCGAAATTCTGATACAGCTCATAAGCGATCAGCAAAACTGCCTGCGAGAGATTGAGCGACGTGCACTCGGGATCAGTAACAATGCGCATGGTGCCCATGGTGTGGACCAGGTCTTCTTTGGTCAGGCCCCATTCTTCGCGGCCAAACAGAATCGAAACCGGCCCTTTGTCAAGAACCTGCCTGATTTTGAGTATGCCTTCCTGAACGGTCAGGTTCGGCTCATGATATTCGCCGCGGCGGTTGGCAGTGCCGAGCACGAGCAGGCTTCCCTCGATTGCTTCTGGAATTGTCTGCATGATTCTTGCTGATTCGAGAATATCGGTTGAATGCATCGCCATTTTGACCGCATCAAGATTGAGCTGACAGCCCGGCCGCACCACACTGAGATGGCTGAGGCCAAAGTTCTTCATGGCACGGCAGGTTGAGCCGACGTTCAGTGCGCCCTGGGGTTCGACCAGTATTATCCTGATGTTATCAAGCAGCGGGCTGGTAATAGACAAGCCAGAATCTCCGAAAAATTGGGATAAAAAATAGGCCCGAGCGGACTTGAACCGCTGACCCCCACGATGTCAACGTGGTGCTCTAACCAAACTGAGCTACGAGCCTTTACGTAAACTGTATGTTAACATTACCGGTGACCAAAGTCAACATGCTCAATGCAATTTTTCATTTTGATGTGAAGTGACAGATGGTTTCACTAAACCGGGAAGAGCCGGGATGATGTGGGAAGTGTTGAAACGGCGCGACTTTTAATCGTTTTTTTAAGATGACACTTTTGCCACATGGTTTAACAAAAACGTGTCCAAAATTGGACAGATGATTTGACTATAAGCTCCAAACCGGACAGATGATTTGACTATAAGTCAGCCTCAAAATCTTCTTAACGGCAGGGCCGCAATGACCTGGCCGAGAAGGGAAAAGGTTGAGCCCGGCTGAATCTCGTAAGTGTCGTATGCAGGGTTATCGCTTTTAATCTTGATTTTACGACCAGGCATGAATTGAAGCCGCTTGATAAAAAGGGCATCTTCATTGCGGAAAACCCAGATTCCGTCGCAGGGCTCCACCACGCAGGAGCGGTCAACGAAAACCATCTCTTCCGGCATGATTGTGCTAACCATTGAATCACCGCGAGCCTGTATCAATACAAGGTTTTCGGGGTTGGCCCCGAGTTCTCGGCGGAACCACGCATCAGTCGCCGAAAAAACAGCCCGGACATCCTCTGGTAGTATAAATGAGCCTTTGCCGCAAGCTGCCTCCACGGTTAATACCGGAATATGGCGCAGATCAGGGGACGGCTGAAACTTAACCTGGCGGCCCTCAAGATTGGTTATGGTGACTAACGGTGGCTCAGCCAAATCAGCCAGATAATCGCTCTGTAGCATGGGGCCTGTGCCGTCTACAAGCCATTGAAGGTGCGCGCCGGTCTTGTTCGCTATTAAAGACAAAACCACCCTGGTTGGGTCGCTTTTCCCTGTTAAATACTGATGAAGTCCAGAAGAAGAGATGTTTAATTCAGCGGCAAAAGACCTGGCTGATTGCTCGCCGATCAAGCACCTTAATCTTTCCGAAAAAGTTCCAACTTCCCTTTTTAAGTTTACACTTTGTTTTCCGGTGTCATCTTTGCTTGCAGTCATACTTTTAGCCCTTTTTAGAGTGTCATCTTAGCTTGCAATCGGGTATTTCGGTCTAGCTTTCGGCCTTCTCATGCCTCAGATCAATTTCTTAAACCTAGCATTATCAGATTTTTAATGTTGTCGGTGTCATCTTAGCCTGTGGTCATGCTTTTGATGTGTTTTTAGCTCTTTTTAGTGTCATCTTAGCCTGTAGTCATACTCCCAGACACAAGCACGGCCGTTTATCGGCTTCACGCCCACCATTCAGAGACACAGCAAAAAAGCGTTAAGTTTAACGCACAAACCCCCTTGACTTTGTTCGCAATAACGCACATAATAAAGTTATTGTTCGATAACAAACGATACTCTAGCAAAATTTAACAGTCTGTCAACGATTTCATGAACGGTGTAATGATGCTGACCGAAGACCTCGACAAAATAGCAGAAAATCGCATGAATGCGAAGCTCGAAATAATCAGACTCTGGACTGAGTTTGAAAAGAGTTTTGCCGGAGGCAAAACCGTTTCAAAAGCATTTTTCTGCTTTGCCTATAACCGAGGACATATAGAGGCTCTCGCATGGGTCAAAAACACCATTCAGACGATATCGCAGGCAAGCTTGATGAGATGGGCCAGACATATAGAGCAGAAAAACCTTTTTCGTCTGGCCGGAAGATACGGTAGTCGAAAAAAATCGGGGGTTTTTTATGCAAACCTCCTGCTTCAAGACTATGTTCATACTATGATCAGCATGTTTCCCAACTGTAGCGCTCGTCAGATTTTGCGGGGTATCAGCGCGAATCTTCAGCTGTTCAAGCTTAAACAACCACCGTCTCTAAAGACTGTTGCCCGTTTTATGGGTGACTGGAAAGCGCAAGCAGAGCCAAAGATAGAAAGAGTCAAAAGACCCGGCAAAACTGCGCAAATATCATAATGGAGTGTCAACAAGCATGAATAAAAGACTCATTGAGATTAAAAAATGGCTTCTGGACAAAGGATTGACCCAGAAAAACATAGCTGATGATGCCGGGGTTAGTCACACAG
Organism: Candidatus Riflebacteria bacterium GWC2_50_8; assembly: GCA_001787855.1. Lineage (GTDB taxonomy): Bacteria > Muiribacteriota > Ozemobacteria > Ozemobacterales > Ozemobacteraceae > Rifleibacterium. The sequence goes on along the minus strand of MFYY01000229.1, from coordinate 5,985 downwards.
CCGTTCATCAATTCTGTAGAGGCATCATTGTCTGTTCAAGAGTTAAAGAGGTTTTTCAAAAATACAACTGCCCGAAAGAGTTAATTGAAGGAAGAATGGCTTAGCATGCAGAAATGGTTCTCCCTATCAGAAATCAAGAGACTTATTGGCTCTCTTTACTCACTGATGGGGCTTCGAAAAAAAGCTGATCGCGAGGCCTGGCAATCCAGGCCTAGAAAAGCAATCGGCGGTGGCCTTGAATACCACATATTCAGCCTGCCACAAGAGATTCAACACGCCATGAAGATCAAAACGAGCAATGAAAAGATTCAGGCGCTTGAGTCAAAACCAGCCGGCAGACTCGGTTCAGTCGAGGGAGCCAAGCTGCAGATAAAAGAAAAAGCCGAAAAAACTGTCAACAAGAATTTGAGACTTGAAGGCATGTTAAAGGCTGATTGCCTCGATGACTTAGCAAAAAGACGCATGAATGCAAAGCTTGAGATTATCAAGCTCTGGGAAGAGTTCGAAAAAAGCTCTACAGAAGGCAAAACCGCCTCTCAGTATCTATTTTGTTGCGCCTACAACCACGGCCAGATTGAGGTCGCTGATTCGGTAAAAGATGTCATTTCGACAATATCACAGTCGAGTCTGATGATGTGGATTAAACAGGCCCGCAATGAAGGTATTGTTCGCCTGGCCGGGAAGTATGGCAACCGCAAAAAAACCGGGGTTTTCTATGCAAACCAGCAGCTGAACGACTTCATTGTTGCCATGTTCAAACAGTATCCGCATTGTTGCGCAAAACAGGTATGGCGCGGCATATGCGCCAATATGCAACGCTTTGAGATTGAATCAGCCCCCTCGCTGAGAACTGTTGCCCGTTTTATGGATGACTGGAAGCGCGACAACATGGCTGAATACGAACTGATGAAGAATCCAGACAAGTATCGCGGCAAACTCATGCCGGCTTTCGGCAATGCTTCACAAGGCATCGACAGATACCTGCAGCTATGGGAAACCGACTCGACGCCGACAGATGTGATGCTCAAAGACGGCAGACATACCATTATCGGCGTGATCGACGTTGCATCTCGCAGGCCGAAGGTGTTTATAAGCAAAACAAGCAACTCTGTTGCCGTCGGCCTGTTGATGCGCCGGGCTATTATTGACTGGGGCGTTCCTGATTGTGTAAAGACCGATAACGGCACTGACTATGTTTCAAGGCACATTACAGAGCTGTTCAAATCGCTTGAGATTGAACAGTCCCTCTGCCCACCGTTTACGCCACAGGCAAAGCCGCACATTGAAAGGTTTTTTGGAACTTTTACCAGGGAATTTCTTGAACTTGTGCCTGGTTATATCGGGCATTCTGTGCCAGATCGCGTTGACATAGAGCAGCGAAAAAGCTTCGCAGAAAGAATAACCAGAGGCAAAGAAAAAGATGTAGATGCGCTTCCAGAGCTGACGGCTGTTGAGTTACAGAGGCAATGTGATGAGTGGATTGAAAACGTATATTTGAAGACGCCTCATAGCGGTCTTAACGGCAAAGCACCAATCGACTTCATCGCCGACTGGATCAACTCAGGCAAGCCGGTTCATCGAATCACCGACCCGATGAGCATTCAAGCCCTCGATTATCTGCTGGCTGAAGTGCCTGGCAATAAAGGTATTCGCAACATCACTAAAAACGGGATTCGTGTTGATACTTTCAACTTCATAGCTCCCGAACTTGCAGTTCATATCGGGGCGCAGGTCAGGGTCAAGTATGACCCGTTTAATGCAGGTTATATCAATGTTTACTGGCTTGATGGCGAAGTGCTCTGTGTTGCTCAGTGTCCTGAGATTACAGGAGTATCGAGAGCCGAGCTGGCACAAGTCGCCACCGCGAAGAGCAAGCAACTGCAGAGTGAGCAACGCAAGAAACACAAGTCAGTTATGCGCAGCATGAAGCCTAAGAACGTGGGCAAAGAGATTCTGCAACATTACAAAGACATGCCAGGTCGATATATCGGGCCTGAGAATGTGATTGAATATAACAGCCCGGCCCTTCAGCAGGCCGCTGATCAGGTCGGCGCAATTGAGGCCATGAGTGAGCCGCTGACTGTCGATGAAATCAACGCCAGCGCCCACAAAGTGACCCCGGAACAAGAAAAACTAATGGCCGAAATCATCGACCTCGAAGAACGCAAAAAAGCGAACGCGGAGCGAGAAAAGGAAGAGAAAAAAGCTAGAGCAGCGCGTTATGAAGAGATGCTTGCCGCGAATTTCGAGGGAATCTCTGAAGACGATGACAAATGGCGTCGTTACTGGGAAACATCCGCGGAAGGCCGCACACACATCCGCATGAAGAATTTCGACGCAGAGCCCTGGCCGATCATCAACGCAAGATAAATAACAAAGATCGGCTGTGGGGCCGGTCGAATAATTCGAGTCATAGAGGAGTTGGCATGAAGTCACTTGTAATACCAGTGAAAAACATTGGAAGGCTATCAGAAGCCAGTGATGCGCTTCTGACCAGAACGCCCGGCACGCCGGGTATCGGTTTGATCTTTGGCAATTCCGGCCTGGGAAAAACCACTGCTACTGCCTGGTTCGTGAGCCAGTGCAACGGGGTTTATGTTCGAGCGCTTTCGACCTGGACACCCAGTGCAATGCTGTTGGCAATTCTGCGTGAACTCGATGTAGCGCCAACAAGGCAGCGTGCTGCTTCGATGGTCATCCAGATTGTTGATGTTCTTCGAGTGACTGGCAGGCCGCTGTTTATAGATGAATTCGATTACATTATTGATGACAAAAAAATGACAGAAACCTTGCGTGATATTCACGATATTTCATCGGTTCCGATTGTGCTTGTAGGCATGGACGGTGTTAAGCAGAAAGTGCAGCTCAGAGACCAGTTCGTTAACCGCATCGCACAGTGGGTTGAGTTCAAGCCTGTTGATTTTGATGACTGCCAGCTGCTCAGCAGGTCGCTGTGTGAAATCATGATTAAAACCGAGTTGCTGAAAAAGCTGTTCGAGGCCTCGAAAGGCGTTATCAGGCTGATCGTGATCGGCCTAGATGTCATCGAGCGCAAGGCCCGAACGCTGGGTTTTTCTGAAATCGGGTCTGAGCAATGGGGCAATGCAAATTTCTTTCTGTCTGACCCGCCAAAAGCCAAAAAACACGGAGGCCACTGACATGCAGGGGGCAAACGACTCAAACAACTTCGCCGACCAGGGCTGGTATGACCTGCTTGTATTGGCCTATAACCGCCTTGGGCGGAATTCAAGAAAGCTCAGCAACGAACTCGGCATTCCGTTCACAACCTTGCTCTTGTGGCTGAAGAAGAAGCGTGAGCCAAAGGACACGAACGCAATCAGATCGAAGCTGCTGGCATACTTTGAGAAGCCTTACATCAGCGGCCCGAATCCAAGTGTTATGGCCAGAATATGGCAGGCAATGCGCTGCATGAGACAGTTTTCTGACAAAGAGCTGATTGCAGTCGCTCATTCCTCAAAAAACTACTGCCAGCAGGTCATAAAGACCCTGCACGCCTGCAAATACCTGAGACTTGTATCAGCAGAACGGCGCATATTCATTCTGGCGCGTGACACCGGCCCCAAGCCGCCAACAATCAATAAAACACGCACCGCCATATTTGACAACAATATTAACCAGGAGATAACTGCATGACAGTAGCAATCCTGTGTTTAAAGCATTTGCAGAGAGGGTAAAACGATGAAGCTCAGAGCAGCGAAGAAATACCTCAAAAAGCAGATTTCTCAGCTGAAATCCGGTGCAAACGACAGAGCAGAATGCAAAACAGCTTGTTGCATTGACTGCAATGGCATCTGCGTAGGCCTTTGCTACGAAGCCTATCTCTTCGCGAACGGTTTCGAAACCAGTTGCCCTTTGCTGCAGTCCAAACAGCAGCTTGAAACAATTATGAGAATTCAGCGCATGAGAAAGAGCGTGCCATGACTGCCCTGACCATCCTGAGAGCGGGCTTCAAACCTCCTGAATGTTGCCCCGAAAGCCAATCGGTATTTTTTGTTTCTTTGAATCCTTTCCCGGCGCTTCTACGAGTGCAAAGTTTATTTGAGAGATGTTCATAATGATTGTTGATTTGCCAACGTTTTCTACCTCGCCCCTGATGATAAGCACTTGCGAACCGTCGGATTCAATCATCGTCGGCTTGATTCGCCCGTGTCCTGGTATTGTTAAATGCACCTCCTTGTCAGCGGCAATCAACTTTCTGAACTTGGTAATTTCTTCTTTCATGACCTCAACAACCCACTCGGTCACTAATTCTGCGCCTGCACCTTCAATGTCAGCTATACCTGCATCGGCCAATTCTTGCAGTCTTCGGTCTCTCTCTTCAAATCTTCTTGCCTGTTCGTTTATGTCCATTTAGGAGGCTCCTCATGTCAAAACTTGTTGTCGGCTTCTATTCTTTCACGCCCTATACGGCCTCTGGTTGCCTTGATAGCAGCAAGTCAGGCGACTCAGATTATGATCTGGTGAAATGGGCTGAATCAGTTCAGCAGCGTAAAAAAGCAGAAGAGCCCGAAACGGTCAATGTATCGGCACAAAGGACAGATGATTTGACTATACGAAAATAGTGGGTTGACAAGCGGAGTGAAAAACCGTATAAAGAGTTCAGGTGCCTCAAAATCACCTGTTCTGCTAGCGGAAATCACTCCCGTGAGAAGTGTATTTTTGTTTTAGGCAAAGTTTGCCGGGAGTAGGCTAATATAACACCCGTTCGCGGGGAATAGGCCTGGCCGTCTAGCAGCGGATTTTGAGCTCCCGGCTTTTGCTTTTAGCGGCAAAAGTCATCAAAAAAAACTGCTAGGGGGCATTTCATGCCAGTATCACAATCACTTTCTCAGGTTCTATTTCACGGTGACACAATTTTCGTAGTCGATCACCAGGGCGAGCCCTTCGCACCCGTCAGACCCATTGTTGAAAATCTAGGGCTAGCCTGGCAAGCTCAACACCCAAAGCTCTCCAAGAATCAGGCCCGTTGGGGTGTCACGATTATCATGACACCCTCTGCAAGTGGGCTGCAAAAAACTCTCTGCATACCCGTCAGAAAACTTGCCGGGTTCCTGGCAACGATCAACCCTTCCAGAGTCCGCGAAGAGCTGCGGGCAAAGATCATTCAGTATCAGAATGAGTGCGATGACGCCCTCTGGAACTACTGGACAAAAGGCAGTGCAAAGCGCTCTGAATCGCCAGTTTCTCAACCCACTCAGCTCGATCTGCCTGGCGATGACCAAAAACCGCCACAACTCACAGAAAACGAACGTGATCTTCTTAATACCATCAAAAGACTCGATACCGGCAATCGTCAGCTTGTTGCAGCGCTCAAAGCAACCAACGCCGACTATATTGCTCTTCTTGAATCACACGTTTATCTTCTTCAAGAGTATCTCGAAGCAAAAGCCGATGCCTCGGCCTTAAATTATACCCTGAAACCGCAGCATGCTTTTAGAAAAAAGCCTCAGGGCCAGGCATTTGAGGGTTTTTCCACAACCGGCGACAAAGGAGCGAGAATATGAGCAAAACAACCGCTTCAAACAAAAACCAGGACTATGATACAACTGCAGCAGCCATTGCGAAACGGGAGCTCAGAGACGAAATGTGGCGGGTATCAACTTCGTTGCAGACCGTTTCTGACCTGATGATTCCGAATACTGACCTCAATGAGGTTAATCGTGAAGGCCTGGCCACGCTGCTCAATTATCTCACCGAAAGGCTCAATGACCTGATGACACAGACAGAATAAAAACTCCCCTGCTCTGTCCTGAAGCCGGCTCTTGCCGGCTTTTTGTTTTTAGTGAAAGGTTTCGTATGAAAAACACGATCTGTGCTTGCTAGTCTTGAATCACAGAAGGTGAGGTATAAAAAAAATGAGTAAAAATCAGACAAAGAAACAATCGGTAACTGGCACTTTTGAAACTGCACAGGAAGCTTTCAACAAGCTTCAGGAACTGAAGCAGGGCCATGAAAACATCTCTA
>MFYY01000228.1:11293-22946 GCA_001787855.1 Candidatus Riflebacteria bacterium GWC2_50_8 | reverse complement strand
GCGATTCGCCTGACCGACAATATCACGTCTAGCAGCGCAACACCAGAAAGCCGGCAGCTCAGAAGAAAAACTGCGGTAACCGCTGCCATTACTTGAAGACCCAGTGTGTTTACCGAAAAAAAGATGATTGCAGCAAATGCCACCGCGCCCTTGGTCAGAGGGTTAAGATGATATAACAGGCCTGAGCCGGGTTTATAACTGATCTGCATCAGCACACCTCCGGCTTTTTATGAAGCGGTGTACTGCGCTGGCATCGATCTGCGGCAACGCGGCAACATCACAGTAAGGCGTGACCGCACACTTATACCACTCTGGCAGTGGAAAAAAATCGCTTTTACCAAGAGCCTGGCGCAGAAAGTCGTCAGGGGAAAACCAGAAGCCGCCGCCTGAATTCAGATACAACAGAGAGCTGCTGTGGGCAAGCAAAAGCTCGGGCTCGTGAGTGACTACGATTACAATGTGGCCACTAGCCATACTGGCCAGCATTTCGGCAAGTGCATGCTGACCTCGCATATCAAGACCGGCCAGCGGTTCATCCAGCAACACTACTGGCGGCAAAAAGACAGTACAGGCAGCCAATGCAAGTCGACGCTTCTCTCCTCCAGACAACTCCAGCGGGTGACGATTCCAGCATTGTTGGGGATCCAGCCCCCATTTCTGCAGCCATTTACGCGAAGTCTGCTCGCTCTCTGCAGTCGGCAAACCACGCATTTTCAGGGCATAGCCGACCTCTTCGCCTACAGTTCCGTTAAAAAACAACGCTTCTGGATTCTGAAAGACCAGCGAAATGTTGCCAGACGGGTTAAAGGGCAACTCTTCTGCCATTACTTCTCCGGAAAATTCCTTATGAAAACCAGCAAGAGTGCGCAAAAGAGTGCTTTTGCCAGAACCAGCACGGCCGACGATCAGATTGATCTGGCCGCGCTTAAAGCTGCCAAAAAGGTTTTCGAGCAAAGTGGCGTTGCCATACTTGACGGTCAAATTCTGCAATTTGAGTTCAGTTATGCTGTTAGCCATGATTCAGATTTAAGTAATTATCAAACTGCATCAGGGAAAACCTTTGCTGCATATTGGACTTCGTTGCGTTGCAGTTACTGCATAAGCCACAGCAAGTTCTGCCTCTTTATATTGTCTGCACAGGTAAAGACTGCGGGCTCTGGAGTGTTTCATACTATTTGTGGTAACCGTCGACACGCAGCAACTGTTCATATTTCCAGGATTCAGGAAAATTGAAGTGGGTATGTATAGCGTCTCCAGCTGATCTGAACTCTGCGCCTGAACCATTAAAAATAAGCTGACCCGCTTTGAAGCCCAGAATCTGCTCAAATCTTGTCACATCCTCGGCAAGCTGTGAAACAATAACAACGCCAAGATCGTGATGGTGAACGAATTCGTCGATAATTTTCCAGAATTCAAGACGCGCCCAGGGGTCAAGATGCGAAGTTGGCTCATCGAAAATTACCCAGGCAGGCTCCATCACCATTACCGAAGCAATACATAAAAGCTGTTTCTGACCACCGGAAAGGCTGGTAACCGGCTGACGCAGGAGACTGGTCAGGCCGAAGCGGGCAGCAGTCTCTATGATGCGGCAATGCATCTCATCATGGCTTAAGCCCAGATTCTCGAGGCCAAACGCCAGATCTTCCTCAACAGTTGTGCCGACAATCTGATTTTCAGGGTTCTGAAAAATCAGCCCGGCGAGAAAACCTGAATGATGCAGTTGTTGATATGGGTTTTGCCTGCTGACAGTCAAGACTCCGGAAAGGGCTGGCAAAAGACCGGCAATCAGGCGGGCGACCGTCGATTTGCCGCTGCCGTTGCCTCCGATTATGCCGTTTATCTGGCCTTTCTGTAATGAAAAAGAGACCTCCTTCAGTTCGAAGGAGGTCTCAGATTTTTCTTTGTACCAGAAAGAGACCTGGTCAAAAACAATCATTCAAATGCTACCCGATCAGCGGGTAAATTCAATAATTGCCATTTCAGCATTGTCTCCGCGGCGGTTTCCAAGCTTGTAGATTCTGGTATAGCCACCGGGAATTTTTTCAAAGCGAGGAGCGATGCGATTGATCAGCTTGCTGACAGTGCCTTCAACTCGGAGAATCTTCTGGGCGTTCTTGCGTTCTTTTACGAGTTCCTTGCCATCTTTACCTTTTACGGTTCTTTTGCAGGTGGCAGGAATGTAATCAACGATGAATTCCGGCTTCGGATTCTTCTCGGGATCTTCGAGATACTTTTCAGCGGCATCACGGGTATCTTTGCTCAGATTTGAAATATAGCGCTTAATTTCGTTTCTGCCAAGAATTTCGCGATCATCACAGCCGTGGAAGAAGTTTTCGAGCAGAGTGCGCTTAGAAACTTTCAGACCATTGGTCTGAGCTTCAGTCTCGCCCTTTGCAGCCTGTAGCTTCTTGGCAATAGTTACTGCTTTTTCGATTTCGCGACGCAGGTCTTTTGCCTTCTGCAGAGTAGTTTCGATGCGTTCATATTTCACAAGTGAGGTGCAGAGAGATCTGAGCAGAGCTTTGCGCTGATGCGACTCTCGTCCAAACTTGCGGCCTGATTTCATGTGTCTCATTCGTCGTTACCTCCGGCGGTATCGTCATCGGGCAGACCCAGATTGAACTGACTGAGTTTTTCCCGGACTTCTTTAAGTGACTTTTTACCAAAGTTCTTGATTTCAAGTAGTTCAGAAACCTTCTTGTTAACCAGCTCTCCAAGTGACTGGATACCGGCTTTCTTGAGGCAGTTTCTTGAGCGCACTGAAAATTCGAGATCCTTGATCAGGATGTCATGGTGACCCTTCTGTGGTGTTTCCTGCTTCTGGGCAGAGATCATGACCAGTTCTTCCTTGTGAGTCGGCAGTTTCTTGTCTTCGACAATTTCTTCTTCCAGGGCCTGGAAGAGATCAACATGCGCTCTCAGGAATTTGGCTGCCAGTTCTACCGCTTCGGCGGGCTGCATGCTGCCATTGGTCCAGAGTTGGAGTGTGAGCTTGTCAAAGTCGATATTCTGGCCAACGCGGGCGTCTTCAACGTTATACATTACTCTGGTAACCGGAGAAAACTGCGAATCAACGAGAATGGTTCCGATTGCCTGGCCGATATCCTTGTGATCATCAGCGAGCACATAGCCACGGCCACGTTTGAAGGTAATTTCCATGCCAAGAGTAATATCGCCAGTAACCTGAGCGATATGTACGTTTTCGTCAATAACCAGCAGGTCAGGGTGAGCAGGCAGATCAGCAGCAGTTACTACTGCCGGGCCTTTCACGTCGAGGCGTAAAGTTATCGGCTCTTCTTCTTCTACGTTAACAATGAGTTTTTTCAGATTGAGAACGATGGCAGTAACATCTTCAACAACTCCGGGAATGCTGCAGAATTCGTGAAGAACTCCGTCGATCTTGACACAGCTTACGGCAGAACCGGGCAGTGAAGCAAGAAGCACTCTGCGAAATGCGTTGCCAAGGGTCTGGCCATAGCCTCTTTCGAGTGGTTCGAGAGTTATGATGCCATGATTCGGACTTTCGCCTTCGGCATATTTGATCTTGGGTCGGTTAATTTCAATCACGCGAAATAGCCTCCTAATTAATGCTTAGCGGGAGTAGAATTCAATTATCAGATGTTCCTGGATCTTCTGATCGAGCTGTGAACGATCCGGCAGAGCAACGAATTTGCCCTTGAGTTTCTCACGATCAAGTTCGAGCCATGAGTTTGCTTCGCGGCTGGAAGTGATTTCGAGAGCGTCTTTAATCTGAGGCTTGATCTTGCTACTTTCGCGAATTGCGATTACATCACCAGGTCTCAGCTGATAGCTGGGGATGTTGCACTTGCGACCGTTGATTTCGAAATGTCCCTGAGTTACCCACATGCGGGTCTGGGCGCGTGAAAGGCCAAAACCCATGCGGTAAGCGACGTTATCAAGACGTGTTTCCAGTTCATGCAACAGGTTAGTTCCGGTGTTACCACCCTTGCGATTGGCAGATTCATAATATTTGCGGAACTGTCTTTCGAGAACTCCGTAAGTCTTTCTGACTTTCTGCTTGGCGCGAAGCTGAACTTCGTAGCCTGTCGGTTTTTTGCGCATCTGTTCAGTGCCATGCTGGCCGGGAACGGTAGCGCGTCGTTTAAATGCACACTTCTCGGTAAAGCAGCGGGCACCTTTGAGGAAAAGCTGATCGCCTTCACGGCGACAAATTCTACAAACTGAACCAGTATATCTAGCCATGGTGTACTATCTCCTCAGACGCGGCGTCGCTTGGGCGGGCGACAACCATTATGCGGGATTCCGGAAACATCTTTGATGGCAGTTACTGACAGACCATTGGTCTGCAGGGCGCGAATAGCAGATTCGCGGCTCATGCCTGGTCCGGAAACAAATACTTCGATTTCTTTCATGCCGAATTCAAGTGCTCGTTTAGCAGTGATTTCAGCAGAAACCTGAGCAGCGTATGGGGTAGATTTTCTGGATCCTCTGAAGCTGTTTGAACCAGAGGATGACCAGCACAGTACATTACCGCTCATATCGGTAATGGTAACAATTACATTGTTAAAAGTTGACTGAATATGTGCCTGACCCTTAGCGACAATTTTCTTTTCCCGCTTTTTGGTCCGGACTTTGGACTTAGCTCCTGATTTCGCCATTTTGTGCTCCTTAAATCAGTTTACATCCTTTAAGAAGAAATAAAATTATTTCTTCTTAATCGCTTTTCTCGGACCTTTGCGGGTACGAGCATTGGTTTTGGTTCTCTGACCACGAACGGGCAAACCCTTGCGGTGTCTGAGACCACGGTAGCAACCGATTTCCATCAATCTCTTGATGTTCATCGATATTTCACGTCTAAGATCGCCTTCAACACGATATTCTGTTTCAAGAACTTTCTTGATCGAAGAAACTTCGTCTTCAGTGAGATCTTTTACGCGGGTGTCCGGGTTGATATTGGTCTGCTTGAGAATTTTCACGGAAGCTGACCAGCCAATCCCGTAGATGTAGGGGAGAGCTGCTTCGACGCGCTTGTTTCGAGGCAGATCAACGCCTGCTATACGTGCCATAATTTTCCTCCTGTCTTAGCCCTGTCGCTGTTTGTGTCTGGGATTTTCACACAGAACACGGATTATACCGCGACGTTTGATAACTTTACACTTTTCACAAATCTTCTTAACTGATGCCCGAACTCGCATTTTCTTTCCTCCTGCGTGCTGTACTTACCGTTTACTCTGGACTTATTTGAAACGATAAACGATGCGCCCACGGGTCAAATCATAGGGTGTTAATTCTACGGTGACCTTGTCACCTGGCAATATGCGAATGTAATGCATGCGCATCTTACCGGAGATGTGGGCTAGAACCAAGTGCCCATTTTCAAGCTCCACCTTGAACATGGCGTTTGGAAGAGGTTCTACAACCTTTCCGTTGACCTGGATGGTATCACCTTTGCTCATTTTTAGACTTATAACCCTTTCTTTAACCCGCGTGGCAGGTCGATGTGAGAATCACCGGCCCCTGAGAGGTAACGGCAACCGAGTGCTCGAAGTGTGCTGATAAAGCACCGTCTACCGTTATCGCTGTCCAGCCATCCTGCTTTATGGCTATCTCGGGGCTTCCGAACGTGGCTATGGGTTCAATCGCAATCACCATTCCGATTTCGAGCCGCGGCCCTCCGGTAGAGGGTCCGAAATTGGGGACTGGTGGTTTCTCATGAAGGCTTCTGCCTATCCCATGACCAACAAATCGCTTAACCACTGACAAATTCTCAGTCTCGATGACCTCTTGAATGCTTTGTGAAATTTTTCCCAAAGTTTCACCGGCAATACAATTACTAATGCCTGCTGCCAGCGCATTCTTAGTTGTTGCCAGGAGACGCGTGGTTTCGGGGGGAATTTCGTCGCCCAGATACACTGTCTCGGCCATATCAGCGTAGAAGCCCTTACGCTTTATTCCAATGTCGATCTTAACCAGGTCGCCCTGTCGCATGACGCGAGTCGCCGAAGGAATGCCGTGTACAACCTCTTCGTTGAGACTGATGCAGATAACCCCCGGGAAACCACGATAGCCGAGAAACGCTGATTCAGCGCCTACTGCCCGAATTTCTTCGTGAGCTATTTCTGCCAGTTGCAGAGTCGAAACACCGGGTTTGGCCTGAAGTTTGACTCTACTGAAAACGTCCGACAATAACCGGCCGTTTTCCTGCATCAGTTCAATTTCCTCGTTAGTTTTTAAGGAAATCAAGCTAATTCAGACTGTCGATTATATCACAGATTTCTGAAAAAATCATCTCTATTTTTTTATTTCCGTCGACAGTGTACAACTTTTTTTGTTTCTGATAAAAATCTATCAGTGGTGAAGTCTGATCGTGGTACACTTTCAGGCGGTTGAGAATAACTTCTTCGGAGTCGTCCTTGCGCTGATAAAGCTCGCCCTGGCAGCGGTCGCATTTTCCCTCGACCTTTGGCTTTAGAAATTCAAGATGGTAACTGGCGCTACATTCGCGACAGATACGGCGGGCCGTCAGACGGGTAAGCAATGCTGCATCAGGAACGATCATGGCGACCACTCCAGAAAGCTGCATTCCTCGCTTTACAAGGGCTTTTTCAAGAGATTCGGCTTGACCAACAGTGCGTGGAAAACCATCGAGAATGAAACCATCGCGACAGTCGTCACCAGAGAGCCTGTCAAGCAAAATATCAACGACAAGGTCATCAGGAACCAGGGCTCCAGCAGCCATGTAACCCTTAACCTTGTCTCCAATGGGAGAACCTGATGAGACAGCAGCTCTCATCAGGTCACCAGTGGATAACTGAGGTATAGAATACTTATCTACAATCATCTTGGCCTGGGTGCCTTTGCCAGCACCCGGGGGACCAAGAAAAATCAGATTAAGATTTCTTTTGCTCATCGCAAGCCTTTTTTCTTCATAAAGCCTTCATAATGTCTGGTTACCAGGTGTGACTCGAGCTGGCGCATGGTATCCATGGCGACGCCGACCACGATCAGCAGAGCTGTTCCACCGAAGTAAAAGTTGACATTCATGATCATGATGAGGAAATTAGGTATTATCGATACGAAAGCCAGAAAGATGCCGCCGGCCAGAGTGACTCTGGAAACAGTTCTTTCAAGGAATTCAACGGTTTTCGTTCCGGCACGGATGCCAGGAATGAAGCCGCCATATTTCTTCATATTGTCAGCGAGATCCTGAACATTGAAAGTAATAGCAGTGTAGAAGTAGGTGAAGAATATGATCAGAGCCACATAGATCAGTATGTAAGTCACACTGTTGTAGTTGAAGATATTCAGAAGCCAGAATATTACTGGATTCTTAACTGCTTCCTGCATTGATTCAAGGCTCTGCACCCAGCTGAAGATCATTGCCGGGAACATCAGAATCGAACTGGCGAAGATAACCGGGATAACGCCGGCCTGATTAACTCTCAGGGGGATGTAAGTGTTCTGACCACCATATACGCGGCGACCAACTACACGCTTGGCATACTGAACCGGGATCTTGCGAACGCCGTCCTGAACGTAAACAATCAACATGATGGTGATAACACTGAATACCAGAAGGAATACAGTCTTTACGACATCGTGCGCATCGCCACTGAACAGGGCTATCTGTTGAAATACGGCCTCAGGCAGACCGGCCAGGATACCAGCGGTAATCAGTATCGAAATACCGTTGCCGATGCCCCGTGCTGTCATCTGCTCGCCGAGCCACATGATGAATGCGGTACCGGCAGTCAACGTAATAACTGCCATAAGCTTGAAGCCAATACCAGGATTAGGAACAACCCCGTATCTTTCAAGCATGAAACTGATGCCTAATGCTTGCAAAGCGCCTATCAGAACTGTTCCGTATCTTGTATACTGGCTGATCATCTTGCGACCTTCTTCGCCCTCTTCCTTTGAGAGATGCTCGAAGTAAGGGATAACATATACAAGCAGCTGCATGATGATAGATGCGTTGATATACGGTGCGATCCCGAGTGCGAAGACCGAGAAGCGTCTCAGCGCGCCACCTGAAAACATGTTCAGGAAACTGAACATTTCAGAGGTTGGCAGTGCGCCGGCAAGTTGTTTGGCGTCGACGCCCGGTGTCGGAATGTGAGTACCGACTCGGAACACGAGGATCATGCCAAGAGTAAAAAGAATACGATTCCGGAGTTCCGGAATTCTCATCGAGTTCGAGAGGCTCTGAAGCAATTAGATCACCTCCGCTTTTCCACCAGCTTTTTCGATCTTATCCTTAGCGGAGTTCGAAAAGTGATTGGCTTTAACGGTAAGAGGCTTGGTTATTTCACCCCTGGCAAGAATCTTTACGGGATACTTGAGGTTTTTAATCAGACCTTTTTCCATCATTTTATCGACAGTTACTTCGGCGTTGGCATCAAATGCCAGTTCAAGAGCGGCTAGGTTTACCAGCGAGAATTCAACTTTGTGAGGGCTGGTGAAACCGCGCTTGGGCATAAGTCGGGTGAAACGCATCTGGCCGCCTTCGAACCCGGCATAAGGATGAACCTTGCTGCCGCGACCGAGCTGACCATCGTGGCCTCTGGTAGCCTGATTGCCCATACCGGAGCCCTTACCGCGACCTATTCTTCTCTTTTTTGTGGTAGACCCTTTGGCCTTTTTAAGATTACCAAGATTCAACATTTCAAGGTCTCCTTACTTTACTTCGACCCAGCGTTGCACCTTGTCAAGCATACCCAGAATCTGAGGAGTTGTTACTTTTTCAACTTCCTGCTGCATTCTGCGAAGGCCAAGGGCTCTGAGGGTCTTTATCTGACGCTGGGTAGCGCCAATCATGCTTTTGATAAGTTTAATAGTCACTTTTTTTTCTGTCATGGTATTTTTCCTTAGCCGTTGATGACCTGGCCTGGGGTGATGCCACGCTGTCTGGCCACGATTTCGACGCCGCGCATTTCGCGCAGTGCATTCATGGTGGCCTTGGCCATGTTAACCGGATTTTTTGAACCAATGCGCTTAGACAGAACGTCTTTTACGCCAAGAGCTTCAAAGATAGCGCGGACAGCGCCGCCGGCGATAACACCAGTACCGGGAGAGGCCGGTTTAACGATAACCTGAGAAGAACCGAAGCGTCCCAGGTATGGGTGAGCAATGGTATCTTTATTCAGAGGTATCTGAATCATGGCTTTGCGAGCCTTTTCGAGGCCCTTGCGAACTGCATCGGGAACAGCTTTAGCCTTGCCGATAGCGATTCCAACTTTACCCTTCTGATCGCCTACGCAGACCAGAACTGAAAAGCCGAAATGTCGACCACCTTTAACGGTTTTGCTGACACGATTAACAGAAATAATTTTTTCGGTGTATTCGTTTTCTACTACCTGGTCACGCTGACGACCACCACGGCGAAAACGAGGATTTCCCTGTTCGTTCATCTGAGCTTTCCTCCTAGAATTTCAAGCCAGCGGCTCTGGCGCCTTCGGCCAGTTCCTTGACGCGACCATGATACTTGTAACCGCCCTTGTCGAATACGACGGCAGAAACACCCTTGGCAATCGCTCTCTCAGCCAGTTTCTGGCCGATAGATTTGGCGCCGTTCTTGTTACCACCGGTTACGTTGCTGCGAATATCCTTATCGAGAGAGCTGGCCATAACAATGGTCTGACCAGTTTCGTCATCGATTACCTGGGCATAGATATGCTTCAGACTGCGGAAAACGGCAAGTCGTGGCTTCTGAGCGGTACCGGACAAATAAAATCTGCTGCGTTCGTGACGCCGCTGACGCATTTCCTTTTTACCGAGTTTCATATTTTACCTTCCTTTACTGCCTTAAGCTGCAAGCTTTTTGCCGACCTTGATGCGCACGTTTTCGCCAATGTATCTGATACCGGCGCCGTCTTTATAGTGCTTGGGAGGTCGAACTTTTCTGATTTCAGAAGCGGTCTGGCCAACGGCTTCTTTATCGATGCCGTTAACGAATACCTTATTACCTTCAACTTTGAGAGTAACGAGGGCAGGCGCTTCATAAACCACGGGGTGCGAATAACCAACGTTAAGCTGGATCTTGCTGTCACCCTGGTTCTGAGCTTTATAACCAACACCGACGATTTCGAGGCCTCTGGTAAAACCAGTATGCACGCCGGTAATCATGTTGCTTATAAGCGCTCTAACCAGACCGAACTTGGCTCGGACAGTTTTGGGACTGTTCTCGGGAACGGAACAGATTATTTTATCTTCTTCGTGGCTGATTTTAACTTCGCCGGGCATATCTTTGCTCATCTGGCCTTTGGGACCCTTGGCAGAAAATACAGTGCCTTTGATGCTAACTTCAACACCTTTAGGTATAATTACAGGTTTTTTACCAATTCTTGACATGTCTTTTCCTCCAATTACCAGACGTGACAGATAACTTCGCCGCCGACGCCGGCTTTGCGAGCTTCTTTA
Source organism: Candidatus Riflebacteria bacterium GWC2_50_8 (assembly GCA_001787855.1). Taxonomy (GTDB): domain Bacteria; phylum Muiribacteriota; class Ozemobacteria; order Ozemobacterales; family Ozemobacteraceae; genus Rifleibacterium. The sequence goes on along the minus strand of MFYY01000228.1, from coordinate 12,545 downwards.
TCTGTCAAAACGCCCTTGGAAGTGGTGAGAATGGAAATGCCGAGTCCGCCGAGAACCTTGGCGATCTCTTCCTTGCCCGAATATTCTCTGCGGCCAGGTTTAGAGACTCTTTTGATTCCTTTGAGAATCTGGCAGTTCTTTTCACCATACTTCAGGAAAACTTTCAGATTAAATTTATTCTGAAATTTATAATAGCGGAAATCTCGGATATAACCTTCTTTTTTGAGGATCTTTGCGATTTCGATCTTCATTTTAGATGAAGGCATTTCAACGCTTTCATGCTTAACCATGTTGGCATTCCGGATTCGAGTCAGCATATCGCCAATGGGATCTGTCATACTCATAACTCTTGTTCTCCTTTACCAACTTGATTTAGTAACACCGGGAATTCTGCCAATTGAAGCGAGATCCCTGAAGCAAATACGACACATCTGAAATTCTCTCATGTAACCGCGAGGCCGACCGCAGAGATGACAGCGGTTATAAGCCTGGGTTGAGAATTTGGGAGCCTTCGCCCACTTTTCTATAAGTGCTTTCTTAGCCATAACAACTCCTTTGATAACTACGCTTTTTTAGCGATCTTGCGGAACGGCATGCCCATCATTTCCAGCAGTTCGAGTGCTTCACCGTCATTCTCGGCGGTGGTTACGATGGTGATGTTCATACCCTGAACTTTTTCAACTGCATCGTAATGGATTTCGGGGAATACCAGCTGTTCCTGAAGACCAAGACTGTAGTTGCCACGACCGTCAAAAGCCTTCTGAGAGAGACCACGGAAGTCTCTGATACGCGGAACGACAACGGTAAAAAGTTTGTCCAGGAAATAGAAGCATCTATCGCCCCGGAGAGTAACGCGGCATCCGATGGGAACGCCGGCGCGCAGCTTGAAGTTGGAGATTGACTTCTTAGCCTTGGTGATTACCGGTTTTTGACCGGCGATTGTGGTAAGTTCTCTTGTTGCGGCTTCGAGAAGTTTAGCATTCTGAGTAGCTGCGCCAACGCCCATATTGATAACCACTTTGGTTACCTTGGGGACCCGCATCGGGTTTCCATATTTAGAAACCAGTTTGGGGGCGATTTCCTTCAGATACTTTTCCTTCAGCCTTGGGAGAGACTTTGGCCCTTTAGGGGCAGCTTCCTTTGCGGGGGCTGCTTTTGCGGGGGCTGCCTTTTCTGTCTTTGCCATGCCGAAACTCCTTATGATATCTTATTCCTGAACAGGTTCAGGTTAATTACTTGCGGCCGAGAGGCT
>MFYY01000228.1:11130-11272 GCA_001787855.1 Candidatus Riflebacteria bacterium GWC2_50_8 | reverse complement strand
GGTTCTTTTCATCACCCTGCTTGATAATCTTGGCATGGGTGAGTTTGGAGCCGTCTGGAGTGAGAAGTCCGATTTTACCAATAGCAACCGGGCCTTCTTTTTCTACGATACCACCCTTGCCCACGTTTTTACTGGGTCGGGT
>MFYY01000228.1:9018-11122 GCA_001787855.1 Candidatus Riflebacteria bacterium GWC2_50_8 | reverse complement strand
CAATTGCGACGCCCTTCTCTGCGTTTACAGAGAGAACTCGGCCTTTTTTGCCTTTGTCGTCGCCACTGCGAATGACAACCTGGTCGTCCTTCTTGATGTGGGGCTTTTCTACGGCCCGTCTGGCTTTAATCTTCTTGTGCATCTTTTCGCTCCCTTAGAGTACTTCGGGGGCCAGAGAAACGATCTTCATGAACTGCTTTTCGCGAAGTTCTCTGGCAACCGGCCCAAAAATGCGGGTACCGCGCGGATTGTTGTCGTTGTTGATGATAACAGCTGCGTTGTCATCAAAGCGGATGAAACTGCCGTCAGCGCGCCGAGTTTCTTTCTTGGTGCGCACGATAACAGCTTTAACAACTTCTTTTTTCTTGACGGTTCCGTCGGGGATCGCGTCTTTAACAGAGGCAACAATGACGTCGCCTACCCGGCCGAAAGACCTGCCGCTGCAGCCGCTAACGCGGATACACAGCAGTTTTTTAGCGCCGGAATTGTCAGCAACTTTTAATACAGTTTCTTGTCTGATCATTGCCGTTCTCCTTATTCTGCGACTGAATCGGCGGTCTTAACGATCTCGCGCACGATCCATTTTTTGGTCTTGCTGACCGGTCTGCATTCTTCGATGCGAACCAGATCGCCAACCTTGCATTTTTCTTCAGGGTCATGTACCAGGAACCTGGTGTGACGCTTGATGTACTTCTTGTAGCGGGGATGCTGAACGATGCCTTCGATTTCGACCTTGATGGTCTTTTCGGTGCTGTCAGCAATAACCTTGGCAACGCGGCTGCGTCGTATTACTTTAGTGTTTTCCATTGTTCACTCCTGCTTAAAAAGGAAGCCGACCGGCGGTCAGTTCCCTCTGCAGAACTCTGATGTTTTCGAGTTCGCGTAGTTTTGCCCGCTTGTTTTCCTTGATTGTGGCGATCTGAGAAGCTTCATTTAATCCCATTTCGGACAATTTGTCAAGAAACTTCTTTCTAATTGTACATTTAGGATCCTTCAGGCGCTTCGAAGCCGCTCGTAGCTGGGCTTCGTCTTTGCCCTTGGACGCTTTCAGCTTCTTGGAGATTTCGCCACGAATGTTTTTGAGCAGCTCAGCAACCTTCTTGTCGCAGTTGGTGCGAATTTCCTGGTTTACTTTGCGTGCCTTGACTGACAAACGTGCTTTGAGTCTGGCGATCTTTTCCTGTAGCGGGGTCTTGGTAGTATCTATCTTTTCTTCTTTGAGAAGCGCATTGTATTCGCTTTTCAGCATGTCAAAGATTCTGGCCTTTTCCATGCGGGTCAGATAGGTTTTTGCTCTGGCAATATTGCGGCGCACCAGGCTGATGCGTGACGGATTGGCCAGTTGACCTGTTACAGCCTGAAATCTCAGGTTGAAAAGTTCTTCCTTATAGTGCTTGTATTTTTCTTCGAGTTCCTGCTCGTTGAGTTCAGAAAAATCTTCTCGATTCTTCATTTTTCACCTTCCTGATTACATATTGTTAGAGACAACCTGGCAGCGGATCGGGAGTTTGTTGGCAGCCTGGGTGAGTGATTCGACGGCGATATTTTCGGGTACACCTTCAAGTTCGAACAGAATCTTGCCGGGTTTTACTACTGCTACCCAGAATTCCGGGGCGCCTTTACCCTTACCCATACGAACTTCAAGAGGCTTTTTCGATACAGGTTTGTCTGGGAAAACGCGTATCCACATTTTGCCGGCGCGCTTGACGGTGCGGGTGATAACCTTACGGGCAGCTTCCAACTGTGCGCTGGTGATCCAGTGCGGATCAAGAGCTTGAAGTCCGAAGGAACCGAATGCCAGGTACTTGCCACCCTTGGCCATACCCTTCATTCTGCCGCGGTGCTGTTTTCGGAATTTTGTCCTTGCGGGAATCAACATGAGTGGTTTCCTCCTTACTTCCTGTTGTTTGTCGGAGCGTTGCTGTTAGCGGGGGTTTCACGACCATACAGATGCGCCTTGCCGATCTTTTCGCCCTTGAAAATCCAGACCTTTACGCCAACACAACCAAAGGTGGTGATAGCAGTATCAGTTGCATAGTCAATTTCAGCACGAAGAGTGTGCAGAGGAACGCGACCTTCGCGAACCCATTCGCGGCGGGCGATT
>MFYY01000228.1:6053-8855 GCA_001787855.1 Candidatus Riflebacteria bacterium GWC2_50_8 | reverse complement strand
TGATTTCCTGAATGTTGAGGAACACTGATTTACCGGTGAGGGTTTCAAGTTCTTTCTTGAGCTCTTCAACTTTGTCGCCACCACGGCCGATGATCACGCCGGGCTTGGCAGTGTGAATAGTGATGCGCATCTTGTTGTTAGATTTGCGTTCGATTTCGATCTTGCTGATGCCTTCGCGGCGGAACTTCTGCTGATCGATGAACTTGCGAACCTTAACATCTTCAAGCACGAATTTCGCATAGTCAGCACGTTTGGCGAACCATCTTGAGTCCCAGGTTCTGGTGATGCCAAGTCGAATTCCAATTGGGTTAATCTTCTGGCCCATTATTCTTTACCTCCGGCGGGTTTGGTGGTCTTTTTGGTAGTGGTTTTCTTGGCTGCGGCCGGTTTATCGGCTTTGGCAGCTGGCTTGCTGGAGGCGGCGGGTTTGCTGGCAGCCTTTTTAACTGTCTTTTTGGCACCTGCTTCAGCAGTCTGAGCACTTACGGCAAATTTGGCCATTGAGAATTTTTCGCGCAGAACGATCTTGGCATGCGAGGTTCTTTTGCGAATGCGACAGGCACGACCGCGAGCACGAGCCATGAATCTCTTCATGGTGGCGCCACCGTCAATGGTGATCTTGGCAATGTAGAGGTCGTCTGCACGAAGATCATGGTTGCTGCCGGCATTGGCAATAGCGGATTTGAGAAGTTTGAGCAGAGTCGGAGCTTCGCCCTTCTGCATGAACTGCAGAATAGAAAGAGCTTCGTCTACGCCTTTGCCGCGAATAGCGTCAGCAATAAGTCTGAGCTTCTTCGGGCTGGAGCCGATGTTTCTAAGAACTGCCTTGGGCATTTCGAGAACATCGATAAGTGTTGTTTTTTCTTTCCAGCTCAAGTCGCCCACCTTCGGGTAAACTTTTTCAAGCTTGCCGTTTGGCTGGAGCTGGCGATTGTAGAGGCCGGCTTTGGTCAGAACAGTTTCAATTCTGGCGCGGCTGTTTTTGGTGTCAAGGCCTTTGATCATGCGCAGGCCGTTGAACAGATCAACGTCATCGGGAATGGTTACACCAACAAGTCGTAACATTCTTATTTCTCCTTCCCTATTTAAGCTTGGTAGCTTTTTCGCCAGCGTGAGCCTTGAAGGTTCTGGTCGCTGCGAATTCGCCAAGCTTGTGGCCAACCATATTTTCAGTGATGAAAACTGGCACGTGTTTTTTACCATTATGAACGGCGATGGTGTGACCAACCATTTCTGGGTAAACGGTTGATGCTCTCGACCAGGTCTTGAGCTGGCGTTTTTCACCGGCCTGATTCATTTCCTGAACTCTTTTGAGCAGTCTTACACAAACAAATGGAGCTTTTTTAGCCATTGGTGTTCTCCCTTACTTCTTACAGCGCGAAATGATGTATTTGCTGGACTGGTTCTTTTTCTTTCTGGTCTTGAAACCCTGAGCAGGTTTGCCCCAGAGAGAAACTGGTGTGCGTCCGCGGCTGGCGCGAGCTTCACCACCACCGTGCGGGTGGTCACACGGATTCATTGCAGAACCTCTGACGAACGGGCGAATCCCCATCCATCTTTTGCGTCCGGCCTTACCGAGGGTAACGTTCATGTGGTCAGAGTTACCAATCTTGCCAATAGTGGCACGACAATCGATAAGGATCATTCTCATTTCGCCTGAAGGCATGTTGATCTGAGCGTATTTACCTTCTTTACCAACAAGCTGTGCGCTGGCGCCGGCAGATCTTGCAATCTGAGCACCTTTGCCTGGCTTCATTTCGATATTATGAACGGTTGAGCCCAAAGGAATGTTTCGGAGGGGAAGACAGTTGCCGGGCAGAATGTCTGCGTGCGGGCCACTTTCGATAACGTCTCCAACCTTGATACCTTCGTGGGCGAGAATATAGCGCTTTTCGCCATCGCGGTAGTTAACCAACGCGATGCGACAGGTGCGGTTGGGATCATATTCGATAGTTGCAACAGTGCCGGGAACGCCGTCTTTGTCGCGCTTGTAATCGATTATGCGATAAAGGCGTCTTGCACCGCCGCCTCTGTGTCTCTGGGTAACGTGGCCATGATGATTGCGGCCAGCAGTAGTTTTGAGCCATTCACACAACGGTTTATGAGGTGTATCGGTAGTGATTTCAGAGAAATCGAAACCGGTCATAAAGCGACGTGAAGGCGTTGTTGGATTATAACTCTTCATACTCATAACTTTCTCCTATTCCTGCACTCAGGCAATTCCCTCAAAGAATGCAATTGAATCGCCTTCTTTAAGGGTAACGATGGCTTTCTTCCACGAAGAAGTGTAACCATGGAAAACTCCGCGTCGTTTGGGCTTTCTTACAACAGTTACAGTGTTAACTTTGTTCACGGTAACTTTGAAAAGGGCTTCGATAGCGTCTTTTATCTGGGTTTTGTTGGCGCCTTTGGCGACCTTGAACTGATAAATGCCTTCGCCCATGCGATCATAGCTCTTCTCAGAAACGATTGGCTGAATTACGATATCCTGAGGTGTGTTCATTTTACGAGTACCTCCTCGAGCATTTTTACTGCCTTGTCGTTGATGGCAACATTGCCAAACTTAAGCAGGTCAACAACGTTTACATTCATCGGAGTGACAACCTTAACATTGTAAAGGTTGGAAACCGCACGTCTGGTATTCTCAGAAATTTCGGGAACCACGAACAGAACTTTTTTGAGCTTGTGTGATTCTAAGAAAACTCTGACATCTTTGGTTTTGCCGCTGGCAAATTCAAGATTTTCAACGACACGCACAGTGCCGGCATTGGCGAGTTCAGTGAGAACGCCAATAAGGGCGCG
>MFYY01000228.1:0-5938 GCA_001787855.1 Candidatus Riflebacteria bacterium GWC2_50_8 | reverse complement strand
TTTCGAGTGCTGCCGGATACTTCGCTTCTCGTTTTGGTAGCAACAGTACCCTGGCGCTCATTGTTGAGCTGAGCCTTTACTACATCTGTGATGGTCTGAGGATGTGCCTTTACAGCAAAAACTCTTTCATCAAGATTAACTGAACCGCTGGCGGTTCCATTCATTTTAAAAATTTTGGTTTCCATAATTTCCTCCGTTCCTTAAGCCTGACGCCTGATAATAACCAGACCGTTCGCGGCTCCAGGGATGGAACCCTTAACCAGCAGAAGATTCTTCTGCTCGTCAACCTTAACTATCTTCAGACCTTTTACAGTTTTGCGAACATTACCCATCTGACCAGGCAGTCTCTTGCCCTTCCAGGTTCTTGATGCTTGAGTACCAGAACCGCAGGAACCGGTCGCGCGTGCGCGGTCTGACTGACCGTGCGTCATCTGTGCTCCGTTGAAGTTGTGACGCTCCATTGCGCCGGAAAAACCTTTACCCTTGCTGGTTCCAGTGACACATACCTGGTCACCTTCTTTAAACATTGAAACATTGATTTCAGTATTCGGCTCAATGCCTTCAAGTTCGTCAGCGGGCAAGCTTCTTACAAAACGGAACGGTTTAACACCGGCTTTTTCAAAGCTCATGCGCAGTGGTTTATTAAGCAGTCTTTTAACTGCTTCTGGTCTGATTTCGCGATAACCGACCTGTACGCTGCTGTCACCTTTTCTGATGATTGTGCAGGGTCCTGCGCTGATAACGGTTACAGGAACTACGTTGCCATCGTCTGTAAAAATCTGGGTCATACCAACTTTGGTACCCAATATTGCCTTAACGCCCATTATAATTTCCTCCTGATTTCCTTCCGATTACAACATCTTGATTTCGATGTTGACGCCGGATGGAAGGTCCATGTTCATGAGAGAATCAACAGTCTGACTTGACGGGTTGTACAGGTCGATGTTGCGCTTGTGGATTCTCATTTCGAACTGTTCGCGTGCATCCTTGTTAACGAAGGGAGAGCGCAGAACCGTATATTTTCTCAGCTCGGTCGGCATCGGGATCGGGCCGGAAATTTTGGTTCCAGTGCGTTTTACGGTGTCACAGATTCTGGCCACTGACTGGTCAAGAAGACGATGATCAAAAGCCTTCAGTGACAACCGCATCTTCTGCTTAGCCATTGTAAAATCCTCCTTGGATTTTAATTAGAGATTGATTCCGGTGATTAGTTATCGCCGGCCATCATTTGCTGTGGCGCCTGGTTGTAGCCAAACGCGCCAAGAATACGTTCAGTAACGGACTTGGGAGCTTCATCATAGTGCAACAGCTCCATGGTGAAGGTGGCGCGCCCCTGCGAGAGTGATCGCAGCTGGGTTGAATAACCAAACATGTCGGAAAGCGGAGCATGACAATCGATTACTCTGATGTCTTCACGCATTTCCATGTTGATTACCTTACCGCGCCGAGAATTCATGTTACCAATGATATCGCCGACATAACCTTCGGGAGTCTCGATCTCGACCTTCATGAAAGGCTCGAGAAGAACCGGTCTGGCGTTGCGCATGGCTGCCTTCATGGCTTCGTAAGTCGCGATCTTAAAAGCAATTTCGTTGCTCTCAGTTTCGCGGAACATCGCCGAAGTAAGTGTTGCCATAACATCGACCACCGGGAAGCCTGCTAAGATACCATCATTCATAGCATCCTGGCAACCTTTTTCGATAGCAGCAACAAACTGCGCCGGCAGAGTGCCTTTGGCAAGCTTGTTGGCAAACTTAAACCCCTGCCCTCTTTCGAGAGGCTCAACAACAATTACGACCTGAGCATACTGGTTTTTGCCACCAATCTGCTTTTCATAAAGGCTTTCACCTTTACCTGAGGCTGTGATTCCTTCTTTGTAGGCAACCTGCGGCTTACCAACTGAAGCTCTGACGTTGAATTCGCGGATTATGCGATCAACGATCACTTCGAGGTGCAGCTCGCCCATACCTGAAATCAGGGTTTCACCAGTCTCAGAGTCAATCTTGGCTTTGAAGGTTGGATCTTCATTCATAAGAGCTTCTAGAACTTCGGTCAATCTTGAAAGATCGCCCTGGGTCTTCGGCTCAATGGCAACAGAAATTACAGTTTCGGGGAAAGTGATTTTTTCGAGAGTCGGGCGGCCGGTTGAACTGGCAAGCGTATCGCCGGTACCAATATTCTTGAGGCCAACCGCAGCAACGATGTCGCCAGCAGAAGCAGCAGGAAGATCCTGGCGCTGGTTGGCATGCATCTGCAACAGTCTGCCAATGCGTTCCTTGCGACCATCACGAGTCAGATTGTAAACCACTTTACCAGACTCAATGCTTCCGGAATAAATTCTCAGGTAAGCAAGCTTACCAACATGCGGATCAGTTGCAATCTTAAAGACGAGAGCGGCAAATTCGCCAGCCGGGTCAACCGTTATCGCCACTTCTTCGTGGGTTTCAGGCAGATAGGCCACAGTCGGCGGAATATCAAGGGGCGAAGGAAGATACCAGGTAACCGCATCAAGAAGGTTCTGAACCCCCTTATTGCGAAGACTTGAACCACAAAGCACCGGCACTATCTTATTCTCGATAGTTGCCTGGCGAAGGGTTTTCTGCAGAAGTTCAAGAGATATCTCTTTTTCTTCAAGATAAAGCTCAAGAATCTCGTCATTATAGGCCGAAAGAGTTTCGATCATGGCATCTCTGGCAGCTTTTGCCTTTTCAAGATACTCAACCGCAACGTCGATCGTTTTGAATTCTGCGCCAAGCTTCTTCTGTGATTCTTCATCCCAGAGGTATTCTTTCATGGTGAGCAGATCAATATGACCAACGAAGTTCTCTTCAGCGCCGACCGGAAGAACAATCGGCAGGGGTTTTGAACCAAGCCGGTCAGCGATCTGCTGAACAACTCTTTCAAAACTTGCACCGGTTCTATCCATTTTATTGACGAAAGCAACTCTCGGAACCTTATAGCGATTGGCCTGGCGCCAGACAGTTTCAGACTGTGGCTGGACCCCTGCAACCGCACAAAAAACTACTACTGCACCGTCTAACACTCGAAGTGAGCGTTCAACTTCAGCAGTAAAATCCACGTGCCCGGGCGTGTCTATAATGTTGATGTCACAATCACGCCAGTGGCATTTTGTTGCCGCACTCGTAATTGTGATCCCGCGTTCCTGCTCCTGGACCATCCAGTCCATGACTGCTGTTCCCTCGTGAACTTCGCCCATTTTGTAGGCTTTTCCAGTGTAATACAGAATTCTCTCGGTTGTTGTGGTTTTGCCCGCATCAATGTGGGCCACAATACCGATGTTTCTGATCTTACTGATTGTTTCGAGAGTCGTCATTTAATGGATACTCGCTTTAATGCAACAGATTACACAAGAAAATTTATCAAACCTTGAAGTGTGCAAATGCCTTGTTGGCGTCGGCCATTCTATGCACTTCGTCACGCTTCTTCATAGTTGCGCCGGTGTTGTTGAGAATATCGTCAAATTCTCCTGAAAGACGGTCAGCCATTGATTTTTCTTTTCTAGCTCTGGAATGCTTGAGAATCCAGCGGAAGGCAAGAGCAACAGCGCGATCTGGTTTAACTTCGATAGGAACCTGATAGTTAGCACCACCAACACGTTTGCTGCGAACTTCAACGATTGGTTTAGCGCCGTCTACAACCTTTTTGAAAAGCTCAAGACCATTGTCGTCTTTGCGCTTCTTGCTCAGCATTTCAACTGCATCATAGAAAATGCGGCTGCCGATGCTCTTTTTGCCACACAGCATCAGGTTATTGATGAAGCGGGTGACCAGCTTTGAGTTGTAAACTGAATCAGGAGTCAATTCTCTTTTGGATACGTGACCACGACGTGGCATGAATTAAATCTCCTTATTTCTTGGGCCGTTTGGCACCATACTTAGAGCGAGACTGCATGCGGTTGGCTACGCCAGCGCAATCCAGTGCTCCGCGAATGATGTGGTAACGAACACCAGGCAAATCCTTTACACGGCCGCCGCGGATCATTACTACTGAATGTTCCTGCAGGTTGTGACCGATACCGGGAATGTAGGCGGTTACCTCAATCTTGTTAGTCAGCCTGATACGGGCGATTTTACGAAGAGCCGAGTTCGGTTTCTTCGGTGTAGTGGTTTTAACTACAGTACAAACACCACGTCTCTGCGGGCAGCTATCAAGCGCCGGCGAGTTGGATTTGTATTTAACCGCCTGTCTGGCCTTTCTGATTAATTGATTAATAGTAGGCACGACAACACCTTCCTTTACGAAATTGATTCTGCAAACTGCAAAATCCCCACCTGATGCAAAGAGGTGGAACTTGATCTTAGCACATGTTTGTAACCTTGTCAACTGCCCTTTGCGATCAAATGACTGCTGAGATCACAAAATTCAGTGTACACAAAAAGCCGCCCCTTTGCTGAGGCGGCTTTTAGGTTAATCGAAAAATCTTAAGTTAAGATTATTTTTTTTCTGGAACTTCCAGGAAAAGTTCTTTTTCGAGTTCGTCGAGTTTTTCAGCCTCAGCTGCATCGGCCGGATTCTGGAAGAGTTCGGCATTGTCATCGCTGCTGACTGGTTCTACTTCGATCGGCAGGTTCCTGAAGGTAATGTTCTTGTTCACCGACAGACCGGTTCCGGCAGGAATCAGCTTACCGATGATAAGGTTTTCTTTCAGACCCTTGAGATAGTCAACCTTCGACTTGATAGCCGCCTTGGTGAGAACGCGCGTGGTTTCCTGGAACGAAGCGGCGGAAATAAAGCTGTCGGTAGTCAACGATGCCTTGGTGATGCCCTGAATCATCGGCACACCTTGCGGCGGGCGTTTGCCCTTTTCGATCAGCCGGTTAACGCGCTCTTCGAATTTTCTGACCTGAACTGATTCGTTCTGCAGGAATTCTGAATCACCGGATTCGGTGATTACAACCTTGCGCAACATCTGCCTGACGATGATTTCAATGTGCTTGTCGTTGATGCTGACGCCCTGATCGCGGTAAACGCGCTGGATTTCGTCCATCAGGTAGCGACGCACGATCGGCAGACCGACAACTTTTACCAGTTTCTTGGTGAATACCTTGCCGTCAGTAAGAACATCTCCGGCTTCAACGAATTCGCCGTCATGAACAACCAGGCCGGACGAGCCAAAGGCCAGACGAACCGGTTTTTCAATACCAGACTTGAAGTCCTGAATTGTCACTGTGTTACCGGCAACATGAATGATACCAGCTTCTTCGGCAATGACTGCTTCCTTCTTGGGACGGCGCACTTCGAACAATTCGGCAACGCGCGGCAGACCCTGAATGATGTCGGTGGTCTTTCGAGCTGAGGCGCCCCACTTGGCGAGAATCTCACCCTTCTTAACCTTCGAACCATCGTCGATTCTGAGTTCAGCGCCATCAAGAATCTGGTGTGATTCACCAGGCTGAACGATAATGCTCTTGATTGTGCTCTTGACTTTGCCTTCTTTCGAAGAATCGTGGTCGAGCAGAACAACACCCTTGTTTCCAGCCTTGAGAACAGCTATAAGCTGGCCTTCCTTAACTTCCTGACCGTCTGTAACGATCAGAGCGCCACTGGCAACCATTTCTTTGGTGATGGCGTATTTCTTTTCGCGCAACACTCTCTGACAGATTCTGATCCCGGCGCCATCGCTGTCTTCAACCTGAGTGTAGGTTTCGAACGGAATCGGCGTAACAGTAAGTTCTCCATCTTTGACAACTGTCGGCGGGAATTTAAGGCTGAGTGTTGCCGGGTAACTGAATTCAACACCGCTGTATACAAGAACTTTTTCGATAATTTCTTCGCAAATAATCTTGTTATAGCCGTAAATATAGTTCACTTTGCCCGAGATTTCACTGGTCATCGGCTCAATATCACTTACCAGCTTGTCACCGGCCTTAACTACCTGGCCATCATCAACATTGATGGTTGCGCCATGCGGAACCGG
>MFYY01000227.1:1521-12706 GCA_001787855.1 Candidatus Riflebacteria bacterium GWC2_50_8 | reverse complement strand
CTTTCGAGTGTGCGGCGGTTAAGATGATGTGGGTGCTTGCGCAGACGGATAACTATTCGCGCATTCACGAGTTGCTTGAGAGAAGCCTGGTTGGGGAGTTGGACAACTAAATTCAAAATTTAGAATTCAAAATTAATTTTGCATTTTGAATTTTGAATTCTAAATTTATTTATCACTTGCAGAGTCACCGCCGTTTTCTTTGTCATCATCATCTTCCTCCTGCTTCTCCATCAGCTTCTTCCCAAGTATCGATCCGATTGCGCTTCCGATTATGAAGCCGGCAATGAGCCGCTCAAGCGATTGTTTGGCTCTGCCTACCGGCTTGCGTCTGAATGGCCACATCCTTGTCATTGTAGAGCAGTTTAGCCTGCGAAGCTAGGATGTGGCGAGTGTCTCGTATCTAGTATTTAGTATTAAGTATTTAGGGTGCAAGCGTTTCCAGATTAAAATACTGGTATTTAGTCACCTAGATACTAGATACTAAATACTAGATACTTTCTTATCATTCCCACTCAATCTCCCTATATTTCTTCAAATGTCCAAGCACCATGCCCTTAACTTCTTCGAGCTTTTCTTCCGACCTTGCTTCCATGCATATCGAGAGCCTCGGCGCCGTGTTGCTTTGGCGGATTCCCGCCCATGCCCCGTCTCCGAAGTCTATGCGGGCGCCGTCGAGCGTGTTTACCGGGTTGTTTCTGCTGAAGTATCTGACTGCATCATTAACAACTCCGGATTTTTTTTCGTCAGGGCAGTGCGGGCGCAATTCCGGCATCTGAAAAACTTCCGGGAATTTTCCAAAAAGTTAAATTGGTTCGAACATGTTAGCTTATTTGCGCAGTTTGGTCAAGTATTTTGCCGGCAATAAACTCATTGTTAATCAGGATTATAAGATTTTTTTGGGGTTGCGCCCTTATTGGAAGCAGTATTGCTCATAACGTCCTACATCAAACGCAGTTTGATAAAGGTTTACGTATTTCAGGGCATCTGGTTGAAACCTGCATCTACAGCAGCTTTTCTCGCGTATTGCAAAACATTGAAATATATTGTAACATATTTAATAGCAAGGAATTTTTACTTCGCAATGATAAATGGGGAGGCGACTTTTGCCTGATCGACTGGTGACTCTGAATGAAGTGGCTCAGTTATTGCGGGTTTCACGGCACACGGTGCAGGCGTGGATCTCGCCGAGTTCGCCTAATCATCGGCCAGAGTTTGCAATTATGGCGCGACATGCCGGTCGAAAAACCGTTTTTATCGCTGACGAAGTTACTGCCTGGCTCAATCAGCGCCGCGGTGCTGTGTACTCTGACAATCCGGCAGCGCGGACAACATACTGGCGCGAGCGTTTTATTGCCGGCCGCGCTTTATTGCGTGGCGTGCTCAAGGCTCCAGAAAGAGAGACTTCGCAGCTCAGGTCGGGATTTGCCGGGGGACTGCTGGCTCTGGATGCCGGACCGCTTTTGACCTGGCTTTCTGATGGCGAGGGTTCGGCTGGCCTGCTTGCCATGGTTAATCGCGCAGAAGGACTGGTATTATCGGTGCCGCTGGCACTGTGGATGATGCGAAGAGCCCTGCGAACACCGGGGCGCTATGCGGCACTGCGCGATTTTGTTCTGGCGCAGAACATCTTTGAGCTTGCCCCGCTGAATGAAGGGGCACTCATGCGCGCGGCCGACCTTCCCGCATCAGTCAGCGACATCTCATTACAGGGATACTGCTGTTGTCTTGAGGCCGGTGCTGCAACTTTTGTCACCGCTGACCGGGTCCTGCTGAAAACACCGGGGCTGCCGGTGTCTGGTTACTAAGCAGCAGCAAACTTCAAGCTTTTGAACATTTTTCTATTGCTTGTAGCGTATTTGTTGGTATAATTCTCTGGTAATATACCTGCTCGAAAATTACAGGGGAACAGTCACAATATGATAGAGGAAATCCTCTTAAGTCTACAGGACAAGCTGAGAAGTCACGACTTTCTTGATAATGAACAGGCGCTTGACAAGCTTGCCTCTCTGTTGCAGTCACAGAACACGGAAAAGCAGAAAAAGGTAGTTTCAACGACTCTGCCGATTGCTCTGGCGAGCAAGTTTGAAAGCATTCAGAAGAAAGCCGTTCAGATTGTCATCAACTACCCGTCGATTCTGAAAGACGTTCTGCCTGCCCTTCGGCTGTCATCAGACATGACTGTCCGGTTCTGGGCTTACTTTATTCTGATTGAGCTCGGTTTTGTCCGCCAGGAAGAGCTTCTTGATATTCTCAACAGTCGTGAAAACGACGAAATAAGAAAGATTGTCGTCGAAGCGCTCGCTAAAAATCCTGATAAAAAGGTCATAGTGGCTTTTCTTGACAAGATTTCCGACCCGAGCTGGATAGTTCGCAAACAGGCTAAAAGAGCCCTGATCGAGCAGGGCGACTCGATATACCAGATCATTCAGGAATATTTTCAGAGCTGTTCGAGCCAGCAGAAGTATGAATGTATCAAGATCATCCCGCTTATTCTCAGAGAAAAGGCGTTCATGCTGTTTCAGCGCATGCTCGAATCTGACCGCACCGGTGTCTACAAGCCCTATATCTGCGCCGGCCTCGGTGAGATAAAAAATGAAAATTCGATGAAGACCCTGATGGGACTTCTTGATGATGATTCAATGGTAGTTCGTCAGGAAGCGATAAAGTCGCTGACCAACTGGGGTCGAGAAGTTGTGGCGCCGGTCATGGCGATTTTTCCGACAGCCACCAAAGAGACTCGCCTCAGTATGATGATGTTGCTTGGCAAGGTTCTTGGGCTTGAGATCATCAAGCTTTTCAACGAAAAGTTCGGCGCGCCGACCCAGGAAGCAAAGTATTTTCTGCTGACAGCGCTGGGCGAAGTTCGCGATCCTTCGGTAGTTGCGGAATTACTGCCATATCTCAAGGACGAGTCAATATTCATCCAGGAGTATTCACACCGCATTCTTTCGCAGCTTGGTGTTCATGCCGTTGATCCGCTTCTCGCCTGTCTCGACACCGAGGATGAGGACCTGATCATTCAGGTTCTCAAGGTAATTGGCGTTATCGGCTCAAAAGAAGCTTTGCGTCCTCTTCTTTTCATGATCGATAACTCCAAGAACACTCTCGTGCGCACCTGCGCTGTGGAAGCCATTTCCAAACTCCAGAAATTTGAGCTGATTGCCGGGCTGCTGCTGCTCAAGCTTGATGATAAGGATCTGTCAATCAGGCATACTATTGTCGAGAACCTGTCGCGCCAGCCGCGCAAGGCGTTCCTTAAAGAACTTGTATCTGCTGCCTTTGACAAGAGCGCCGATATTGCATGGTGGACCCGCGAGATTCTCAAGCGGCGTGATTATTACGGAATTGCTTCATTTTTGAATCTGTATGACAGTTCGACTGATGTTGAAAAAGACCGTATGATCTCGCTGGTTTCGAAGCTTTCAGAAGATCAGCTCGATTCGGTTCTGCGTAACGAAAAGATCACTCTTGACTCGCTGCGCCCTGAAAATGTTGAAACCAGAGTGTTGCGCCGCAAATTTGCCAAGGAAAACATTACTGATCTCAAGGAACTGCTTTACTATCTTCACGAGGAACGCGGATCTGACCTGCATATTGCTATTGGTCTGCCGCCCAGTATTCGAATTCATGGCGAATTGATCAGAACTACTTTTGAAACGATCACGCCTGAAAAAAGCCGATTTTTGCTGTTCTCGATCATGAATGACGCCCAGAAGCGCGAGTTTAACGAACGTATGGAACTCGACTTTTCATACGAAATATCAGATTGTGCGCGATTCCGCGTTAACGTGTTTATGCAGAAGAATGGTATGGCAGGCGTATTTCGTATCATTCCGAATCTGGTTCCCTCGTTTGACGAGCTCTCAATGGATAAGTCGATCATGGAAAAGATCTGCTGCAACAAGACCGGCCTGATCGTGGTGACTGGTGCGACCGGTTCCGGCAAATCCACCACGCTTGCAGCAATGATTGATTTCGTAAACCGCACTCGCTATGACCACATAATTACCATCGAAGACCCGATTGAATTTGTTCACCAGCACAAGCGCAGCGTTATAACCCAGCGCGAACTGGGCACTAACACTCTGTCATTTTCGAATGCGCTGAGAAGCGCTTTGCGCGAAGATCCTGATGTTATACTCGTCGGCGAAATGCGCGACCTTGAGACGATGAATCTTGCAATTGCTGCTGCAGAAACAGGGCATCTGGTGTTTTCGACACTGCATACGATCAATGCTTATGAATCTATTCACCGAATTATCGGCAGTTTTCCCGGTGATCTTCAGCAGTCGGTTCGCATGCAGCTGGCAGGCACTTTGCGCGGCGTAGTTTCTCAGAGACTGGTGCCGGCATATCTGTCGGCAGGTCGCGTGCTGGCCTATGAAGTTCTCGTCGGCACAACGCCGGTTAAGCGTTGCATCAAGGAAGACAAGTCGGATCAGCTGATTACTATCATGCAGACAAGCCGCTCAGATGGCATGCTGACCATGGATCAGTGTCTGGAAGATCTCGTTGTGACCAAAAAGATCACCTACGATGACGGCTACAAATACGCCGAGGACAAGAAGGAATTTCAGAAGCGTCTTGAAGAGCGTATGGGTAAGCAGAGCGGCCGCTCATTTGCTCCGGCAAATGAACTTGGCAAGGCCGACAAACCGACTCCTGGCGTCGGTAAACCTGTGATAACCGACAAGCCGCAGGTTAAGGGGCACTGATAAAGGCTTTCTGATAAGGGCGTTGGCCGGCACTCATGCAATGTTGCCGTGCGCGGCTATCTGTTTACCACTTAACCCGGTAAGCTTTGACCGGCTTATCTATGCCCTTGAGCCTGTGTTCGCCATGCACTTCGATTTCAAAAATCTGGCGGTTGATTCGTTGCAGAGTATGCTCTGAAATAACGATTTCAAAGGCATCGCCGACGCCTTCCAGACGGGAGGCCAGATTTACCGTGTCGCCAAGAACGTCATTTTCGGTTCTGATAACAGAACCGCTGTTTATGGCGATTCTGATCGCCAGCATGCGTTCTTCGGGGACAGAAGCGTTGAAGGTCTGCAGCTTGCGCTGAATATCTATTGCCGCAAGAATTGCATTGTTATGATTCTCAAAAACAACCAGAAATGCGTCGCCAATTTTCTTGAGTACATCCCCTGCATACTTTTCAAAAACGGGTTTAAGAATTTCGTCGTGCTGCTTGAGCATTGACATGACTTCTGAAAGTGAGGCTTTGGCGCTGAAAGCGGTGTAGCCTTTGACATCAGTAAACATGACCGACAGGTCGAGAGTGTGCGTGGTTTTGATGAGTTCGTCGTATTTTTCGAGTTCTTCGAGCGCGGCCCGGCGTTTTTCGAGGACTTCGTCGAGATGGTTGTCGGAAAGAACAACTTTTGCTTCGCCCTTTGCTCTGAGCAATTCTGGCGAGACTACGCCGCCAACGCTCTCGATCATGTCTACCAGCGACTTGCGGTCAATTTCGTTTTCGAGTTCTTCGATGTATTCACTGAGCGGTTCGGTAATCATCTTGCCAAGACTCAGAAAAAAGTCAGTAATTGCACCTTTGAGTCTGAAATCATCGTGAAAGAAGTAGCGGGCGAGAGTTTTAACAGCCCGACAAAGAACGTCGGGTTCTTCGTTCGGTAGAAGATTTTCCATTACCGAGAAGGCTATGCGGCGGTCATCGATCGAATCAAGAGCGATGATACAGCAGAGGCGATAAGCCTTGCTTGGCGAAACCAGCCCCTGAACCAGGCCTTCCGGATGCTCCTGGTAAACATGGCTCAAAATTTTGCCGACACGGTCGACATCGTTAAGAGTAATGACTTCTGATCGGCTGTTAAGCAGCTGGTCGAGCATTTTCAGGAAGGGGATCTTTTTCTGCGAGGCCGTAACCAGCATCAGGTCAAGCATTGTGGAGGGATTGCATGATTCCAGGTATTCCTGCAGTGCAGTTACCGTGGAAGGGTACGGGTTCTGAGCGAGTATCATCACCATTATACGCAGGTTCTTGGCAGACTTTTCGACTTGCAGCTGGCGGCCAACAACCTTTAAATCATTCTCGCTGAGGTTGTTCCAGCCAGAAACTGCTTCAGCGACATAATAGCGCACCATTTCATTGGAGTGACTGAAGCCAAGAAATACCGTGCGGCGCAGGGCGTTGGCATCTGCTTTTTTGAGCAGGTGTGAAAGCCAGTGACAGACTTTTTCATCAGGATGCGTCAGCAGATTGAGTATCGTATTGACCACATCTTTTGATGTGATACTCGGTACTGAAGCCAGCACCGACTGAATTCGGTATTCATCGCTGGTTTCGAGAAATCTGGTAACTGCCGGAACGGCTTCGGGGTGATTCATCGACAGCAGTGCTGAGACGATGTGTGGCATCAGTGAAGGATCGGTGTTCTCTTCGAGAATTGTTTTAAGAGTTATTACCGCTTTCGGGCCGATCATGACCAGGGCCTTGCGTGACCAGAACTGTATGTCATCCGAGTTATCGTTGAGTGCCCTGACAATCGAAGTAACCGAGGCTTCACCGTAATTAACCAGACAATTAGCGGCAGCATTTCGCACTGGCCAGTTTACATCGCCAAGCAGTTTGATAAGAACGTCGATGAGCTGAGGGTGCGGCGAAATTTTTTGCAGAACGCCCAGCAGAAACAGGCGTTCCTGCTTGTTTCCGCTCTCGAGAATCTTGATGATCGGCGTTAGCGCCATTCCACCGATCGAACCGATGATCTTGATGATCTGAAATCTCAGGTTTTCGTCTTCGGTGCTGAGGTGCTGCAGCAGCAGGTCGATGTTCAGATTTGGTTTCTGTGACAGGCAGTCGGCCGCATAGTCAGATACGATGCGATCAGGATCAGCAAGGCACAACAGCAGGGTTGCCGTCGCATCATCGCTTTTGAGGCGTGCCAGATTTTCTATGGCGAGCAGTCTATGTTCCTGGTCAGTTGCTGACAGCAGGCGCTGGATGAGCGGCATGGATTTATCGCCAAGCAGTTCGACAAGAATCCTGATAATGTCATATCTGATTAGTGAGTCGCTGCGGCTGAATGCCGAGGTGAGCTTCTCAAAAACCTTTGGACCAAGCTTAAGAAGCTGCTCGGCAGCAAGTTGCCTGATGGCCCAAGAACCGTCTGCGAGACCGTTGATTAAAAAATCAATCGCCAGGGAAGTGCCAAGTTCTCCGAGCGCTGAAATTACTGAAAAGCGAAGTGCAAAGCTGCCGTCGACATAAATTTTTCTGAGCTCTTCAATGACCCTGTCCTGGCCGATTTTTACAAACAGTGCAATAACGCTGTGATTAGGCACTTTGGACGGCGTGTTGATTATCTTGCGCAGGTCATCAAGGATCATCTCGCCGAATCCCAGAAGTTGTTCAAAAACCAGCTTGCGTATGGCCCAGTTCGGGTCGTTAAGCAGAGGGTATAGAGTTCGCGCATTCTCGATCTGTCTGTGGGCTGAAACTGCCCTGATCGCGTATCCACGCAACTCGGCATCACGGTGGTGCAAAATCTGCTTGACTGCCGACAATGAGTTTTCATCGCCAAGCTGACCCAGAACATAAAGCAGCCAGTAGAACTGGTCGTGTTTTTTCTCGTTGAGGTGTTCGAGCACCAGGTGGCTGATTTCGGGGCCCCACTCAAGAAGGACCTTGGCTGCGGCCTCTCGTTTGTGCCAGGCCTTGTCGCAAAGCATGCCAATTATGGCTGCGCCAGACTCTGGAGTGTGATCTATCAGCAGGGCTGCCAACCCTTCACGCCAGAGTGCATCGTCAGTGCTTTTGATCAGTTCATAGGGAGAGCGACTCATTCAGCTTCCTCAGCCTGATGTTTATCAACTTGATATATAACCACAGATTACCATATAATCGCTGGCAATGAAACATTTTTCAGGGAGTCTAAAACATGCCACTTTATGAATACAGCTGCGCCAGCTGCCGAAAAAGGTTTACGATCCTGTGCGGTATCAATGATCGCGACAACCCACAGCAGTGCCCAAACTGCTCAGCAACCAGCAGTCAGCGCCTGGTGTCGCGCGTCAAAACTGTCAGAAGCGAAGAGCAGATTATGGAACGTCTGGCTGATCCGTCAGCTCTTTCGGGTCTTGACGAGAATGACCCGCGTACCTTTGCCACCTGGGCCAAGAAAATGGCCAGGGAAATGGGTGAAAACATGGATGAAGAAATTGAAAGCATGGCTCAGGAAGAGCTTAGCGGCGGCGATCATGCCGGCGGTGAGCCAGCCCCTTCGTTACCTGGTGGTGACGACGACCAGTGATTGATCTGGCGCAGCGCTTCGTAAACTGCGGCGGCCACAGAAGAAGAAACGTTTATACAGCGTGCCGGTTCGATCATCGGCAGCGTAATCAGGCTGTCTGCGGCCTTGCCTGCAGCAAGCAGAGCAGGTGGCAGTCCGCTTGATTCAGAACCGAAAACCAGTGCATCGCCGGGCTGGTAATCTATTGCTGCATAGTTGCCGGTTCCGTGTGCCGACAGATAAAAAACGCGTTTGCCTTTGGCCCATAACAGAAAATCATCGGTGTCGTCGATGATTACCGGTTCGAGATTTTTCCAGTAATCCATGCCGGCACGTTGTAGAGCTGTGTCGGTAAGCCTGAAGCCGAATGGCCTGACCAGAACAAGTTCGCAGCCGGTGGCGTAGCAGAGGCGCGCAATATTGCCGGTGTTTTGCGGAATATCCGGCTCGATCAGCACGACCGAAATGCGTTTGCTGTTGTCGATTTTTACGCGTTGATCCGACATGTTATTTCTCCAGCTTGCGTGCCATTGCCGTGTAAAAGCTTACACGCAGGCTGCCGCCATGATCAGTGCGGGTGATCACGTCAATTACCGGTTCATCGAATCCGGCATTTTGCCAGAGCCGTTTGATTTCCGGGCGCGTGAAAAAATGAATGGTGCCGAGGCCGGCAACCGGGCCATGCTCGATATTGCGGTAACTGTGATTGTCGATTTTTTCGCCGCTTCGAAAGCCGCTTGTCGATTGGGTGAACAACACCGAAGAAAATACCCGGCCACCGGGTTTGAGAACGCGGCAGATCTCTTTCAGGATCTGCCTGATTCCCGCGCTGCTGTTGGCAGAAAGGGCTCCGATGTCGGCTACCACATCGAACGTTTCGCTCTTGAACGGGAGCACTCCGGCATCTGCCTGCAGAAAAGATGCTTTTGCCGAAAGCTCGCTGCACATTCTGGCTGCTTTGGTCGTGGCGACAAAAGCGCCGTCAAATGCAACTGTGCTGAAGCCTTCCCGGCAAAGAAACCAGGTGTTGGCTCCGGTGCCACAGCCCAGATCGAGTACCCGTACCTTGCTTCTGTCGCCAGTGTAATAGTTGCGGGCCATGAATCTGACCAGCTCTTCTGCCGGATAACGGCCCCAGTTCCGGCTGTCGTGGACCTGGTTCCATTGTTTGTCAAACGTCTGCATGTTCTAACCCTTCGTGGTAATGCAATAGAATGCCAGGCTTCTGGCCTGTTTTTGCCTGCCAGACCTGTGAAATCTGCTGATACAGTTGTGCCCGGTGAATTCTACGCGCGATGAAAAACTGGTGATGATGTTTCGAAAAACCTGCCTTAAAGCGAAACAGTCCATCGTCTTCGGCCAGCGAAAGGCCGCCGCCCAGGTGTAATACTGATATGTCAGCCTGCACTGCCGCTTTGGCGGCCTCAAACATCATAAACGCGTTGGGCTGATATTCTCGGCCAGCTTCGCTTGATGCGCCGAGATGGTAGTGTGCGCTCAGTTCGTCGAAAAGAAACATTCCGGTTGCCAGTAGTCGGCCTGCACTGTCCTGAACGCCGACAAAACTTCTGGTTTCTTGCGGCAATCCCGCCAGCGCAGCAAAGTGCTGTGGCGAAAAATAATAGTAACTGTCGGCGGCAAGTCGGTGCATGGCTTCTTCATACATATCTGTAAACAGCTGATAATCAGTTAACGTCACAAATTTAAGACCTGATTTCAGCGCTTTGCGATAATTGCGCTGCCGCGGGGCTGAAGCCTGTGCCAGAAGACTTTCAAAGCCGTCCAGCAGATCGACAGAGACAGTTGTTCTGTTGAGTTCGAGCTTGTATATGTTGGTCAGCAGGCTGGAGGAATAGAGCGGGTTAAATCTGATGAACTCAGCGACAATGTTTGCCCGGTCAGCCCATTCAGCAAATTCATCAGAAAATCGCGCAACTGCCTCAGCAGTGCCGCCGAAAATTGCCGGACCGCCGTAACCATAAGCGCTCTGCATGTCAAAATAACCTTCGCCACCCAACTGCGCTGGAATCGCCCTGAGCAGAAATGGATAAAATATTTCGGTATCACCGTCAGTAAAATAGAGTGCTGCCGGCCGGCCGTCGCCATTTATCTCAAAAGCACGATAATAGGCGGGCTGATAGTAAATTTTGCCACAGAAATCCGGCAGGTCATCGATCATATCCTGCCAGCGCTGCAAATCTGTTATTACTTCAAGGCTCAATCGACACCACCTCTCCCAGGTGATCCCAGGTGATGGGCTCGTCGGCACAAAGATCTCTGGTTATTCGCCGGTTGGCAGCCTGGTTGAAAAGTTCAGGCTGAATGCCGCCGGCCGGCCGTTTAATAGCGATCTTGTCAGCAGTCAGAATGTCGCCGGCCTTGAGATCGCTTGCTGCTACCAGGCTGCGGCGAACGAGCATCAGGTTTGCCTGTTCGCTGGCAGCAGCAACTTTATGGCCGTTTCCCAGCATGATGCCGGTTTTGCGAATCGCTGCAACCATGCTTTTGAACTGAGCCGGGTCGAGCGAGGCGGCGTGATCGGGGCCAGACATGGCGCGATCCAGGGTCAGGTGCTTTTCGATAATCTCGGCGCCGAGTGCTGTCGCTGCGACTGCTGCTTCATGGCCCTCGGTGTGATCTGAAAACCCGACTGACAAAGCAAATGCCTGTTTTAACACTGGTATGCAAAGAAGATTGCAGTCGGCCGGAGGTGCCGGATACTCGCTGGTGCAGTGCAACAGCACTATTTCGCCGGCGCCGCCTTCAATCAACGTCGCAACGGCTTTTTGCACTTCGCCGAGACTGCTCATGCCGGTTGACAATATAACGGGTTTGCGTCGCCCGGCGATTTCCCGCAGAAATGGCAGGTTGGTGACTTCGCCGGAACCAGTTTTGATAGCTGCCAGATCAAGCCTGCACAACAGGTCGAGACT
>MFYY01000227.1:531-1496 GCA_001787855.1 Candidatus Riflebacteria bacterium GWC2_50_8 | reverse complement strand
AAAACCAGCCCAAGCTGTTCGGCATGTGCTTTCAATTCTGCAAAAGCGGCAAAGGGCAGTTCCAGGCCCTGCAGCAGCCTGAACTGGTCTTCGGCGCTGCAGCTTTTCTGATAGGCGGCGGTATCGGCAAAACGGCCGGCACATTCTTCTGCTTTGAAGGTCTGAAATTTGACGGCGCCGGCGCCGGCCTTGGCAGCGGCATCGACCAGTTTGTGCGCAAGTTCGACGCTGCCGTTATGATTGACTCCGGCTTCTGCTATGATCAGCGGTTTCTCGGCAAAGTTGTCTAAAAACATGCTAGTAATGGTATTTCTGTGGCTGCTGATAACTATGTCGATTTTGTTCGAGCCAGTTTATCGTTTCTGCGAGGCCCTGTTCGAGAGAATGCTGAGGCTGCCAGTTAAGCTGGCTTTTTGCCTTGTCGGCATTGCCGATCAGGCGCATTACTTCTGAATCCTGGGGGCGCTGGCGGTCTTCTTCATGAAGTATGTTGATTTTTTTTGCCATGAGACTGCCGATTATCTCTACAGTTTCGGCGATGCTGACGCCCCGGCCAGTTGCCAGATTGAATGTTTCGCCCTGGTGACAGCTGCTGGTGGCAGCTGCGATAAAGCCATCTGCCGTATCGCTGACGTAGTTGAAATCGCGCACCGGTCTGAGGTCGCCAAGCCTGATCTGTGCACCTTCCAGCGCCTGCCTGATAATAGTTGGTATTACTGCCCGCATCGATTGTCGCGGTCCGTATGTGTTGAATGGCCGAACAATGACGACAGGAAGGCCGAACGAGTTGGCATAAGCCCGGCCCATCATATCGGCGGCTATCTTGCTGGCAGAGTAGGGTGACTGCGCCTGCAGGGGGTGATCTTCGTCGATAGGCACTCTTAACGCCGTGCCGTAGACCTCTGAGGTCGAGGTAAGTATTACTTTTTTCAGCCGATGAGCTCTGGCGGCTTCAAGAATGTTGA
>MFYY01000227.1:197-504 GCA_001787855.1 Candidatus Riflebacteria bacterium GWC2_50_8 | reverse complement strand
CGATAAGTGCCGCGAGGTGAAATACTGTATCAACGCCTTCAAGAAGGCTTTTTACCAGAAAAGGGTCGCGAACATCGCCACTTACTATGCTGAGATTTTCATTGTCTGCTGACGGGCTGAGCCAGCCGATATCAGAGCGTGAGTTGTAGCGAACCAGCGCTTTTACCCTGGCACCGGCCGCCAGCAGCTTTTCGGTGAGATGGCTGCCAATAAAGCCGGCGGCACCTATTACAACAACTGTTCGTCCGGAAAATGAGCTGGTATTATTCATATTGCCCCGATATTCCGGCAAAGCTTTCGTGGGCTC
>MFYY01000227.1:0-176 GCA_001787855.1 Candidatus Riflebacteria bacterium GWC2_50_8 | reverse complement strand
CAATGTCGAGCCAGAATTCTGATACCGGGTAACAGCTGACACCGCCGGTCGAACCGTTTACCGCTTTAATAAGTTCGGGCATGTCGAGTTTCTGCTGTGGCTTGACCAGCTCTAGCACGGCCGGTTCGAGAACGTAGATGCCGGCGTTGATAAATATGCTGTGTGCCGGTTTTTCT
>MFYY01000226.1:2568-13931 GCA_001787855.1 Candidatus Riflebacteria bacterium GWC2_50_8 | reverse complement strand
TTCGTCCCCAGCCACTGGAAGAGGACACGAAACTTGCCTCGCCATTAGATCTTGAAAGTCTGGGGGTTCTGCCGGTTCCAACAGAATTTACCCGTAAAATGGAAATTATACCGGTTGACCTTGCCGGCAAAGAGGGTGGACCCTATTATCTGGTCGAAGTGCAGATTGCATGGTTTAATCGCAAGACCAGTACGCCAGTTACATACATCGTCAGAGACCTGCTGCGGGGGAAAAAATGAAGCGTCGCCGTGGATTCGTTTTGCCAGCCGTTTTGATGCTTGTCAGCGTGTTGCTGTTGTTTGCTGCAGTCAGACATTACTTTTCAAGAAACCAGCTGATTCAGGCTTCACACGATGCCAACTATGAAAAGTCTTTTCATCTTGCCATTGGTGGCGTTGAGTCTGCTGATAACCTTTTTATGAAAGCAGTTGCCTTCTTTAACGATGGCCGGCCAGAAACATTGCCGAAGATCGCAAAAGCACCGCCTGAACTGGCTCCGATTTTAAAAGCGTTGTTAAATGCCGAAGGGCTGCCGTATGCTCGTAAAGAGCGGATTCCCATAGATTCTTCGATGTTTGGCCATCTGCAGAGCAGCTGGGAAAAATTTGCTACCCTGAAGGTTGAAATTGAATTAAGAGATATCGAGCCACTTGTGGCACAATCGCCTTTTGCTGGCCCGATTCCGGATCCAAGAGAAAACAGGATCCTGATGATGCTGCACGCTGAAGCGGTTGTAAATGGTGCTGTCGCCAGAGTTTGCCGCTATCGCGAAGCAAAGCTGGTTAATATTCTGCCCTCGATTCTTGGCAAATTTGTTCTTTACCTGAGACAGCAGGGTTCTGCAAGTAATAATTCTTTCGAAGACCGCTTTTCCAGGCCAGACCTGTTAAAAGACACGCCCCTGATGGTATTCAGCGGAAAAAGCAGCGGGCTTTCTTCTTTGAACCTGGATGCTGCTGCTGAATTCTTCGAGAAACAGGGCTGGGTTTTTCTTGGCGGCGATGCTCCCTGGGTTATCGGCAGTGGCCCTGGTGGCGGAAACGCCAACTACGCGTCTGCCCTGCAGAAAAATGACCTGCAAACCTTTGCTATTCAGCCACCAGATGAATTTTCATCGTTGAATTTTCTTACTTATTATTCGCAACCTGAGTATTTGTCAGGTGAATTAAAGGGACTCTCATATAACAAGGTATTGCAGGGCATCAATGATGAGCTGTTTTCATCGAGAATCAGAATTTCTGGCAGCGGAAACAAGCCCACGCCGACTAATGTTGTCGGCAATGTTGTTGCGAAAAGTGCTCTAATTCAAGGTCTTAAGAATACGCAGACCGGACTCTACGCCCCGTACCCATTTCTTCAGGAGTCGCAGTTTCATGGCAGTTCCTGGCCTGGAATGAGCTCAGAGGCCGCAAATACCATGGAAGAAAATTTTGGCGGAGTGTTTCAGCGTTATAAATCGCGCATGTCGGTTGTTCTCGAAGAGAGATACAACGCGATAAATCTGCGAACCCTCAATTTTCCCGCACCACCGATGAATTCTGCAATTATGGTTGATCCCAGAAATCTGCCCGCCGGCACCAAGGTTCCCGACCTGTCAAAAAGGCTGCATGTCGACAATAATCCAGCCTCTTTTGTTGACGCCAATTCTGGTAATCTCTATCAACTCTTTGCTGATGATGGAAGAAAGCTGTTTGAGGGCAATTTGTCAGGCTTCGAAGATCTAAGCCACTTTGTCAGCAAGGCGGTGCTGAGTTTTGACAAGCAGAGTGAATTTTATAAAAGCATAGAAACAGAACAGAAGGAGCATCTGCTCAATAATATTTATCTGATCAAAGGCGATCTACTGGTTGACCGACCTCTGAAGTCTGCTGATGGTTGCGGTGGAATGATTATTGCCAATGGCGACATTACTATTCAAAACGAAATCATAGCACCAGACCAGGAGCCGGTTGTGCTTATCAGCACTGCTGGTAACATTCGGATTGCTACCTCCAGCAGGATTCAGGCCGGGCTGATCGCTTTAAAAGGGCAGATTCAAGCTGAATCCGCCATAAATGTTGAGGGGGTTGTTTCAGCAAAGGAGCTGTCGATGGCGAAGCTCTCTTCTTCAGGTTTAAGACAGCTTTCTTACAATGTTAATTTTGATGTGACCGATTCTGCAACCTACATGCGGGCATTCAGGTTGTTTATGCCAAAGGATGGGATTACCTTTGTCAAATAAACGAGCATTTACCATGGTTGAGATTGTCATTTCTCTGGCGCTTGTTTGTGGCGCCGTCATTCTCTGGACTTACATATTGTCGGTAAGCCGCGATAAGAGCAATACTCTCGATAACGATCAGGTATTCAGTTCGTTGCGGGCCAGTCTGCTTCATAATCTGAAAAGCGATATGCGCTCTTCAATAGCGATTAAGCCGCTCAGCGAAAATTCATGGGAAATCGAGACTGTAAAGCTCGATGACAGCGCTACGCCTTCAGTCAAAAAAGTAATTTATGAACTTGCTGCTGACGGCAAAAAAGTATCAATGTCTGTTGATGGGAGGGTAAAAACTTATGATTTCTCAAAGGTACTCGACGGGAAAAGGCTTAATTTTAAAATCTGGCCATAATGCGTGGATCGCACTGTTCTTGTCTGTTGCTGTTTTTATAGTGCTTCCCGAACTGTTTGCCGCAAAAATTGAATTTGATATTTTCCCGGCAACTGGCACGTTTAACGTTGAAAAACTCAATCCGTCGGGTGGCGTTGTCGATCTTGAAAACAGCCAGCAAACCAGTGCCAGCGAAGTGTCGAATCCGAATGTCACCCCGGTTCCTGATTTCATCTCCAGGATAGCTGCTGAATTTCCTCACATTTTTGCTCTCCCCAAGTCATCCCAGCCCGTCAGCTCAGTGCCAAACGCGACTATTCCAGAGGTTATGCGTCCACCTTTTTCAGAAACTGCATTAGAGGGAAAAGGCGAAAAAGAGCTGGTTGCCCTGCGCGATGGCGGTGTGACGCTGAAACTGTTGCTTTCTACATATGCTGAAGCTTCCATGGAAGTACATCTTTATGATACCGATGGCGCAGAGGTTTGGTTCAAAGGCTCATCGCTTCTCTCATGGCATCGACTGGATGCCAGTACGTATGCGCCTTTGCAGTTCAAAGGCACTGTTGACGCCGATAGTATGCAGCTGGCGCAAACCGGCGACTATAGTCCCGCTGAAGACCTTTCTTATTCATTTGACATCAAAGAGGGCCAGAAACTGGTTCTTAAAACATATGGCAACGCCGAGCCAAGGAGCTTTATCAAAGTCAGCGGATCAGCATTTTGACATCATTGTTGGCGATTATAAATTTAAAGCTGTGATATGACAAATTGCTGAAAATATTCGTTTCAATCTAATGAAGGTTACCGAAATTGCGAATGAACAACGGTATTGCAAAAAGTTGAATGACTGAATGAGTTATAGAAACCTGGAAGTTGATTCTGAATTTCTTTTATCTCTTAAAAGGCAGGACAATAAAGCGTTTGAGACGTTATTTCATGCATGCGCTGGTCTGGTGTTTTCAATTGCGCTGAGCCTGCTCGGAAAGAGATCAGCAGCAGAAGACGCTGTTCAGGAAATTTTTTTTAAGGCCTACCGGGCATTGCCAGATTTTAAAGGGGAGAAGTTGGCTTCATGGCTGGGAAAAATTGCTCACAACCATTGCGTAGACCTGCTTCGACAGACGAATCGCGAGGTTTCCACCACATCTGTGCCTGTCGAAGACCTGCATCTTCATCAATCGAACTCGGCTGTAGATGAACTTCCCGACTTTATAAACGCTCTTTCAGAAACTGAACGTGAAGTTGTGATCCTGAAAAAAGTAGAAGGTCTGAGCTACAAGGAGATTTCTCTACTGACTGGTAAAAAAGAGGGAACTTTGCGAAATATGGTTCTCAAATGCCTGCAATCTCTAAGGGAAATAGTCGATGAAAGCTGATTGCGAAAACTTTATCCTGTTGCTTCAGGAACATTCCGAGACTGTTCTTGATGACGCTCATAAAGAGCACCTGGCAAGCTGTGCCAACTGTCGACGGCTGCTGGAAATTCACGACCGCAGTTTTGCGCGACTTAAACAGGGTTTTACGCTTTCAGCTTCAGCAAGAGAAGCGATTCTTGGTAAAGTGCAGAAGATGATTGCCGAGGAAAAGAGCTCAAAAAGCAGGTCTTCAGATTTCTCTCTGGCATTCTGGTTACGCAGCTGGCGTCTGCAAATCTCATTTGCAGCAGTATTATTCATGCTTATGGCGGGACTCTGGTATTCAGGCAAGTCCCAACCGGATAATACCATGCAGATTTCCGGCTCAGCAACTATTCTCAAGAACTTCAAAAAGATTGCTCTTGAGAATACGCTGATTCAGCTTGAAACGGGAGAGAAAGTCACCATTCTCAATGGCCGGGTTGATCTGTGCTGGCAGAATTCTGAAAAGGTCTCAATTGATGGAATGCTTGATTTTGCTGTGCAGGAAAATAACATTGACGCTAAAAGCGGCCAGGCAACTCTCACGTTTTTACCGGCCGCTGCCGGTTACATTATTACCACCCGGTTGATGCTGGTAAAAATTCTCGGCACGACTGTGGTGCTTGAATTGAGCGACAATCAGGATGCTATTTCAGTGATAAAGGGAAAGGTCGAGTGGTCGCTGCTGGATGGCACAGAAAAACGCGAAGTCTCTGCCGGAACAAAAATGATTGTGACCAGACATCCTGAAGGATTAAAGGTGACCGAAGACATCTGCCAGAAAGAAATCCCAGAAAGCAGTTCAAATCAGCTGCTTGAAGTGGGTGCAAAGAAGACTGGAAATAAATGGACGCCTCTCGAAAAGAATTGAATTTGTGCTGTTGCTGAGTAATGTGGTCAAAAATCGTATTTAAGTGTAAAGTTTTCTAAAATATGTTTGGAGGGTGTAATCATGATGAAAAAGGTTGTTGCGTGTTTTCTGGCGGCTTTCGTTTTTTCGTTACTGGCATTAAGCACAAGTAATGCTGCAGATCTCAAGATAAAATTTACCGATAAAGGTCGCTTGAATTACCAGGGTGACTGGAAGCATATCAGCTACCAGGCATATACGTCAAAAGATGCTGGAAAAGGCGGCCGCCGTGGTACTTTAACCTGTGAGCCAAAACTTTCTGGAACTTATCAGATTATTACCGAATTCAAAGCGACGGTTAATCGTGGAAATCGCGCTCAATACTACGTTAACGGGACAAAGGTCAAAGAAGTAGACCAGAGAGCCGGCGCGGCAAATGGCAAATCTGCGTTTATCAAAGTGTCCCTGGGTGTGTTTGAACTGACTCCTGAATCAAAAGTAGAACTCAGGTGCGAAGATGGCAAGTCATACTCTTTTGTCGGCTTCACCTTTACCACCTCTACCGATGTACCAACAGACGTCAGCGCCGATGGCGGAGTTGCCGGTGACACTGGCGCCGAAAGCTCTTTTGTTGCAAAAAGTGATGGAGATCTGGTTATCGAGCCTTACCTTTCTACTTACAGCGCGGCGGCATTACATGTGCTTGTCGACGGCAAGGAAGTGTTCAGCTGGGTCCGCTCTGACTCAACTTCAAAAGAACCCTGTGTTTTTCAGGGCGCCGCTGATGACAAGTCGATGATTGAGAATAAGCCCGGCGATTACTCACCGGCTCCTGGTTTGAAGTATACGGTTGCATTGAAGGCCGGACAAAAAGTAACTTCAACCAAGTCTGGCGGCTATGAATCAGGAACCTATCTCAAGATTTCTGGCCCGTTTGACGGTGCCGCTGCAGCCCCGGCCGGCACTGATAAAAAGCCTGCTGAGAATGCTGCTGATAACAAGGAAGGTGGCAAAGCCGCTACAGGTGATGCCAAGCCTGCCGCCATGGATGATGTCTTGAATAGCAAATAACAGCTATGGTTTGATTGATATAACGCCGCTCTACGATCCCGAAAGATCGTAGAGCGGCGTTATAAATACTAAAAAAGAGCGTAATATTGCTGATCAAAACAGGCTATTTCAGAGTCATACCAGATGAATAAAATTAAAAACACTCAGGCGCTGTTTCTTCGATTAGTTCAGGTGTTTAGCCGTCGTTTGATCTATGTTTGCAGTATTCTGTTCATTTTTCTGCTGCTTGGAATCATTGTTTTTCCTTCGACCACGGCAGCGCTAGATTATTCTTTGTATGACCTGAAACATCGCGTTGCATCCAGGTTGCGCTCACCAGATAAATCATTGGTTGTTGTCGGTATCGACATGCAATCGCTGGCGGGAAGCAATAAGCGATGGCCATGGCCGCGCGAAGATGTTGCAGCTGTGCTGCAACTCCTGGGTAAGCTCAAGCCGAAAGGAATTGTTGTTGATATTCTTTTTCAGAGCAATGATACAGAATCAGGTGACACTGCTCTGGTGTCGGCTGTTAAAGACCTGGGAAATGTTTTACTGATCTCGATTCTCGAAGAGAAACAAAATGCGCAGGGCTTAAGTCTCACCAGATATGCTTCTCTTGACCTGTTTCGAAAAAATGCTTTAGCAGAGGGTTTTGTCTGGGGGATAATCAATAGCGATGGCCGACTGCGCAGCTTCAGGATTCATGATGAACGCCTGAAGGCAAATAGTGCGGCATTGCAGGCGATAACGCACTTTTCTTCTGCGACGCAGCTGCTTAGCGATCTTCCCGATGTTGCTCCAGTCGTATTTGCCCGCAAAAATGGCGGAATACCGGTAATTTCTGTTCAGAGTGTTCTCGATAACAGACCCGAATTAAAAGACTTTTGTCGCGATAAAATTCTGGTGCTGGGGGTTAATGCTCAGGCAGTTCATGATTACCACAACACACCATTGGGAATCATTTCTGGCGCCGAAATATTAGCAGCTTCAATTGACACGATACTTTCCGACCGAATTGGGCAATTTTATTTCTTGTCATGGCCGGCCCGAGCCGGTTCCGTCGTTCTTGGTTTTTTTATCAGCTGGGCAATGCTGATGGCGAATTTTGCATTGCTACCAGTGTTGTCGGTTTTTGCAGCGGTTCTGGGCTGTCTGCTTCTATTCTCTGAGCTTCTTTTGATGCATTTTCCTGTAGCACCATTGGTTTTTGCCTGGGCAATCACCAGCTTTACGCTCGCCACAGCTAAATATTTTGATAATTTATTCAGTCTTCAGGTAATGCGACATGAGTCGGCGACCGCTTCGCTGGTGCAGGAACAATTGCTGCCATCTGAAGAACTCAGGTTTGCAGAATATGGAGTTTTTGGCATTTCAAGGTCTGCCAGCGCTCTTGGTGGCGACTATTTTGACTATTTTGTGATCAAAGACCGTTATCTTCTGGTTTTAATTGGTGATGCGACCGGTCATGGTGTTCCTGCGGCTCTGGCCATGGCTATTGGCAAAGCCACTGTTTTGATGGGGATCGAAAAGAACCTGTTGCCGGCCGAACTGATTGAAGCAATGAACAAGATTCTTTTTAAGGCACTTCGTCGCAAACTGATGATGACCGCTGCTTTGCTCTGGATTGACACTGAGACTAACAAATTTGAGTATCGCAACTGCGGACACCCTTATCCTTACCGCTATGCCGCTGACGGTACAGTCGACCAGATATCAGCTTCAGGTTTGTTTCTTGGCACCAAAGCCAATTATTCTCCGTCGCAACCCCTGAAAGGTGTTATGAATCGAGGAGAAAAAATTCTTTTTTATTCAGATGGCTTAATTGAGTCATTACCGGTTGCCAATAGCGAGGACGCATATGTGGCATTCAATGACTATCTTCGCGGACGTCCTAAATTGACCGCCAGAGAAGCCTGTGCGGACATTATCGATAATCACCCGTTTTTTAAGCTCAAACAGCCTCAACCAGACGATTTTACCGTGTTAATGATTGAGAGAGTTTGATTCAGCGCTATTTCTCTATTATTGTTGTGGATTTTCTCCGGTTTTTTGTTACATTTGATAAAATATAGATATGGTGTACAGAGAAATGCGTGGGAACCTCAACAATGTTTTGCTGTTGATTTGTTTGCTGGTCGCCATTCAGGCCAGCCCGCTGCTTGCGTTCAGCTCGCAGGCACGTGAGTATCTGCGGCGTGCCGAAGTGTTTTTTGAGAACGGCAATCTTGTGCAGGCACGTAACTTTTTGCAACGCGCTGAAAAAATTGATTCTGCTGACGCAAAAATCAAAGAATTTTCTGCGAAACTGAACAAAGTTATCAATGAGAGAACCGAGCGACTGCAGCAGCAGGTTGAGTTTTATCTGTCGGCAAAAAACGTTCCGGAAGCGGAAAGGAATTTGCACGAACTGCTGTCACTGTCACCAGAAAACACATTTGCCATGGAAAAAATGCGACAGGTCACCGAGACTTATCGCAAAATCGATGAGTATAAGTCTCAGGGAATCCAGATCGAGGTTGCTACTGGCCGTTCACATGACGTCGATCTTTATTCGGCAGTTTCTTACATGAACCGGGCCCGTGGCTTTTTTGGTCAGGGTGACCGGGTTAAAGCGATGGAAATGCTCACGGTCATTCTTGAGCGTGAAAAGGATTACAAGCCGGCGCTTGAGCTGAAGGCCAGGATCGAGCATATCAACCAGATTGAAACTTTTGTGGAAAAGGCGGAGACCGCATTTCTCGAAGGTCGCATGATGGAGACGATAGATGCGCTGACTATACTTATTTCCGATTCGCCTGATCGCATTGAGTATCTGCTGTTGCGGGGCAAAGCTAATTTGAAGCTGAAAAATTATGATGAGGCGCTTGCTGACTTCTGGAAATATTTCCGAAAAAATCCTGATGAGGACACTTTGTTTCCAATGTTTTCAGACTGTTATTTCGGTCAGCGAAATTATCTTATGGCACTGGGCTTCAGTCGTAATGCAAAGACCGGCAAGGTTTATCGAACGCTGGGTTATCGTATTGAGTGCCATTTTCGCCTGCACTTTTCTGCATATCTATTTTTGGCGTTTCTTATAGCGCTGATACCTGTCGCCATGTATTATTCCTGGAAGGCAGGTGAGGATCTTTTAATGAGGTTCTCAATCGGCACTCTGCGCGTTCTTGTAAAGTGCGTGGTGGTCACTGTTTTTAAGTCTCCGGTAGATTGTCTTGGCGACCTGATAACGGTTGCCCGTGATCTGAACGTGCCCTGGCTGAATTACCTGGTTGGAATCTGCCTGTTCAAAATTGGTCAGATCGAAGGTGCTCAGCGCTTTTTGGGCTACAGCCTCGAATCAGGCTCTTTGCGGGCAAGGGCTTACTATTTTGTTGGCCTTGCCCGCAAAAGTCTCAAGTATCAATCGAGTGAAAGTGACTTTGAAGAGGCGATTTTAAGCGGTGTTGGCCGGCAGGCTGCCGGCTGGCATCCAAAATTCATGAAACAGATTGAGCGTGAACTTCTTATGAGTTATAGTAAAGTAAAGGGTGACGAAACTTTTGAAGGGATAGCCTTCGCTTTAGTAGAAGCCCAGACGGAGGAGTGAACCATGCGAAAATTGATGTGCCTGTGTCTGGTTCTGATGATTACTGCGGTGTTTCAGCCAGCTTTTGCTGCTGACTCATTTATCGAATCGATTTTAAACTCGGTTATGATGACTACGGATTTTGGTGCGCCGGTGGATACATTTGAAGATGTTGATCCAATCACCGGCATCAGAGCTAACTTTGCCAGCGACGGCCCGATGACCAGTCAGGGCGAGATCAGCAGTAAATTTCAGGGCTTTGCCAGAAAATCAACTGCTGATGAATTTTTTGGCCGACTGAATTCCTCTGGTGGTCTTATTTTCTCAACCGGGGGTTTTGATTTTGGCAGTTTTCTTGCCGATCATTTTTATCTCGATTCAGGTTACATGAAGCTTGACGAAGATAGTGGCACTAAGACCTGGTCCAGTGAATCTCTCGCACCGTTAGGTGATCTGACTTTTGCAGACTACGACAAAACTGCCAAACCACATGAGCGCATATATTACCTTTGTCTCGACGCTGATTATGAGTATATACGCAACTTTCCGCAACCGCCTCCCAACAGCCTGTCATGTGACGATCATCGTCAGTTCTGCAATTATCCGCCTTGTAAAAGGAAAGAGGAAGAACCCGATCCGGCCAGTGCCGGCGCAATGATTGTAACCCAGGAAGAAGAACACAACGGTACTGAGAAGAACATATACAAGGAGCTTGCTGATCTCATATTAGATAATCGTGTGAGTGCGACAGCGGTCATGGAAAATCAGGGCCCCAAGTTTGAGATGAAATTCAAAGATCGAACGCCGCCGCGCATAGATGGCTGTATTGATGGCGATTTTCCTGAGCTTGGTGTGGATAATCCGGCAACCTCGGGTGACTGGTACAAGGTAGAAGGATTGCGAATTACCGATAATTCAGGGGGTAAAATTGGCACGGCGCTGTTGCTTGGCAAAATTGACACTTCTCCACTCGCAACCTGGGCGAACGAAGAAAACTGGATTCTCGAAAAACCCAGCATAATTGAATCGGGCGACGCAACAGATCACGTTATCATGCCGAATTCATGCCATGGTGTCATGCGCTACACGGTCTACGCCTGGGACAAACACGGTAACCTCAATCCCGGTGACCCGAAGATTCGCGAAGATGATCCTGAAAACTGCTATGGCCTTGGTAATACTGTAATTGGCGACGCCAATGTCGATTTTGCCGGCGAGTCGATCGACATCGATCTGTCAAAACACCCTGGCAACGCGAAAGAATGGCCGATAAAAGTTGAATTCCGCAAGGCCGAAGACTTCGATGACGCCTATGTTGGCGAATTGACCGCCAAACTCAATTCTGACTTCAGACGCGGTCAGGGCTTTGTAAACATCAGAGACAACGATCTGCCAAATATAGTTATCAGAATCGAGTCGGTTAAAGATGGCAGTCGTATTTTCTTCCCGCCGGTCATTCCTAATGGTGACCCGGATTTCAGCATAATTCAGTCGACAAAATACAAACCGGGTGCCGCGCCGGCTGATATGAACGTCGGTGATTACGTTGACTTTCTTGGTCCGCCAACTGCCATTCCTTTTTTAAGCAGTCGTATTGCCGATGGCAGCCAGGATCTGTATTTTCGCATAGTCGATATTTTTCCCAGCGATGTCATGCTGCAGCCTGAAAAAGATCTTCTGCTCAGCAAATACAAATTGCAGCCTGACCCGGAATTTATTCGCAAGCATTTCAGGCTCGAATCTTACGATCAGTCAGATACTCTCGAAACGAACGGTGCTCCGGATCTTGAGGTGACAACATTCGGAAAGCGCAATAGCTTTGGCAGACGGGTTGTGGCTCTGCTTGAACTTCCTTCCAACAAAGGAATGATACAGGAAGACGTTGAATATCTGATTGACGTCTGGACTGA
>MFYY01000226.1:2060-2555 GCA_001787855.1 Candidatus Riflebacteria bacterium GWC2_50_8 | reverse complement strand
TGGGCGACTATCGACAGTTCAGGGAAGAGGCTTGATAACATAGTCGCGATACCTACCGGCATACAGAGCGGTGAAATAACGGTAGAAATACCCAATCAGCATCCGCGGGCCAGTTATCGTACGCCGCTCGATAGCCAGGAAAGCGTTAACGGCAAATTGCGCGTCGTTTTTCGCGAACCGACTCCTGATGGGGCAGGCTCTGACGAGAATGACCTTATTGACAAACGGTTTCCGTTCATTGATGTGCGAGCTACTGACTATGCCGGTCTTGAGCGCAGCATCAGGCTTTATCTCAGAATTACCAACGAGAACCCGAATATTCGCGTGCTGGATCGCAAACATGAGCAGAACAGGTAGGATAACAGAATTCACAGGGTTGCCCCGAAAAGGGGTTACCCTTGTAGAAATTCTGGTAGCGCTGTTTATTATGGCATTGGCAATTTTGCCGGCTATAGGCGCTTTTTCGAGCTCTTATGGCGTTGCCACCCGCCAGCT
>MFYY01000226.1:0-2034 GCA_001787855.1 Candidatus Riflebacteria bacterium GWC2_50_8 | reverse complement strand
TTATTTCCGGATCTCTTGGAAATATCCCGCTGAATATCCAGACGCCTTCTGGTGATTTTAAAGGCGCGCTGCTTTTTACCGGCATGACCGCGAGTTCTACTTCGGTTACTATTGGCCGCGCCAGTTACGCCATAAGCGCCCAGGTGACGACTCTTTTTCGTGCTCAGAACATTGAGACGCCGCATAACGACGCTCTGGTTTTCGGGTTCAGAGATTTTGCACCGCCTCCCGGTCCGCCCCCCCCCGGACCGCCCCCGCCACCTCCCGTGGCCACATATTCCTGTTTTGACGATCTGGTTTGCCTCAGAGTGCGTGTTGACTATGGCCAACGTGAAGCGGTTGAGCTCGAAACTTTCCGGGCGGATATGAGCAGATGATCATGAATAGACGCAAAGGGGTCGCTATTGCTGTGGTGCTGGTTTTTTGCACGGCAATTCTTGGACTCTTGACTGTTCTGATGATGAATTCGCGTCACCAGCGCGGCTCATACAGTATGCAGTATGATCAGACCCGTGCGCTGATGGCGGCAAGATCGGGAATTCAGCTGGCGATCTACAAATACCGGGTGCTGCCTTCTGAATATTACCGCATTCATCAGATGGCGCTTGATGTAAAAGCAGGTGCCCCTCCTGATGAATTCAATACCACACGGGATATGTGGCTTTACGATTTGAAGAGCGAAAACGCTGATACGCCGGCGGCAAAGATCAAGGCTCATCTTGACATCAGTGCTGGCGGCGGACCAGACGCGGTTGCGGCCGGATCATTTGAATTTGGGGTCGAAGAATTTGATCTGGTATCACGCTCTCTGCACGGTTATACTCAGGATTACCTGAGAGTAAGGGCCTGGGGCAGTTTCAGAGGCACCCGCAAGACCATGGAGGAGCTTATTGAGGTTAAAATTGCACAGTAAACGGGCGTTTACTATTATTGAAATAATTGTTTCGATAGTGATAATGGCGGGCTTTATCACAGCTGTCATGTATCTCTACAGTCGCAGCAGCGACTCGTTCAAGATAACCGCCTGGAAGCAGGAGCGAACTGCCCAGGCCGATGTGTTCTGGGCTTATACCCGCAAAGCTCTCGAAGAAGCTACAAACAAGCTTGATTTCGTGCCAGGCATGTTAAACCCGACACTAACCGAAGAGCCACGGCCGCTTAAATTTCACCCCGACCCAACTGTTGCGCCAGACGGAAATATAATTGCCTGGCACGTCAGCAAAACCACTATTGATATGATGACATCCAATCATACTACCGTTCATAGTGTTTTTTCCCTGGCTAAAGAAAAGCGTCGAATAATACTGGTTGGCGGCGCTAAACCGATTTTTCTGGATGATGTGGTGCGAATTGAATTTGTTGTTTCTTCGGTTACGAGAACGCCAAACAATGCCGAAGAAATCGTAGCAGGTATTGCCCCGGGTGCAGTTGGGACGATGCTTGAAATTTCGCTTACTCTAGCACCGCCCGCTGGTTACATCGCTGGAGATCTGAGAATTCCGATGAATCATAAGTTTCGTCTAAATGTAGCGCCTTTTTCTGATTCGGCGCCGACCTACTGATATGCTGCGCGCGCTGTTTGCCAGGTCGATCAGCAGGCCAGGAATCTGGCTGTTTTGCTGTGCCGCGATAATGGCATTGTCGGCAGGAATTGCTGTCGCGCAGGAACCTGTAGCAATAACGATTGAGCCTTCTCCTGTTGCCTGGTCGGTAGTTGCTGCGCTGGTTCTGGTTATCATCATCCTGCTTGGTGTCCTGCTTGGAGTTGTTAACAAGGCAATCGGCAAGGAAGTGACCATCAAGGCCAGCGTCAAAAAAGCGCTGGAAGATTCTTACGCCAGAAAGATCAGAAGCGAGTATCAGGCCAAGCAGGCTTTACTCGACAAGAAAATTGAACAGGTGCGCCAGCGCTTTTCTATGGTAATGATGCGGGTTAAGAACCTGCTTGATACTCTTGATCCTGATGAACTGTTCAAGGCTATTTCAAGTTTGATTGAGACTGATGTTGGTGCCAGCCGATACATTGTTTTTCTT
>MFYY01000225.1:15875-16017 GCA_001787855.1 Candidatus Riflebacteria bacterium GWC2_50_8 | reverse complement strand
AAAAATGACAAAAAAAGTAATGAAACTAATTGATGAAAAAGTTGGTTTAATGGAATGCCCTGTTTGTGGAGCAGTTGAACCCGTTAGAGCATTTGGCTTGAATAAAAGTAGAACTACTAGATACAAAAGAGGCTCATGGCAG
>MFYY01000225.1:4087-15721 GCA_001787855.1 Candidatus Riflebacteria bacterium GWC2_50_8 | reverse complement strand
TGATATTTCTTCAGAAGATAATAATAAAATTATCTCTTGGGGCAGAAGACAATCAAAATATATTTTTGCATGTCAAAAAAGAAGTGAAAATTTAATCCGAGATTTAATTGAATGTTATGGTGAAGATTGGAAGCAGCTGGCTATTGTAGAAAGTTTTAAGCCAGCAGCTAAAGAGACAACTCAAATCGTCGACCCCGACGGGAAGGTCAGTGAAAGCCCGGCAAACCTGAGGCCACCAGTAATAATACCAGAAGCCACCGCTAATGAAGGCAATATCATGGTTGAAGTGATAATCGAGACTGAGCCAACGGCCGAAGGCGCGACTGCTCAGACTGGTGCCGCTGCATCGGCATTAAGTGGCGGTGGCAGGCAAACCCGCAATTTCAAAGTAATTGCAAGCCAGCTGGCGGTTGCAGATGTCTGCAAAACACCTTTTGAAATCGTCTATTACGAAGAGGCCAACCGGGCAGGCGACAAATTACTCAAGGCAAGAGTTGTCGGCATCTGGGGCGGCAACGAAGGTCGCGATTCTATTGACCTGAAAAACTGGCAACCAGTCAAAGAAGTGATAACATTCGGCTGCAAAGGCATGAATCAGTTGCGATTCGAGCGGGCGCTTGACGAAAATGGTCTGCAAGACCGTGTTCACAGTATCGCTCTGGCCATGCCGGATCTTTCTGAAGAGCAGACCACCGACCTGCAGAAGCGCTGGACTGCAGCCAGAAGCGAGCGGGCACCTGACCATATCTCATTATGGCAATGGTTTGCACATGCCCGCCTGGCCGGGTTTATTGCCGCCCAGACCGCTCACGAAAATGAACTTGGTGAGCTGCTCGGAGTTCAATTAAGCCGTACGAATTCGCCGCGCATCATGGTATTAACCGGAGCTCTCAATAGCAGCAAGGCTTTTGAAGCTCGTCTCGACCTGTTAAACATTCAGCCCGTGGTCAGCGGTGACAAGCAGTCGGTTGAAGCTTTCAGAATTGCTGCAGGAATGTTTGTCAGCGTGCTTGAGGCCGAGGTAATGGCAGGCAAAGGTGTTTTTCAGTTCTGGGGCAGAAACCGCCTGCAGGTTATTGCCGATTCAGGCAATCAGAAAAAGGCATGGTTAAAATTTGCCGCCAGTCGCGGCGTCAGCAAAAGAGCAATCAAAGCCATCAGCACTACCAGATCCGTGGTGCTGTTCCCTGAAAACCCGGCAATGATCAATGAACAGCCGTTCTGGGCCTGGCTCGAAATAAATCCGAAAACCTGGGAGACCATCGGTGTTCTTGAAACCGGGGAGCGTGGCGCCTTTGTCAGCGAGGCAATCGTTCAGGCACTGGTGCCTGATGGTTCCGGTCTTGCTCTTGGCTTCTGGAAAGGCGTTGAAACTTCGGTGTGGGGAATGTCGGCGTTTATTCTGCAGGGAGACTCGACGGCTCAGGCAGCAGCTAACACCCGAAAGCTGATGGGCGACCTTGCCGAGCAGCTTGCCAAATTCAGTGACTCGGTCGAGGTTTCTATTGGCGACCTCAGCGTTGACCTGGTCTCCACCAAGGTTACCCTGGCCGGGTTTTCGTCTGAAAAAACCTACTCACCCTGGGAAGGCTATAAAGGCTTCGTTACGGGCTTTAAAATGGGTTCTTCATTCTATCTGAGCAGAGTAAAGAAATCAGCAGCCAGGTGACCGGGTGAGCGAAGGCTGAAATTTGGCAATTTACAGATTAATCAGTATAATTTATAAAAAATCTCAATCGGGCGGTGTACGTATGAGTCTTAAACGCAGCAGATTCATGGCGCTGGCAATAGTGTTTTTTGTTCTGTCGTTTGGTTGCCTGAACCTTTCGGCCGAAGATTCAAAGTCAGCTTTCGACCGTTACCAGTCGCTTTATAAAACATACCAGGAAGCGGTCATGGATCAGACCGACAAGCAGACGCTCGAGCAGATGGCTGCTGAGTTGCAGGCTGCCAGTCGCGATTATTACCGCTCAATTGGCGTCAATGTAACTTTCGATGCTGAGAATCCGAGCAAAGCAGTCATTACGCAAGATGATAATCAGGATGATCAGACGGGTGCCACCCACAGCAATGTTCAGAAGTCAGCGTTGCAGAAGCAGTATGATCAAATCCTGTCAGCGCTTGGCAGCCCAGACCGCTTCAACAAGTTGGCTGAAATAGAGAAACAGCTCGAAGACTTTCTCAAAACCTGCACCAATGCAGCATTACAAAAAGAAGCCATTTTTCAACTTGCCGAAGTAGTTTACGAGCGCACCGCCAGCCTTTCAAAGGCGCAGAACGTGCTGCTCAGCTATGCAAAAGTCACCAGAAACGCTGAATTCAGACGCCAGGCAATGGCCAGAATCAAGGTCCTGAAAAAGAAATCAGTTGTCGCCCAGAAACGTGAAGAATTCAAGCAGATCCAGCAGACCACGATAGATAAATGGGGAAAATACAGCAAAACCTCGTGGCTGGCCATACCGGTAAAGATATGGAGCTTGGGCGGCTATGCGGTAAACAACCTGCAGCGTCGCGCAAAAGGGCGCGAACTCGACAAGGCCCTCAAAGAATATGATCTGGCAGTGCTTGAGACTTACTCGGCCGGTTCTGCCGATGCGCTGACCCGCTCACGCCTGGTTCCGCTCAATACAGTGCGCCTGCTGGTTAATGGCAGAAGCAGCTTTCATTACCGCATGGAACGCGCAAAACAGGCAACTTCGAGCATTTATTTTCAGACCCTGCTCTATCAGGATGATGAAACCGGCAACAAAATTGCCGACATTCTCATAGAACGCGCGCAGAACGGCGTTGATGTCAGACTGATTCTTGACGACTTTTTCTCGTTCAACAAGAAAGGCGGCGTCATTCAGCGCCTGCGCAACGGTGGCGTGCAGGTCATGATCAACAACCCGATTCTCAAAAACCTGATCAAGGCCAACTTCAGATCGCAC
Source organism: Candidatus Riflebacteria bacterium GWC2_50_8 (assembly GCA_001787855.1). GTDB lineage: Bacteria > Muiribacteriota > Ozemobacteria > Ozemobacterales > Ozemobacteraceae > Rifleibacterium. The sequence goes on along the minus strand of MFYY01000225.1, from coordinate 12,791 downwards.
CAGAAACTGTTTATCATTGACGAGAGCGTCGCGATAGTCGGCGGCATGAATACCGGCGACGAGTATGCCAAGGGCGAGATCACCGAATATGGCTGGCGTGACACCGATGTTGAACTGCAGGGACCAATTGTGCGCGATGTACTCGACCTCTTTGAGCGCAACTGGGAAGACCTGACGGTTAAAAAGTGGAACGAAACCGGCGCATTCAGCAAATACAAAAAAGCGAAAGAAACTATGACCGAATTTGCTCCGCTCAAAACTGTCGATAAGCTCATTCGTGGGCCATTGCCGGTATATTTTGAGCAGACACCGGTATTCGATGATGTTGATGCAAGATTCGTCACGACTTTCCCGATCAACGAAAAAGACGACAATGTGCTCGACCTCTTTGAAATCTATCTTAACCGCGCCCGAACTGAAGTAATTCTTGAAACCGGCTATTTTATTCCGACGCAGCGACTGGTCGACGCAATTGCCGCTGCCCGCACGCGTGGCGTTTCAGTTAAGATCATCACCAACTCCATCGAATCAAACAATCACCCCTATGGTGGCCTGGCCGGACGGTCGACCTACGAACCGGTTCTACGATCTGGCGCCCAGATTTTTGAATGGCAGGGCGCACAGACACTGCACTCAAAAGTCAGCCTGTTCGACAATTTTGCCGTCACTATCGGCGCCTATAACATCAACTCACGCAGCCACAGCTGCGATTCAGAAGATGTGATCGCGCTCGAAGACCACCGGGTTGCCAGGGCTTTCAGATATGTTCTGAATAAAGACCTTGGGCGTTGCCGCGAAATCACGCTTGCAGACGCGCAGAGCTGGAACAAAGATCTGGCAGTCAAAGCCAAAATGCAATTTTTCAGCCTGTTCAAATTCATGTTCTAATGGCGGCGCATGGCTTCGGCGGGCGCGATACGCAAAGCCTTGCGCATCGGGTAGATCGATGCCAGCACGACAACAAGCACCATGCCCGCAGCGAGCCCGAACATCCATTTCCACTCCCACGTGCTGTTTATGCGCATATCGAACAGCATACCGGCAACCTCGGCCTCGCCGAACATCGCCGAAAAATCCAGGCCGTAGTGCCAGCTGTAGAAACTGAGCAGAATAGTAAAAAGCAAACCGATCAATGAGCCCAGTATGCCAAGAAGCATGGCCTCACAGGTAATCAACCAGCCGATTCGGCGCCGGTCGAGTCCCATTGCCCGCAACAGTCCAAACTCGCGGGTGCGTTCCATGATACTCATCAGCAGAAGATTAATCGTGCCAATGGTAACCATTATGTAGAGCAGAACAATCATGAACCTGAACTGGGCACTATCCATTTTTATCGCGTCAGCGATCTGTTTAGAGGTTTCTTCCCAGGAAAAGGCTGCCAGACCAGACAGCCCGGCGCAAGCGGCTTTAAGCCGGGCAAGCTGTTCCGGCAGATCGTCTCTGGTGTGCAGCAGAATAGCGAGTTCATGCAGCGCATCACTGTTACCCAGTCCTTCAGCCAATGACAGCCGGTTTACGAATATGGTCGAACCATCAAGCTGACTTACACCACTTTTAAAAACGCCGCCAACCCGATAGAGCTTCGAATTTATCTCGCCAGAAAGATCCTGAAACATTACGACGAGCTTGTTGCCAACGTCGATGCGAAGATCGCTGGCCAGCTTGCTCCCAATATAGGCGAGGTTCTTTGCATCGGCCGCGGGCAATTGCCCGGCAACAGTTTTCGCATCCTGCAAAAGCGGGTTCACCTGCTTTTCAAGAGCAAAATCGACACCAAGAATCATTACCGCCCGGTTATCACGACTGCTGCGCGCCAGGGCCGACACATACAACCTCGGCAATGCCGCGGCAATTTTTGCATTATCGGCAAGCAACGGTGCAGCCTGGGCCTGCGAAAAATGCAGCTCACTCAATCTCTCTGCCGGGTAATCCGGGTGGTGCAGGCTAAGATGCCCGCTGCCCATACGAACAGACTCTTCGATCATCTTGTTATATGAGCCACACGCAATGTTCTGCATCCAGGCGACAAAGGTCAGGCTGCCGGAAATGACCAGCAGTAATACCAGTGTGCGCGTACGGTTGCGCCAGAGATTTCGCCATGCAAGATTCAGCCAGAGCATATTACACCTCACGCAAAGCCTCTACCGGCTTAAGTCGGTAGAGACGCCAGGTCGGCAATGTCGCCACGGCAAAGCCAAGTAGAATCATGGCAAGCAGAGGAAGCAGGTTTGATAACAGGCTGGGCACACAAAACAGCATCGGCTGAATAGAAGAACCGCCCCATGAGATGCTTTGCATCCAGTAGCTCAGATCAATCGGGTGGTAAAACAACGCAACATTTACCGAAGCGCCCAGCACCAGCCCGATCAACCCGGAAAGAGTTGCCAGCAAAAGGCTTTCGAGCAGGATAAGGGCAGCCAGACGGCGACGGGTCAACCCGATAGCCTGCATTACAGCGAATTCCTGCATTCTTTCGAGAAATGACATATACATTGTGTTAAAGGTTATCAGCGCCAGAGCAGCGTAGTAGATAGCGACAGTGAACAATTGAACAGCAAACCAGACCTGCAGAATATCTGCTATCTGCGGAAAAATCGTCTGCCAGGGCGTTGCTTCGAGTCCGCCCGGCCGGGAATTTATCTGATCAGCTACTTCACGTGCCTGCATTGGATTGTGCAAAAACAGGCGATGGCTGTGCACCTGCTTTTCGAGTACCAGCAGTTCCTGGGCATCAGCAATGTTGATGATTGCCAGCGCAGAATCGCGCATATTGTCACCTGACGAAAAAATGCCCTTTACGACGAGAATTTCAGAGGCGATCGAACCATCGGCAGCGTTGCTGAAAAAGATTATTTCGCTGCCGGTGGCAGCCTTGATCTTGCGGGCAAGACCCTGACCAAGCAGGATCTCACGCGACTGGCCAGTTAAAAAACCGCCGGCGACAACGTCTTTTGCTAATTTGCTGCAGGCAAGTTCAGCCTGATGATCTACCGCGGTAATCTGTGCTGGCTGGGTGCGGTTTTCCTGGTCAGTTCCGCAGCTCAGCAGGGCGTAAGACTGAATGCGCGGGCACACGCCCTTTATCTTTTCCTTGATGTCAGCAGAAATCTGCGCTGAAATGGTTTCAGATACCGCGTCTTCCAAGGCCGGGTTGGCGTAATAGCCGGGGCGGGCAAGAAACACATGGCCGTTTTCTTTCTCTGTGGCGTTGTTGATAAGGCTCCAGAGAAAACCATCGTAGTATCCCAGAGAAAAAACCAGCATGGCACAGGAAAACACCATGGCGCCCATGGTGAGCTGGGTGCGGCGACGACTGCGCCAGAGATTCCGCCAGGCCAGGCGCAGAAACATCATCGGCAACCGCCATATTTCGTCGAAAACAAAGCTGTTCGCAGCCCGGTAAAAGGCTGCCTAAGGATTGCCAGTGACAGAGAATTGAGCATGGTTTATCTCCCAATATTGCCAGCGCGCCAGTATGCAGCCAGTATAAAGCATTCGCCGGCCTTTTCCAACAGTGATCGATTTAACATTCGTAATTGTTGTTCGGTTAGGCGTTGTTCATTAAGCTGGACAAGTTTCTTGCCGATTATGTAATAATGAATTAGAATCCAATATTGAATACGAATTGCAGACGGGTCGCTGGAGAGCAGAAAATGGAATTAAGAAGACGACTGGACAGCCTTGAGAAGATCATCGCCATGGGTGAAAAACTTTTGACGACCTTCGACATTGAGGAGCTTCTCGACGCTCTTGTTGATAACGTTTCGTCCCTGATGTCAGCGCAGGGTGCCACTTTGTACCTGGTAGACCCGTTTGATAACCATCTGGTTTCGCAGAGCATAAAGAGCAAGGCGGTCAAAGAAATTTCGGTAACGATGGATCACTCGTCAATCGCTGGCTATACCGCGACTACCCGCAAGAGCCTGAATATCAGAGATGCATATTCAGATTTAAGCGAAATTCACCCTGACATTAAGTTTAACCGAAGTTACGACGAGATTTCAGGCATTAGAACCCGCAACATCATAACTCACCCACTGATCGTTCACGGTGAGCTGATCGGTGTTTTTCAAGTGGTAAACAAAATTTCTGGTGATTTTAACGAGGATGACCAGGTAATGTTGCGCAACTTTTCGCTGATCGCGGCAATTGCAGTTATGAATGCACGACTGATGGAACAGGTCATGGAAGCACAGTCCAGCTCCTTTAACGTAATTGAAAACACGTCAGACATGGTCATTGTGCAAAACCGCAACGGGCTTATCCTGCAGATAAACCGCAGTGCCAGCGAGTTTCTACGACTGCGCGGCCGAAGCACTGAAACTTCAGGAAAACCTTTTGCCGAGGTGTTTCCAGAGCTGGGCAATTTTACATCTGAGATCAAAAGAGTTGTAGATGGCCGTCTTGACAAGGCTGTTTCCAACGGCAAACCGGCCTACGTCATTCTGACTGAACGCAATCTCAGTCAGAACATTGAAAAAGTCACTCTCATCGTAAAGTCCGTGGGCTTAGATGAAATTGACACACCGGTTCCGCCCAACAACAAAACTCACGACTGACGCAAAGTCGTGCTTCTCAGCTCTTGCTGGCATGTGCTGCAGTGATGATTTCGCTTATTTTTTCAGCTGAAAATTGCTGCTGCGACTTTTTCCAGTGCGACAAAAATTCGATATTCTTGCGCGGGTCTACACGCGGAACAGGCGCCAGTTCATGCAGATAAAGCTGCGCTTCAGCATTAAAATACTCTTGCAGCGATAAGATAATCTGCAGATGCAACTGCGGGTCAGTAACGATGCCGCCTTCAGGAACCTGTTCTCGGGCTGCTTCAAACTGCGGCTTGATCAAAGCGACCACCGCTCCTGATTCCTTGAGCATAGCAACAGCTTTCGGCAAAATCTGGCGCAATGAAATAAAAGAAACATCAGTAACAGCCAGATCGAAAGGCCCGCCAAACTCATTGTCGGCAACCAGTTTAAAATTAGTTCGATCCTTGACGACCACCCTCGGATCATTCTGCAGCTTTGCATCAAGCAGACCATAACCAACGTCTACCGCGACAACTTCTCTGGCACCGTTATGCAGCAGCACATCAGTAAAGCCACCGGTCGATGCACCGATATCCAGGCAGCGCAGGCCATCTGCCCGCAGATCGAATAAGGCAAAAGCCTGTTCAAGTTTGAGACCGCCGCGTGAGACCCAGCGACAATGCCGCGGCTTGTGCACCAGTATGGTATCAATGCTCAGTTTCTCGCCAGCCTTTTCCCAGACGTGGTCACCGCTACGAATTTCGCCGGCCATAATCAGTCGACGCGCTGCAACGAGGTCCGGCGCCAGCCCCTGTTGCACGACGAGCTCATCAGCCCTGGCTTTCTTCGCCATGTTAGACTCCATAAAAAGTTATTGAACAATGTTACACTAAAACGGCATTTGCATCACATTGATTTTGTAGTGAATGATGATAGAATAATACAAGAGTGATGCCGATAGAAGAGCAAAAGCGCTGTAAAAAGAATGACAGGAGCGAGAGAGTTGATGGCTGAAATCAGATGTGAGCAATGCTCAGCGACGATTGATATTCCCGATGGGTACACCCAGCCATTTCTCAAATGCGCCAACTGCGGCGCACATCAGAAAACGCCCGGAACCAGTGATGAGCCCAAATATCGCCTGCTCGATGCTGCCGCCCGCGCACGCGGACAGCAATCTGTCGACATCTCGGCGCTGTCGAAATCAACTGAAGAACCGAGGCCTAAAAAGCAGAAATGGCGCAATATCACTCCTCCGCCAGCTCTTGCGTCAGCCGCAAAAAAAGAAGCTGCCGCCAGACAGACTGCTGTCGGGCCGAAGATTTTCGGAGATGTTGTTGACGAGCGCAGTGTCTTTGAAGATGCGCTGGGCAGCGGCGGCATGGAAATGCTCATGCAGCTTGCCGCATCCTACATGAGCGAACTGAGTGACAGCGCCAAAGCCCGCAGCAAATCAAAAGCCATGCAGGCGCTCATGCGGTCGCAAGTGCCGGCAGAACTGGCCGGCAGAGCTCTGGCATACGCCGAAAAAAGCGAAGAAATCGAAAAAATTCTCTGGGATAACTACCGTTCAAACATGTTCAGAGGACTTGGCATATTTGCTGTGGGCCTGATCATTTCGCTGCTCGTTCATGCTCTGGCCCACCCCGGATGGGAATTTGTGCTCTTTCAGGTCCCCTTCGCGGTTGGTTTTGCTTACGCTGTCAATGCGGGCATCAACATGGCCGGCCTGAAAATACCGGTTCTGCGCAACGAGATGGTTCATTATGGCTTTATGATAGTTGCAGCCTTGATGATTCTGGCTTACGCTGCCGTCGGAATCTGGTTTTAGACGCTGCTGTCTACCGGAAACAACCTGCTTTCGGCAATCAGATCTTTCAGCCGATTGCGTTCGCGCACAAAGAAAATTCCGGTCAGAATGAATGCGCACAGGTCAGAAGTGGGCATAACATACCACACACCGTTCAAACCGAGAAATTCCGGCAGAATCAGCAAAGCGGGAATCAACACGAATATTTGCCGGGAAACGGTAAGTATGAGGCTGGTCCGCGGTCGACCGGTAAACTGGTAATAGTTGCCGGATATGATCAGAAAACCGACGATTGGCAGCATGAGCAGAAAGCGGCGAACGGCTGGAGCTCCTGCGTTTACCAGTTCCGAGTTGCTGTCGCTGACAAAGAGCTTAAACAGCGGTTCTGGAAAGAACTGAATCATTACAAAAAAGACTACGCAGATGGCAGTAGAAGCTAAAATAGCCATGTACAAAGCTTTTTTAACACGAACAAACTTTCTGGCTCCATAGTTATAGCCGACAATAGGCTGCAGCCCCTGACTGACCCCGACTATCGGCATCTGCCAGATAAGACTGAAACTCATGATAACACCCATGACCGAAATTGCATTATCACCGCCGAATCTGGCGAGCTGATTGTTAAAGAGAGACATCTGAATACTGGCGATGGCGTTCATTATAAAATGTGGCGAGCCCATTGCCAGCACGCCCTTTATCGATTCCCAGCGCATGCAGAAGTTTCGCCAGTAAAGTTTAACCACGCTGCGACCGCTGATAAAGTAATGAAGAACCCATATTGCCGAAACACTGTAGCCAATAACCGTAGCCCAGGCCGCTCCAGCCATTCCCCAGCCAAATACCCCGATAAACAGGTAATCAAGCACAACATTGATAACGCCGCCAATAATCATGGTAGCCATGGCAACACGCGGATTGCCTTCGCCCCGGATAAAGTTGTTGGCTCCGAATGATATCAGGTGCGTGAGGGTGCCCAGCACCACTATCGAAAGATAGGTCTCTGCGTATGGCAAAACACTTTCAGTGGCGCCAAAAAGCAGCAACAGAGGCTTCATATAGATCAGTGAAACTACCGTGAAAGAAAGCGAAGCCACAACAAACAGAAATAGACCCTGGCCTAGAAGCCTTTCGGCCTCCTCGTAATTTTTCTCTCCCAGTCTGATCGAAATCTGCGAATTGGTGCCGAACCCGATCAGCATGCCTATTGCCATCACCAGCATCATAAGTGGCATCGCCACGGTAGTCGCGGCAATGCCAAGTTCACCCACGTAGCGACCAAGAAAGATACGATCGACAACGTTATAAAGCGAAGTGACCATGGTGCCGGTAATCGCGGGAATAGCAAACCTGATCAGCAGCTTGCTGACCGGCATGGTTTCGAGATCGCGGGTCTGGCTCATCTTTTCCTCAAAATCAGGTGTGTGTGTTCGCCAAGAGAGGCAAAGGGCTCTTCATGGCAGTAGTGTTTTTCAAGCTTGATTGCATCTTCGATATCGACTGCAGCAACCAGCTGACGGGTGAAAAAACGATGAAATATTCTGATACCGGCTTTCGACAGAATCGCAAGCTGGTGATCGGCGAGAACTTTTCGAAAAGCCGCCTCTTCGATGAGAGTCATCGGTGTCAGCTTCTGCGCTTTTTTGGGCTTTCCGGCGATGGCCGATGCGACCTGACCATTTATACCCCATTTCAAGAAAAGCTTATTGCGGTTAAAAAACAATACCGACATGGCGCCGCCACCACGCAACAGCGGCGTAACCGCTGCGATGGCTTCTGCCGGCTGTTCCATCCACTCGATCACGCCATGCAGCAGAACCAGATCAAAGCTGCGAGCTGTAAGAAGGTGCGGCAGGTCCTGTATCGGCGAATGCAGCAAGGTAATGCGCTCGTTCAATCCGGCAGCAACATTTTCGCGTTCGGCAATTGCCAGCATTTCTGCCGACAGGTCACACAGGGTTATTTCGTGACCTTTTGCAGCGAGCCATCTGGCGATCTGTCCCATACCGCCACCGGCATCGAGAATCTGCAGTCTGCCTTCTGAAGACAATTCGGCAATACCCTGCTCCATATCGAACTCGAGCATCGCCAACCTGATCTTGCCTTTATTGGAACCGTAAACATTCTGCTTAAGGCGCCCCGCAAGACTGTCAAAATTCTTGTCCATTAGGAATCAGACGATTCTCATCGCGAGAGGCTTACGCGGCGGCACCCGACAATAGCCATAGACAGGATGCCCGATCATGAGCGCGCCCAACACCTTGTCATTGGCGCTCAAGCCTAATTTATCGTTTACCAAAGTGCCAGACTGAGCGGCGCGCGTTGTAAAACCAGCCCAGCATGTGCCCAGTCCGGCGGCCCTGGCAGCCAG